>JAEXCA010000249.1 GCA_023393755.1 Actinomycetes bacterium | reverse complement strand
ACTGGGCGCCGTCTTCGGTGCCTACGCGATCACCGCCCTCATCTGCTACCTCCCCTCCGGGATCCTGGCGGACAAGATCCGGATGCGCACGCTGTCGTCGGTCGGCTTCATCTCCACGGCCGTGCTGACCTTCATCTACGCGATGCTGCCCAGCCTGACCGTGCTGTACGCGGTCTTCATTCTGATGGGTGTCACCACGATCCTGATCTGGTGGGGCGTGCGCTACAAGCTCGTCCGGCTGGTCTCCAAGGAGGACGAGTACCCCAAGCGGATCGGCCTCTCCTACGGCATCTACGGCGTCGCCGGCCTGCTGATCGGCCTGGTCTCGACCGCCATCGTCGCCGCCGTCGGCGAGAACCTGAACCTCGGCGTCTCGATCTACCTGTACTTCCTCAGCGCCGTGATCCTGACCCTGGGCATCCTGTCGCTGCTGTTCATCCCGAAGTTCGCCGGCGAGATCAAGTCCGAGGGCGGCTTCTCGCTCAACGAGTTCACCCGGGCGTTCCGCGACCCGGTGGTCTGGATCGCCGCGGTGTCGCTGTTCTTCGTCTACTTCTACTACACCGGCGTCACCTACACCACGCCGTACATGACCGGCATCCTGGGCGTCTCGCTGGCTGCCACCACCATCGTGGCCAACATCCGCAACTACGGCATCACCCTGCTGTCCGGCCCGATCTTCGGCCAGATCGCCAACAAGTTCCGGCCCTCCATCGTGATCGCGATCGGCTCGCTGATCTTCGTCGGTGCGCTGCTGGTCATGATGTACCTGCCGACCGGCCCGGCCGTGATGGTGGTCGCCTGCATCCTGGTGGTGCTGCTCGGCTTCGTGGCCAACGGTGCCTTCGGGGTCGTCTCGGCCCAGCTGACCGAGGGCAAGGTGCCGCTGGGCCACTTCGGTGCGGCCACCGGCATCCTGTCGGTGATCGGCTTCCTGCCCGACACCTTCTCCAGCACCTGGTTCGGCGCGATCATGGATTCGCAGCTGGACGCCGCCGGCAACGTGACCGCGGCCGCCTACCAGCAGATCTTCTGGATCCTGATCGTCTCGGCCATCCTCGCCGCCGTCTTCTCCCTGGTGCTGTGGCTGTACCTGCGCAAGTACCCGCGGGTCGACGCCGCCCGGGAGGAACTGGTCGAGGTCGAGGCAGCGAGCTAAGGACCATGGTCACCCACAACCAGCTGCCCGTCCTGGAACGGGTGTCGGCGCAGATGAAGGCGGTACTGGACAAGTCCGCCGAACTCGCGCCCGATGCCTATGCCACCGACGCCGGACTCGACCAGCAGCGGCAGGCGTACCGCCGGGAACGCCGCTGGTGGAACGAGGGCGGGCCGACGATGGCGCAGACCATCGACGCGCAGGTGCCGACCCCGCACGGGCCGGTGGCGATCCGTTGCCACCTGCCGCGGACGGGCGAGGTGCTGCCGGTCGTGCTCTACGTCCACGGTGGCGGCTGGGTGGTGGGTGACCTCGACACCCACGACCGGATCATGCGGGTGCTCGCCGAGCAGTCGGGTGCGGCGGTGGTCGGCATCGACTACGCGCTGTCACCCGAAGCGAAGTTCCCGGTGGCGATCGAGCAGTGTGCCGCGGTGGCGCGGCACCTGCGCGAGGCCGGGGCCGACTACCAGGTGGACGGCTCCCGGCTCGCCCTCGCCGGCGACAGCGGCGGGGCCGCGATGTGCCTGGCCACCACGCTGTGGCTGCGGGACCGGGCCGACGCCGGCGAACCCGGCGTCGACATCGTCGGCCTGGTGCTCTACTACGGCATGTACGGGTTGCGCGACTCCGGTTCGCGCCGGCTGCTCGGCGGGCCGTGGGACGGCCTGACCGAAGCCGATCTGGCGTACTACCTCGACTGCTACCTGGCCGGCCCGGCCGACCTGCGGAGTCCGTACGTCGACTGTCTGAGCGCGGATCTCAGCCGGGGGATCCCGCCCACCCACCTCGTGGCTGCGGAGCTCGACCCGCTCCGCGACGACACTGCCACACTCGCCGCGATGCTGACGCAGCACGGCGTGCCCTGCAGCCACGAGGTCCTCCCCGGCGTCCTGCACGCCTTCCTGCACAACTCCCGGATGCTCGACGCGGCCGCGACCGCGCTGGCCCACGGTGGCGCCTTCCTGCGACGCGCCCTCGACGACAAGTAACAACCAAGGAGAGATCGACAATGGACTTCAGCCTCAACGACGAGCAGCAGCTGCTGGTCGACAACGTCCGCGAACTGATGCAGCGGGAGAACTGGGAGGCCTACTTCGCCGAGTGCGAGGCCAACCACAGCTACCCCGAACGCTGGGTGAAGGCGCTGTGCGACCTGGGCTTCGACCTGATCATGCTGCCGGAGGAGCACGGCGGTCTCGATCTCGGTCTGGTCACGTTGACCGCGGTCTACGAGGAGTTGGGACGCTGGGGCGCGCCGACCTACGTGCTGTACCAGCTGCCCTGCTTCGACACCATCCTGCGTGAGGGCACCCCCGAACAGATCGAGAAGGTGCTGGCCTACGTCGGCACCGGCAAGCAGATCTGGAACTCCGCCTGCACCGAGCCCGGCGCCGGTTCCGATGTCGGCAGCCTGAAGACCAACTACACCCGCCGCGATGGCAGGATCTACCTCAACGGCCACAAGACCTTCATCACCTCGTCGAGGTACGTGCCGTACCTGGTGGTGATGGCCCGCAATGCCGACGACCCCGACTGCTTCACCGAGTTCTTCCTCGACATGAGCCTGCCCGGCGTCCGGGTCGAGCCGCTGGAGAAGCTGGGCCTGCGGATGGACAGCTGCTCCGACGTCTACCTCGACAACGTCGAACTGTCGGAGTCGGACATCTTCGGTCGCGAGGGCAACGGCTTCAACCGGGGCATCAAGGACTTCGACTTCGAGCGGTTCCTGGTCGCGGCCAGCGACTACGGGGTCGCCCTGTCGGCCTTCGAGGACGCCGCCCGCTACGCCAACGCCCGGGTCCAGTTCGGCAAGCCGATCGGACGCTTCCAGCTCAACCAGCTCAAGTTCTGCGAGATGGCGATCAAGCTCAACGCGATGAAGAACATGGTCTACGAGGCGGCCTGGCACTACGACACCGGCGAGATGAGTTCGGCCGAGGCGGCGATGTGCAAGTACTACTGCGTGAACGCGGCCTTCTCCGTGGTCGACGACGCGATGCAGGTGATGGGCGGCGTCTCGGTGGCCGGCGACCATCGCATCCAGCGGATCTGGCGCGACCTACGGGTCGATCGGATCAGCGGCGGCACCGACGAAATGATGATCCTCACCGCAGCCAAGGGCGTGCTGCGCAGGTACGCGAACTGAGAGGAGACCAGTCGTGACCATTCCCACCGAGAAGCCCTCGTTCGGCGTCCTGGACGACCTCAAGGTCGTCTACGCGGCCGTGGAACTGGCCGTCCCGAAGGCCTGCTGCATCATGGCCGAATGGGGCGCGGACGTGACCTGGCTGGAGAACACCGGCGCCGGTGACACCATCCGCGACACCGCCTGGGTCAAGCAGGCCGAACGCCGCAACCAGCGTTCGGTCTCCCTGGACTACTTCTCCGAGGCGGGCCGGGAGGTCCTGCTGCGGATGCTGGCCGACGCCGATGTGTTCATCGAGTCCAGCAAGGGCGGTACCTGGGCCCGCAAGGGCATCACCGACGAACTGCTCTGGTCGATCAACCCCAGGCTGGTGATCGTCCACGTCTCCGGCTACGGCCAGACCGGCGTGCCGGAGATGGTCAACCGGGCCGCCTACGACCTGACCGTGATGGCCTACTCCGGCTACATGAGCCAGAACGGCACCCCCGAGCAGCCGATGAACCCCGGCCCCTACGCCGGCGACTACTTCAACACCCTGATGATCATCAGCTCGACGCTGGCCGCCCTGCACAAGGTGGGACGGACCGGACGTGGCGAGATGGTCGACGTCGCGATGTACGAGACCCTGCTGGCCATCGGCCAGTACTACCTGGTCGACTACCTCAACGCCGGCGTGATCTGGCCCCGGCCTGGCGCCCGCAACCAGAACCTGTGCGCGATCGGCGAGTACCGGTGCGCCGACGGCTTCATCGGGCTGACCGTCTACGGCGTGCCGCAGAACAAGTACCTGCTGGAGACGATCGGCCTGGGCGAGCTCTGGGGCACCGAGGACTACCCGGAGGACTGCAGCGCGCTGTGGCTCTCCAGCCCGAAGGCCGAACTCATCGAGGCCAGGCTCGAGGAGTACCTCGCCACCCGCAGGGTCAAGGACGTCGAGGCCGACTTCTCCGCCCACCGGATCGCCGCCATGAAGGTGATGGAGTTCCCCGACCTGGTCGCCGAGGAGCATCTGGCCGAACGCGGCGTCTGGCAGAACTGGCCGACCGCCGACGGCGAGGAGTTCAAGGGCCTCGGGGTGTTCCCGCGGTTCAGCCAGCACCCCGGCCAGGTGTGGCGTCCGATGCCGCACCAGGGCCAGGACTCCAGCGACGTCCTCGCCCGGCTCGGCTACACCCCCGAAGAGATCGCCGGGCTGCTCGAGGCCGGCGTCATCAAGCAGACCGTCTGAGAAAGGACCTGGCGAACATGCGAATCGTCGCCTGCATCAAGGCCACCCCCGACGACGCCGACATCATCGTCGGCCCCGACCGGGCGCTGGATCTCTCCCGCGCGAAGTGGAGGATCGGCAGCTACGACCTCAACGCGATCGAGGCGGCCCGGCAACTGGCCGACGCCGTCGGCGGCGAGGTGATCGGGCTCAGCCTCGGCGGGGAGGAGTTGGCCAACTCCAAGCTCCGCAAGGACGCGCTCTCCCGCGGCCTGGACAGCCTGGTCGTGGTACCGGGCAGCCCGGACGCGGACAGCTACCAGACCGCCAGCGCGCTGGCCGCCGCGCTGGGCGAGCTCGGCGACCACGACCTGGTGATCCTGGGGGCCGGCAGTTCCGATCGCTACGCCCAGCAGGTCGGCAACCAACTGGGTGCCCTGCTCGGTGTGCCGACGCTGAACGCCGTCAACCGGATCTCCGCCGACGGTGAACGGCTGCGGGTGGAGCGCGTCCTGGAGGACGCCGAGCAGGTGATCGAGGTGACCCTGCCGGCGGTGGTGAGCGTGACCTCCGCGATCAACGTGCCGCGGATCGCCGGCATGAAGGACATCCTCGCGGCCGGACGCAAGCCGGTCACCGAACAGGCCGCGCCGATGCCGGCGGCGTCCACCCGGGTGATCTCGCTGCTGGCGCCGGAGCAGGCCGACCGCCGCCACCAGGTGGTGGAGGGCGATCCGGCCGACACCGCAGCCCAGCTCGCCACCTTCCTCAAGTCCCTGTAAGGAGCCCGATTCCCATGTCTGATGTTTGGATCCTCGCCCACGACCCGGCCGCCGGGAACGCCCTGGCCGGCTCGGTCCGGGCGCTGGCGGACCAGGTGAACGCGGTCAGCATCGGCGCCGGGGCGCTCCCCGCCGCCGACCTCACGCTGACCATCGACCCGGCCGCACCGCAGGTGCTGCCCGAGGCGTACGCCGCGGCGGTCGCCGATCTGCTGCGCTCGCGCGGGGCGAAGCTGGTCGTGCTGGACGCCTCCGCCCAGAGCCGGCTGCTGGCCGGCCAGGTCGCCGCCCACCTGGGCGTCAGCCCGGTGACCGTCACCGACCTGACGCCGGGAGAGCCGCTGGTGGTGGCTCAGCTGGCCTTCGGCGGCCTGGCCACCTCCACCGAGGAGATCACCGCCGAGGTCGCCGTCCTCGTCCTGGCTCCCGGCGCGCTGCCGCCGGGGGAGGGCATCGGAGCCGGCGCCACCGAGGCCGTCGCGGCCGAGCCGGCACCGGGGCTGACCCTGGTCCAGACCCGGCCGAAGGCCGGCGAGACCGTCGACCTGGCCGCGGCGAAGCGGGTGGTCGGCGTGGGACGCGGCTTCGCCGCCGAGGCCGACCTCGACCTGGCGCGCGAACTCGCGGCGAAGCTGGGCGCCGAACTGGCCTGCAGCCGTCCGCTCGCCGAGGGCGTCGACTGGCTGCCCACCGAGCGGTACCTGGGGGTGTCGGGAGCCACCATCAAACCGGAGCTCTACCTGGCGATCGGCATCTCCGGTCAGGTGCAGCACATGGTCGGGGTGAACAACGCCAAGGTGATCGTCGCGATCAACAAGGACAAGGACGCGACCATCTTCGGCTACGCCGACTTCGGCATCGTGGGCGACCTCTACCAGGTGCTGCCGGAACTGACCAAGAACCTCTAGCGGCGTCCGCAGGGCCAGGGTGAAAGGAAGCAGGGCGTGACCGACATCGCAACCGGCATGACCACGGCGAAGCTGTGGGATTCCGCCGGCCGGCTGTTCGGGGAGCGCCCGTTCCTGGTGCACCTGGATGCCGCCGACCACCGGACCGAGTTCAGCTACGCCGAGTTCGCCCGGCTGATCAACCGGGTCTCCCAGGGCTTTGCCAGCCTGGGGATCGGGCCGGGCGACCCGGTGGTGCTCCAACTGCGGAACCGCCCCGAGATGCTCGCGGTACTGTTCGGCCTGGCCGGAATCGGCGCGGTCGCGGTGCCACTCAGCCTCGACGCCACCCCCGCCGAGCTGCGGCAGACCTATCAGGCCTGCGGCGCCCGGTGGGCGGTGGTCGAGGAGCCCGGGTTGGACGACCACCTGCGGATCCGGGCCGAGCTGGGGGCCGACGGCGGTGGTCTGCTGAGTGTCCGCGAGCCCGGCGGCTCGCCGGGGCCCTGGGACACGGGGACGGTTCCGGTGTCCCAGGTGGTCAAGGCCGGATTGGACACGCGATCGCCGAGGACGGTCCAGGCCGGGCAGGCACCGGCCGTCCACTGCTACGAACGGCTCTGCGCAGCCCAGCCCGACCACGCCCCGCAGGCCACGGTCAGCAGTGACGATGTGGCCGAGTTGCTCTACACCTCCGGCACTACCGCGGCACCCAAGGGCGTGATGATCAGCCACGCCAATCTGGTGTTCTCAGGTCACTACGGGGTGTGGCAGACCTCGCTGCGCGCCGACGACCGGGTGTTCACCACCATGCCGGCCTGCCACTCCAACTTCCAGCTGGCGGCCCTGATGCCGGTGCTGGTCGCCGGTGCCACCGTGGTGATGGCCGAGCGGTACTCGGCCAGCCGGTTCTGGGCCCAGCTGCGCCGGGAACGGGCGACCGTGGTGCAGTTGATCGCGATGATGGCGCGTACCCTGCTGATGCAGCCGCCCTCGGCCGACGACGGCCGCCACGAGGTGCGCGATGCGCTCTACTTCATGCCGATCAGCGACGCCGAGAAGGAGGAGTTCGAGCGACGCTTCCGAGTTCGGCTGCTGAACTCCTACGGCTCCACCGAGTCGATCGGCTGGGCGGTCACCGACCCGCCCCAGGGCGAGCGGCGCTGGCCCTCGGTGGGCCGGGCCGGGCTCGGCTACGAGGTCGGCATCTTCGCTCCCGATGGCCACCGGCTGCCGCCCGGGCAGGTGGGCGAGTTCCGGATCCGGGGGGTGCCCGGCAGCAGCCTGATGCTGGGCTACCACAACGACCCCGAAGCCACTGCCGCGGTGCTGAGCCCGGACGGCTGGCTGCGCACCCACGACGAGGGCTACGTCGACGACGAGGGCTGGTTCTACTTCGTGGACCGTTCGGTGAACGTGATCAAGCGGGCGGGGGAGAACATCTCCAGTTCCGAGGTCGAATGCGTTCTCACCGCCCACCCACTGATCGCCGAGGCGGCGGTGATCGGCGTCCCGGACCCGATCCGCGACTGGGCGGTGAAGGCGTTCGTGCGGCTGCAGCCGGGCGCGACGCTCACCGCGTCCGAGGTGATCGCGCACTGCCGCGGCCGGCTCACCCACTACAAGGTTCCGGAGTTCGTCGAGTTCGTCGACGACTTCCCCCGCACCCGGTCGCTGAAGATCGAGAAGCGTCTGCTGCACTCAACCGCCCGCGCCGTCGCGGGAACACCAGAAGGGAATGAACAGATGGGCAAGATCAAGACCGAGATGGTGGGCCGGACCTTCGGCCCGTTCGTCCGCGACTACACCTTCCGCGACCTGGAGTTGTTCGCGCTCGGCTGTGGCGCGGGGATCGACGGCAAACAGGATCTGATCTACCTCAACGAGCACGACGAGCGGGATCCGCAACTGAAGGTACTGCCGATGTTCGCGGCGATGCTGATCGTCGACTCCGAGGTCACCCGGGTGATCGACTACGGCTACAACTACGCCGGCTCCCTGCACTGGGGCTTCGACATCCGGTTCCACCGGCCGATCACCAAGCTGAGCGACCGGGTGGAGACCAGGGTCCGGCTCGAGGGCCTGTACGACCGCGGTGAGGGACGGGGGCTGCTGGCCCAGCACATCGGCGACACCTACGACTCCGACGGCACCCTGCTGTGCACCAACGAGTCCTGGGACTGCCTGATCTACGACGGCGGCTGGGGCGGTCCGGCCGCTCCCAGGGATGTCGTCGACATGCCCGACCGGGCGCCGGACGCCGAGGTGGTCGAGACCATCCCGTTCAACCAGGCGCTGATCTACCGGCTCTCCGGCGACTACCACCCCCAGCACATCGACTGGGAGTACGCCGCGCAGAACGGCGAGCCCCGCCCGATCCTGCACGCGATCAGCTACGCCGGCGTGGTGATGCGGCACTTCATCAGCACCTACATCCCCGGCGAGCCCGAGCGGCTCACCCGGTTCAAGACCCGGATCACCTCCCCGGTCCATCCCGGCTCGACCCTCGCCACCCAGCTGTGGCAGGTGGGCGAGAACGAGGCCCGGTTCACGCTGGTCGACGCCGACGCGCCGGACGCGAAGCCGCACCTCAACTGGGGCATCATCGAATGGAAGTGACGGACCGGTCGTCGCAGCGTCGGCTGATCGACGACGCTGCGATGAACCGCTTCCTGAAGAAGATCATGTTCTTCTCCAGTGGCGGCTCCTTCCTGGACGGCTACGTGCTGTCGCTGATCGGCGTGGCGCTGATCCAACTCGCACCCGCCCTGGGCCTGACCGATGTGGAGGTCGGGGCGACCGGTGCGGCCGCCCTGGCCGGGATCTTCTTCGGCTCGCTGGCCGGCGGCTGGCTGACCGATCTGCTGGGCCGGCGGCGGATGTTCATCCTGGACATCATCGCGATCGGGGTGACCTCGCTGGCGGCCTGCTTCGTCACCACCGCCTGGCAGCTGATCCTGCTGCGGCTGCTGCTCGGCTTCTTCATCGGGGCCGACTATCCGATCGCCACCTCGCTGATCGCGGAGTTCAGCCCGCGCCGGCAGCGGGGGATCACGATGGGCATGGTCTCGGGCGCCTGGTACCTGGGTGCGACCGCGGCCGCCTTCGTCGGCTACGCCCTGTACTGGACCCCGGACGGCTGGCGGTGGATGCTGGGCAGCGCGGTGATCCCCTGCGTCGTCCTGCTGGTCGGACGCCACGACATCCCCGAGTCTCCCCGCTGGCTGGCGCAGCGCGGCGAGATCGAGAAGGCCAACGCCGTGGTGCGCAAGGTGTACGGCGACCAGGTCGAACTCGACCGGGAGGAGCCGGGCCGCACCGGCTTCGCCGCGGTGTTCCGGCAGGGCTACCTCAGCCGCGTCCTCTACCTGGGGCTGCTGATCCTGTGCCAGGTGGTGCCGATGTACGCGATGTACACCTTCGGGCCGCGGATCATCGGTGCCTTCGGGCTGGGCGAGGGAAGCCTGGCGGTACTGGGCGAGGCCGTGGTCAGCCTGTTCTTCCTGCTGGGCACCATCCCGGCGATGTTCTGGCTGAACTCGCTGGGCCGGCGGCCACTGCTGATCGGGTCGCTGGCGCTGATGGCGTTGGGATTGCTGATCCCGGGGATCTGGCCGGGGGCGCCCATCGTCGTCATCATCGTGGCGTTCGTCATCTACGCCTTCTTCTCCGGCGGGCCGGGCATCCTGCAGTGGCTCTACCCCAACGAGATGTTTCCGACCGAGGTGCGGGCCACCGCGGTCGGGGTGGCGATCGCGATCAGCCGGATCGGCGTGGTCGTCTCCACCTACGGGCTGCCGCTGTTCCTGGACGCCCACGGGATCGGCCCGACCATGCTCGTCGGCGCCGGCCTGCTGATCCTGGGCCTGGTGCTGTCGGTCTTCATGGCCCCCGAGACCCGTGGTCTCACCCTGGGCGAGGCGAGTTCGCTGCGTCCGCATTGATCGTTGTTCGTAGCGGGAGCTGGATCCCGCCAAGAGAAAGGAGTTCCCGTGGCTGATTTCGATGCCATCGTGGTCGGTTCGGGTTGTGCCGGCCCGGTCGCCGCCCATGAACTGGCGAAGGCGGGCAAGAGCGTCCTGGTGGTGGAACGGGGCACCTTCTGCGGCGCCAAGAACGTCTCCGGCGGACGGCTCTACACCCACGCCCTGCGCGCGGTGTTCCCGGACTTCAAACGGTCCGCGCCGCTGGAACGCCGGATCACCCGGGAGCGGGTGACCTTCCTGGCACCCGACGCCGCCACCACGCTGGACGTCTCCGACGAGCTCATGGCGACCGAACGCTATGAGTCCTACTCGGTGCTGCGGGCGCGGTTCGACCCGTGGCTCGCCGAACAGGCCGAGCAGGCCGGGGCGGAGTACATCAACGGCATCGCGGTCGAGGAACTCCTGCGAGCCGACGGCCGGGTGACCGGCGTGCGGGCCGGCGAGGACGAGATCACCGCGGAGGTCGTCCTGCTGTGCGACGGAGTGAACTCGCTGCTGGTGCCGCAGGCGGTGGACGCCGATCCGCCGAAGCCCGACGCGCTGGCGGTCGGCATCAAACAGGTCATCGAACTGCCCGAGCGGGTGATCTCCGACCGGTCGCTGTGCGCCGACGGCGATGGCATGGCCTGGTTGTTCGTCGGCGACGCCACCCACGGCAGGGTCGGCGGTGGCTTCCTCTACACCAACACGGACACCATCTCGATCGGCCTGGTCGCGACCATCTCCGACCTGTTCGACTCCCCGACGCCGATCTACCAGATGCTGGAGGACTTCAAACAGCACCCCAGCGTCGCCCCGATCATCGCCGGTGGGAAGGTGGTGGAGCACTCCGGGCACATGGTGGCCGAAGGCGGCTACGACGCCATGCCGCCGCTGGTCGGCGACGGTGTGCTGCTGGCCGGTGAATCCGCGCTGATGTGCGTGAACGCCGGCTACACGGTGCGGGGAATGGATTTCGCGATCGCGGCCGGTCAGCTGGCCGGCCAGAGCGCGGCGGCCGCGCTGGACGCCGGTGACACCTCCGCGGCGGGCCTGGCGGGGTACCGGCGCGCGCTGGAGGAGAGCTTCGTCCTGCAGGATCTGAGGACGCTGCGGAAGTTCCCCCACTTCATGGAGAGCACGCCGCGGCTGTTCACCCAGTACCCCGCGTTGGCGCGCGATGCCATGCGTGCGATGTTCCTCTCCGACGGCACCCCGGTGAAGCCGCTGCGCAAGGCTGTGATGCCGCTGCTGCGGAAGGTCGGCTACCTCAACCTGGCCAGGGATCTCAGCAAGGGAGTGAAGGCGCTATGAGCGAGTTGGAGCCGATCAGCGTCCGGGTCGACGAGTACCTGGCGCTGAACAAGTACGAGGTCGATGAGGGGCACGCCCACATCACCCTGGTCGAGACGCCGGATGCCGCCGAGTTCGGCAGGCTCGTCCGGGTCTGCCCGGCGGCGCTCTACAAGCGCGACGAGTCCGGTGAGCCGGTCTTCGACTACGCCGGCTGCCTGGAATGCGGTACCTGCCGGATCGTCGCCGGCGGCGGAGCCCTGGCGACCTGGGAGTACCCTCAGCCGACCATGGGCGTGGAGTACCGCTACGGCTGATCGGTGCCGGCATCGCCCCGCCACCAGTGGTGCAAGTTCTGCCAGATAGTCGACCCAGCCGACATATCTGTCGCTCAGGTCGCGTATTTGGCAGAACCTGTACGCCGGTGGGAGCGGCTGGCGCCGGTCAGGGCGAGGTGCGCCCCGGGTCGAACAGCAGCCAGGTCAGCCCCACCAGGGCCAGGCCGCCGACGATCACCCCGATCGGACTGGGGTGGCCGGCGACCACGAAGGCGAAGCCGGCCAGGCCGAGCGTCGCCGCGATGACCAGCAGGCTCCGCTGCCAGCCCCGGCCGAGGGCGGCGAGTTCCACCCGCGCGGTGAGCGCTGCCCGTTCGGCCCAGCCACCGAGCCGGACGGTGAGGTGGGCGAGCGGGATCAGGCCGAACACCACCGGGTCGAACGGACCGTGACCGCCGAGCGCGACGAACAGGCCGCCGGCAACCACCGCGGTGTGGCCCATGGCGGCCGAGGGCAGGGTGGCCATCATCACCGCTGCGATCCCGACCAGCGTCCACGCCAGCCCGGCCGCCATCGGGGTGCGCCCGACGGCCACCGCCACCATCGCCGCAGCGGCCAGGACGGCGGCGAGCCTAACCACCCACCCGGGGACGGACGGGCCGAGCTCGATCCCGACCCGCGGCAGGGGCCGCTCGGTGAAGTCGGGGAGATCCCGCAGCAGGGGCAGCTCGGCCAGGAGCGCCCGGAGCCGGCGCCTCATCGCCAGTCCCGCTGCCGGGCCGCCGCCCGGGCGAGGGTGTCGAACCGCGCCGCGGCGGCCGACCGGGCCGAACCCGCCCAGCGCACGATCGGGACGCCCTCGCGGGCGAGTTCGTCCAGCCGGAGCTGGCGCTCCATCCGCAGGATCCGCCACGCGACCGCCAGGTGCGGCTCGGCGACCGGCCGCACGTCGGGCAGGGTGTCGACCAGCACGACCGGGTGGCCCAGGCTGCGCCAGATCCGGGCGAGCTGCACGGCCGCCTGGTCCAGCACGGTGCTGAACAGGTAGATCAGGGCGTCGGCGGGCAGCTGCGGCGGACGCACCGTGGGATGCGGCTGGCCGAGCGGACGGGTCAGCGCCAGGCCGTGCACGATCCGGCGCAGATGGCGGCGGCCGGCGGCCGGCGGCAGCGGTCGGGTCTCCAGCCCGAGATCGACCAGGCCGACCCGGTCGCCGGACTCGATCAGCGCCCCGGCGACGCTCGCCGCGGCGTGCCGGGCGAGGTCGAGGGAGGTGGTCTCGTCCACCCGCTGTTCGCTGAACCCGCGCCAGGTCCGCAGGTCGGGGCCGACGTCGTCGCGGGAGTCGACCACCAGCATCACCACCGCCTCGGCGTCGGCGAAGGAGCGGCGGACGTAGAGCGTGTCCAGGTTGGGCGAGCGCCGGGCGGTGGTCCGCCAGTCGATCCGCGTCAGCCGGTCTCCGGGCGCGAACGGGTGGACGTCGCGCAGTTCGCTGCCGTCGCCGAACCGGCGCGAGGGGCGCGGCCCGGTGAGCCCGCGCAGCCGCCGCGGCACCGGCACCTTTCCCAGCCGCATGGACGTGGGGAGTACCAGCCTTCGGGTGCCGCCGGCGGTCTGCAGGTCGTGCTCCCAGACCCCCTCGCGGGCGCGCACGTCCGCGACCGCCGTCACCTGCGGGCCGGTGCGCACCGAGGCCAGCCGCAGTCCGACCGTCCGCTCCGTCCGGACGTCGAGGATGACCTCGGCCGGACGATGGCCGGCGGCCGCCGCGCGCAGGTGGGCGGCCTCGCCGCCGGCGATCCGCAGCGCCGACTCGATGCTGCCGGCCGCCTCCGGGGCGGCCGGTTCCTCGATCACCGACGGGGCGGCGGCCGGCGGCTTCGTCCGGCTGAACACCGCCCCGAGCAGCGCCGGCACGCCCAGCAGCGCGACGTCGGGGCGACCGAGGGCGAGCGCGATGACGAACAGCAGCACCCCGGCCACCGCCGCGGAGCGGAAGCCGACCGCCCGCCAGGTGGACACGGTGGGGGTCATCAGGGCTGCCGGACGGTGGCCGGCCCGGCGACCGAGGCGAGCAGCTCGGTGACCACCGCCTCGGGACGCTGGCCGGAGGCCCAGGCGGTGGCGGTCAGGGTGAGCCGGTGGGCCAGCACCGGGACGGCCACCCGCTTCACGTCCTCGGGCAGCACGTAGTCCCGGCCGTCCAGCGCCGCGACGGCGCGGGCCAGCAGGACCAGATTCTGCGAGCCGCGGGGTGAGGCGCCCACCTCGAGCGCGGGGTGGTGCCGGGTGGCGGCGGCCAGATCCACGCAGTAGGCGACCACGTCCGGGTCGACCGGCAGCGCCTCGACCCCGGCCTGGAGCGCCAGCACGGTGGTGGCGTCGATCACCTGGGAGACCGGCGCCGCCTCCTGTCGTCGCGCGATCCGCCGGGTGAGCACCTCGCATTCGCCATCCCGGCTCGGGTAGCCGACCGCGAGCCGCACCATGAACCGGTCGAGCTGGGCCTCGGGAAGCGGGTAGGTGCCCTCGTACTCGACCGGGTTCGAGGTCGCCACGACATGGAACGGCAGCTCGAGCGGGCGGCTGGTGCCCTCGATGGTCACCTGCCGCTCGGCCATCGCCTCCAGCAGCGCCGACTGGGTCTTCGGCGCGGTGCGGTTGATCTCGTCGGCCAGGAACAGCCCGGTGAACACCGGGCCGGGCCGGAAGACGAAGTCGCTGCGCTGCGGATCCCACACGCTCGAGCCGGTGATGTCGCTGGGCAGCAGGTCCGGGGTGCACTGCAGCCTGGCGAAGCTGAGCCCGAGGGCGGTCGCCAGGCTGCGCGCGGCGAGCGTCTTGCCGGTGCCGGGCACGTCCTCGAACAGCACGTGCCCGCCGGCCAGGACGGTCGCCAGGGCGATCTCCAGCGGGCCGCGCAGGCCGACCACGGCGGTCTCGACCTCGTCGAGCACCCGGCCGCTGAGCCGGGCGATCTCGGCCACCGGCATGGTGGGTTCGGTCATCGAGGTGTCCTTTCAGGGTTGAGCCGGTCGATCGCGTCCAGCCAGGTCTGCAGGGTGCGGGCGGTGGGGCGGGTGTTGGAGAACAGCCCGGCGGTGACCCGCGGGCCGAGCAGTCGCTCGACCTCGGACCGTTGGGCCGGGTCGTCGGCGGCCACCCCCAGCCGGGCGAGTCGGGCAACGGCCAGCGCGCGCACCCGGTGGACGACCTGGCCGCGGACCCGGCGGTCGGTGTCGAACACCTGCCAGGCGAGGTCGCTGACCGCGTTGCGTCCACCGGCGCGGCTGGTGAACCGGCGGGCGGGCCACTCCGCGCCGGCCAGGCCGGTCTGGTCCGTCCGCAGGGCGAGGGCGGCGAAGCCCAGGCAGCCGAGCAGTGCGGCATGGGTCGGGTCCAGGACGCCGCCGAAGCCGAGCACCGCGCAGAACGCGGTGATCAGGACGGCTCGCCGGAGCTGAGTCCGCAGGCTCCTGCTCACGAGGGCTCCGCCCGCTGCGCGACAGCTGCCGCGTCCAGGGCCTCGGCGATCCTGCCCAGCGCTTCGCGCGCCCGGTGGACATCGGCGGCGGTGACCGGATGGGCGGTGAAGCGCGCCTTGTGGTAGAGCGCGCGCAGCAGCGTCACCGCGTCCGCCGGTGCCGGGGTGCGCCGGAGCAGTTCGGTGGTGAACTCGGTGGCGGTCTGGGACGGGTCGCGCGAGGTTCCCTGGAGGGCGGCCTCGTCCTCCAGGGCGACCCAGGCCGCGGTGACCGCGTCGCCGGGCTCGGCCAGGCCGGCCAGGTGCGCCTCTGCCCGCGCCACCGCGGTGGCCAGCGCGGCGATGTCGACGACCTCGCCCAGTGCGTCACCGCCGGCCAGTTGTTCGCCGGCAGTCTCGTCCTCCGGACGCCAGGCGCCCCGCAGCCGCTGGATGAGCCGGAACAGCAGGTACCCGACGATTCCCACCGCCACGGCCGCGGCCAGGACGAGCAGGATATTCTCCAGCGTCTCGGATACCGGCAGGTCGGAGCCCGCGGGTTCCTGCGGGGGAAGCGTGATCGGCGGAATGTCCAGCGTGGGCGGCTCGACGATCCCGAAGGTGGGAAGTTGCAGGGTCAGCACCCACGGCGTGGCGGAGGCCGCTCCGACCGCGACCAGGACGACCGCGGCGATCACGCCCGCTCGCACCGTCCCCGCGCTCGGTCTCACACCGCCATTCTGGCGCACTTGCCGGGAACGGCCGACGCGGCAGCACCAAGCGGCCCAGGAGCGCGGGGGCGACCCCGGCCGGCGATGCTCACCGGGTGAGGTACCACCGATGGTCGGGGTCCATGAAGGGCTGGGCCGCCTTGGCGTGACCGGCGTAGATCGCGAGGTACCAGACGCGGTACCCCGGTCCCGCCGTCACCGTGTGGTAGCCATGGGGCATCTTGTGGACGGTCCGGTCCCGGATCACGAAAGCAGTGTCCTCGCCGACCTTTCCGCCGTACAGCGCGCACAGCCCGATGCCCGGCGCGGGGTCGACCCGGTAGTAGTAGAGCTCCTCCTGGAAGAGCTCGCTGCCGTCCGGCGCGTCGACCTCGTGCTTGTGCGGAGGATAGGTGGCCCAACTGCCGTCCGCGACGATCACCTCCGCGGCGAACAGGCGCTCGCTCGGACGCTCGGCGTCGATGATCAGGGAGAAGTGCCGTTCCGTCGGCCCGTCGCCCCATTGGCCGGTCGGCACCTGGGCCGGCTCGATCAGGTAGGGGTCGATCGGCGCGGCGTCGGAGGTGGCCAGGCCGAGGGCGACCTCAGCGGCGGTCGATGCCGTGATGGTGACCGTGGTGTCGCGTGGCAGGTAGACGGCGGTGGGCGGACCGTCGAAGACCGTGGTGCGACCGCCCAGACCGGTCCAGGTCCGGCCGGCGGCCGTGACGTCCACGGTGCCGGTCAGCACGACCAGGACGCACTCGTTGCCCGCCGTCCCGTAGCTGTGCGCGGACCCTTCCTCCACTCCGACCACCACCAGGTCGATGACCTCGCAGGTGGAGCGTTGGAGCCGGTTCTCGCCCACTCCGAACGGCAGCGGCTCGAAGTACTCGTGGGGCATGGTTGGCGACATCTCGTCCTCTCGTGGATCCGGTCAGGAGACACCGGCGGTCCGAAGCTCGGCGGCGAACCGGAGGTAGGAGCCCGTCCCGTAGGTGCGCTCGCCCATCGCGGAGCGCTTGTGGGTCTCCCAACCGCCGGCGCCGGCCGGCGTCTGGCAGCCCATCACCCGGCCGTCCGGCGTGATCCATTCGGTCAGTTCGTGCTGCAGCCGGCGCAGGCTCGACGCCACTCCCGGGTCGAGCAGTCCCGCCCGCAGCCCCACCGCCAGGCCGGCGCCGATCATCGCCGAACCGCTGGTCTCCAGATGCGACTCCGGGTTCTCCGGCACGATCCGCCACAACCCACAGGGGTGCTGCAGGCGCAACAGACCGTCGGCCAACTCGCGGAAGAGGCTCCGTAGCGTGTCGAGTCCGCGGGTGGCCGGCGGGCAGTGCGCCAGCACGTCGGCGAAGGTCATGCACACCCAGCCGTTCCCGCGGGACCACAGCCAGCTGCTGCGCCGGCCCGTCTCCGGCTCGCTCTCGTGGAAGAAGCAGCCGGTCCGCGGGTCCCTGAGGTGCCCGGCGTGCAGCAGGCATTGCCGGACCGCCTCCTCGGCGTAGTCGTCGCGACCGAGCCGGGCCGCCACCCGAGCCAGGGGAGCGGCGGTGTAGTACAGGGTGTCGACCCACGGTTGCCGGCGGGTCCGGTCGTGGTGAATCGTTCCGTCGGGACCCCGGACGGAACCGGTCAGGATGTGGTCGCAGACCGCCGAGGCAGCGGCGGACCGGTCGCCCGACAGCTCTCGCTGCTCCGCGGCCAGCATGGCCGCGATGCCCCAGTCTCCGCTGTAGCTGCCCAGGTGGATTCCGGGACGTTCCTCGCCCGCGACCAGAGGTAGGTCGTGCGCGCCCTGGAGCCGCCGGATGCCCGCCGAAACCTGGTGATCGACCCAGTCCTGGGACCAGGCGATCCACTCCGGCCGCGACCAGGCCCGTCCGGCCAGCAGCACGCCGAATGGAAGCAGGACGTCCTCCCAGCCGGTGTTGAGTTCAGCCTGGCGGCGGGTCAGGCACCGCTCGACCACGGCAGCGACCACGGCGTCGAAGGTCCGGTCGGCATCGGCCAGGTAGGGCTCGGGCATGGCCGAGCCGATGGCGTCGAGGTCAGTCATTCAGGCCGGACCTCGCCTGCGCCATGTGGGCGGTCATCGCGGCCGCCGCGGCCGACTCATCGTGCCGGCTGATCGCGTCCAGGATCTCGGCGTGGGCGTCGATGATCTCGGCGAGGCCGCCACCGGACGCCACCCAGCCGGCCCAGACCCGGGTGCGCAGTTGCCGGAGCAGGGGCGAGACCGCGTCGATCACCAGCCGCATCAGGTCGTTCCCGCCGGCCCGGGCCACCACCCGGTGGAACTCGACGTCGGCGTCGTGCAACTCGGAGTCGCTGGACGCGGCCCGGAGAGCCTCCAGCGCGGACGACAGATCGGCCAGGTCGGGCTCGGTGGCGTGCCGGGCGGCCAGCCGGGCGGAATCCACCTCAACGAACTCCCGGAACTCCTGGATGTCCTCGTACGGAATGTTCTGGATCTGGAAGCGCAGTTGGATCAGCCGCTCCAGCTGGCGGCTGCCGGGCGTCGTCACCACCGACTCGCGACCCTGCTGACGGTGGACGAGGCCGAGCCCGGCAAGGGTGGCGACCGCCTCCCGGACCACGGGCCTGCTGACCCCCAGTCGGTCGGCGAGTTCGCCGGTGGCCGGTATCGGATCGCCGTCGCGGAGCTGCTGCTCCTTGATCAGGTTCAGCAGTGCGTCCGTCGTCAGCTCCGCGAGGGAGGCTCGTTCCAAGGTCTCCACGGTTCCTCACTTGCGTCGGCGATGGTGGCGACAAGCTATCAACTCGTTCCGCTAAGTTCAGCGGAACTTCATCAGCTTAGCAACTTGTAAGATAAGCTTACTACATGGTAACTTGATAACGCCGTATCGGCGATACAACACAATGCTGTGCGAGAGGAAGATGATGGACCGTATTCGACGGAGGTGGGCCGCAGCTGGCGTCGCGGCCGCCGTGTCGCTCTCACTCGCCGCGTGCTCAACCGGCACGCCGGCGCCCTCCGGGCCTGCGCCGTCCGAGTCAGGAACCCCCTCTGCTGAGCAGATCGAGATCCGGGCCACCTGGTGGGGTGGGGATTCGCGCAACAACGCGACCCTGGAGGCCTTCAAGCTGTACGAGAGGGCCCACCCGAACGTGAAGATCACCTCGGAGTACTCCGCCTTCTCCGGCTACTTCGAGAAGATCGCCACGCTGTCGGCCGGTGGCGATGCTCCGGACCTGATGCAGTTCCAGTACGCGTACTTCCCGCAGTACGTGGCCAACGGACAGTTGCTCGACCTCGACCAGTACGCCACCGTCCTCGATCTCTCCGGCGTGGACGAGGGCCTGCTGCAGCAGGGCGTGGTCGGCGGCAAGCGCTACGCGGTGCCGGCCGGTTCGAACACCCAGGCGGTGGTCTACGATCCGGCGGTCTTCGCCGACGCCGGCGTCGACGTGCCGGCTGCGACCTGGACCTGGGACGACTTCGCCAGGACCGCCAAGGAGCTGGTGGCCAGCGGCAAGATCGACTTCGCCGCCAATGACTTCTCGGGCTCCGACCAGCTCTTCGACTTCTGGCTCACCCAGCGGGGCAAGACCTTCTACACCGCCGACCACAAGCTGGGGTTCACCCAGGAGGACCTGGTCGAGTTCTGGCAGTTCTTCGGCGGACTCCGGGACCAGAAGCTGCTGCCGCCGGTCGATGTGACGGCTGCCACCACCGGTGACACCGCCACCTACCCGATCGTGACCGGCCAGGCGGCGATGGACTTCGCCTTCTCGACGTTGCTGCCCGGCCTGGCCAGCACGGCCGGTCGTTCGCTGGCCGTGCTGCCCTACCCCAACGGCGACCAGCCGGGTCAGTACCTGATCGGCACGGGCATCACCTGGACGGGCTCGGCCAACACCGAGCACCCTGAGGTGGTGGCCGACATCATCAACTTCCTGATCAACGATCCGGAAGCCGTCAAGATTCTGGGGCTGGAACGCGGCGTCCCGATCACCGCGGCCGGCCGCGACGCGATCTCCGCCGATCTCACCGCCGACCAGAAGGTCATGGTCGACTACATCTCGCAGGTCGCCGGCGCGCCGCTGGCCACCGAGAGCGTCTTCTACAACGATCCTCCGGCCGCGGCCAGCGAGGTGACCGGCTTGTTCAAGACCGCCATGCAGGAGGCCGCCTACGGCAAGGCATCGGTCGAGGACGCGGCAGCGAACCTGATCACCCAGGCCGAGGAAGCCCTCGTCCGGGCCGGATGACCGACTGACGATGCACACGACAGGCGCCGCGGTGACCGGAGGATCACAGGAGGTGGAGGCCCCGAGCAGGGGTCTCCACCCCCGCCGGGGGAGGAGGCTCACCCGGGATCGGTGGAACTATCTGTTCGTTTCACCCTGGCTGATCGGACTCGTTCTCTTCACCGCCGGTCCGGTCATCGCGGCGCTCGTCCTCTCGTTCACCGACTACCCGCTGTTGCGGGCACCCCAGTTCGTCGGCCTGGCCAACTACGAGCGGCTGCTGACCGCCGACACCAAGTTCCTGGACTCCCTCACGGTGACCCTGGTCTACGTCGTCGTCTCGGTGCCGCTGACCCTGGCCGTCGCCCTCGCCCTGGCCGTCGCGCTCAACACCGGCTTCCGCTTCCTGGGCACCTACCGGGCGATCTACTACCTGCCCTCACTGCTCGGCGGCTCGGTGGCGATCGCGGTGATGTGGCGTCAGGTGTTCGGCACCGACGGCCTGCTCAACCAGGTTCTCCGGCTGGCCGGGATCGATGCGACCAGCAACTGGCTGACGAATCCCGACACCGCCATCTGGACCCTGATCGCGCTGCACGTGTGGCAGTTCGGGTCGCCGCTGGTGATCTTCCTGGCGGGCCTGAAGCAGATCCCGGCCGACTACTACGAGGCCGCGGCGCTGGACGGGGCGGGCCCGCTCCGGTCCTTCTGGTCGATCACCCTGCCGATGCTCACCCCGGTGCTGTTCTTCAACCTGGTCATGCAGACCATCGGCGCCTTCCAGGCGTTCTCGCCGGCCTACATCGTCTCCGACGGTACCGGCGGGCCGCTGAACGCGACCCTGTTCTACACGCTCTACATCTACCAGGAGGGATTCACCTACTTCCGGATGGGCTACGCCTCCGCCCTGGCCTGGGTGCTGCTGCTGATCATCGCCGCCTCCACGGCACTGCTGTTCTGGTCCTCGAAGAAGTGGGTGCACTACCAGTGAGCACGCCAGCCGCCACCCCGCCCCCGCGACGCCGCCGGAGCTCGACGCCCTGGCTCCGCATCAGCCTGCTCACCGCGGCAGGGATCGCCACCCTGTATCCGCTGTTGTGGATGGTCGCCAGTTCGTTGAAGCCCGAGGGCGAGATCTTCACCAGCCCCGGGCTGTGGCCCTCGGAGTTGGTCTGGCAGAACTACACCGACGGCTGGAACGCGATGGAGTTCTCCTTCGGCCGGTTCTTCCTGACCACCTTCGTCATCTGCGCCCTCTCCGTGGTCGGCAACGTGATCGCCTGCTCGATGGCCGGGTACGCGTTCGGGGCGCTCGACTTCCTCGGCCGGCGGGTGATGTTCGCCGTGATGCTCGGCACCCTCATGCTGCCGCTGCACGCCACGATCGTGCCGCAGTACATCGCGTTCCGGCAGCTGGGAATGGTGGGAAGCATCCTGCCGCTGGTGCTGCCCAAGTTCTTCGCTGTGGACGCGTTCTTCGTCTTCCTGGTCACCCAGTTCGTCCGCGGACTGCCGAAGGAACTGTTCGAAGCCGCCCGGATCGACGGGGCCGGCGCGGTGCGGATGTACCGCTCGGTGGTGCTGCCACTGATCACCCCGGCGTTGATCACGATCTCGATCTTCGCCTTCATCTGGACCTGGAACGACTTCTTCAGCCAGCTGGTCTACCTGACGCGGCCCGAGCAGTACACGGTCTCGCTGGGCCTGCGGCTGTTCCTGGACGCCACCGGCGTCTCCAAGTACGGGCCGATGTTCGCCATGGCGACCCTGGCGCTGATCCCGACCACCGTCGTGTTCCTGATCTTCCAACGCCGCCTGGTCGAGGGTGTCGCCACCACCGGGCTGAAGGGGTGATCGCGGTGCCGATCCTGAACCGGGACACCCCCTGGGTGGTCTCAGAGGACCTTCCCGGCCCCGTCCGCAGAGCACTGGCCGACGTGGCCCGCGACTGGCGCCGGGTGTTCGCCACCGAACCGCGTCTGCGGACGGCCTCGGCCGGGCTTCCCCGGGCCGAACCGGTGGTGGTGATCGGGGACGGTGCAGCGGCGCTGGTCGTCGGCGAGCAGGAGCCGCTGGCCGACGAGGCGCATTGCGTCCGGGTTCACACCACCGCGGACGGCCGCTCGGCGATCGTGGTGGTGGGCGGCGGGGTCCGGGGCCTGATCTACGCCCTCTATGCCCTCAGCGAGCACGTCCTGGGCGTCGACCCGTTCTGGTTCTGGACCGACCAGCGGATCGGGCAGGCCGAACAGCTGGAGGTGGACGCGGGCCTGCACCACCGGCGCGAGGCGCCGAGGTTCCGCTGGCGGGGGTGGTTCTGCAACGACGAGGACCTGCTGACCGCCTGGGCGCCGAGCCTTCAGAACAGCCACGGCATCGCGCTGGGGGTGTGGGACCGGATCTACGAGACCCTGCTCCGCACCGGCGGTAACTTCGTCGTGCCCGGCACCTTCCTGTTCCCGGACGAACCCCAGCTGGCCCTGGCGGCGGAGCGTGGGCTGGCAATCGGCCAGCATCACATCGAGGTGCTCGGCCTCAACACCTACCGCTGGCCGGACGAGGTGCCGTACTCGTACGCCACCCATCCCGAGATCCTGATCCAGGCCTGGCGGGAGTGCGTCGCCGCCCAGCAGGACAGGGAGGTGGTGTGGTCGGTGGGGTACCGCGGACGGCACGACCGTCCGTTCTGGTACGACGACGCCGCGGCCGGCAGCGACGCCGCCGCGCGCGGGTCACTGATCAGCGAAGCGATCGCCACCCAGGTGGCGATCGTGCGGGAGAGCCGGCCCGACGACACGATCGTGCTCAACCTGTGGATGGAGGGCGTCGAGCTGGCCGCCGCCGGGCACCTGAGGATCCCCGAGGGAGTCGTGGTGGTGTGGCCGGACGATGGGCACGGAGAGGTTCTCGACGGTGGCGGACTGGCCGCCGGCCAGGGGATCTACTACCACACCGCCATGCACGACCGGATCGCCTCGCAACTGACCGAGATGGTCGAGGTCGGCCGGATCGCGGCGGAGTTCCGCCGGGCGAGCGCGGCCGGCGCGACGGCCCATCTGCTGGTCAACGTCTCCGACGTCCGTCCGGTCGTGATGACCACCCAGGCCGCGATGGATCTGGCCTGGGATCCGGACACGCCGGTCGACGACTTCTACGAGCGCTGGGCGGAACGCCAGGTCGGCGCGGATCGGGCCGCGGAGCTGGCCGCCCTGTGGCGGGAGTACTTCGCCGCCCCCTGGCGGTACGACGGCGCCTTCCCCGACCACCTCGAGGACAACGCCTACCAGACCTTCACCCGTGGGCTGGTGATCGCGGCCGCCCGCGGCAGGTTCGACGACCCCTACGTCTACACCACCTTCGCCGCGCACTATCCCAGGCCCTACCACCTGCTGGGCGAGCGCACGGTGCGCTCCCTCGCGGCGGTGCTCGCCGCGGGGACGGCCGAGGCGCAACCGCGGCTGGATGGGCTGCTGGAGCGCGCGACCACACTCGCCGAGCGGGTCCCGGCGGAGCGCCGCGACTTCGTCCGTGGTCACCTGGTTACCCAGCTGGCGGTCCACGCCACCGCCAACCGGGAGCTGCATGCCGTTGCTCACGGAGTGGCCGCCCTGGCCGACGGCGACCGCGCGAAGGCGATCGGCTGGTTCGAACAGGCACGCCAGGCGATCATCGACCTGCTCCGGGTGCTGCGGGCCGGTGAGACGCCCGGCTGGGACGACTGGTACGGCGGGGACGAGTTCGTGAAGGTCCCGGCGTCGCTGGAGCTCGTGGAGCTTCTGCTGGAGGCGCTCCGTGGCGGCGAGTGGCCGTCCGAGGATCCCGACTTCCGCGAGCCACAGGACCAGTACATCCGGATCAAGGCCTACCAGGCGGGCCGGTCCGCCGCACCGACCGGACCCGTCCGTCCGACCAGTCCCGACAGCCCGAAAGGACCAGCACGATGACCACCGTTCCCCTCGCCGCCCAGTTCAGCCTGGCCGGTGCCCGGGCCTTCGTCACCGGTGGCTCCGGTTTCCTCGGCGCCGCCACCTGTCGCGCCCTGGCCGCGGCGGGAGCCCTGGTGGCGGTCGGCGGAAGGGACGCGGTCCGCTCCGAGGCCGTGGTCGGGCAGTTGCGCGAGGCCGGCGGCGACGGCTTCGCGGTCGTCGGTGATCTGTGCGATCCAGCCGGCGTCGAATCGGCCCGCCGAACCATCCAGGATCGCTGGGGCGGTCTCGACATCCTGGTCAACGCGGCCGGCGGCCATGTCCCGGGCGCGCTGGTCTCACCCGAGGGCGGTGTCGAGGGGGTGGGGCTGGATGCGTTCCGGGAGGTTCTGGACCTCAACGCCACCTCGACCCTGGCGGTGATCCAGGCCATGCTGCCCCTGTTGCGGGCGCCGGGCCGCCTGGCCACGGCCTCGGTCGTCAACTTCGGGTCGATGTCCGCTGACCGGGCGCTGACCCGCGCCCTCGGCTACGGGGCGTCCAAGGCCGCGGTGACCAATCTGACCCGTTGGCTTGCCTGCGAGCTGGCAGGCGGGGAACGTCCGGTACGGGTCAATGCGATCGCCCCGGGGTTCATCCTCACCCCGGCCAACCACGCCCTCATGCTCGACGGCGATCAGTTGACCGGCCGAGGGCAGACCGTGGTGGCGAGGACGCCGATGGGCAGGTTCGGCGAGCCGGACGAGATCGGCGGTGCGGTGGCCTTCCTCTGCATGCCGGCGGCGTCCTTCATCACCGGTGAGGTGCTGGCGGCGGACGGTGGGTTCAGCGCCTGGAGCGGGGTCTAGCGGTGAGTACCGGCTCCCCGGTTCGGGTCGGGGCCGCAGCAACGAGATCAGGAGGTGGTCAGATGGGCCAGGTGACCTACACCGACGACGTCCGGGACGCGCTGTTCACGGCCGTCGTCGGCGACGTGCTCGACGAGCTGGGCAGGACCAGACAGTTCCTGCCGGCGAGCATCCGACCGCTCCAGCCGCACCACAAGGTGATGGGACGGGCGATGCCGGTTCGGATCGCCGACGTGTTCGGGCCGAACTCGCGGCCGTTCGGGCGGCTCACCGAGGCCCTCGACCAGCTCGAACCGGGGGAGGTATACCTGGCCGCTGCCGGCCGGGCACGGTGCGCGGCGTGGGGGGAGATCCTGACCGAGACCTCCATGCGCCGCGGCGCGGTGGGCGCCGTCCTCGACTCCTACCACCGTGACACCGCCAAGATCCTGAAACTCGACTGGCCGGTGTTCAGCTGGGGGCCGTACGCGCAGGACGCCCAGCTCCGCACCCAGGTGCTCGACTACCGCGTCCCGGTCCAGATCGGGCAGGTACTGGTCCAGCCCGGCGACCTGGTCTTCGGCGACATCGACGGTGTCGTGGTCGTCCCGGCCGAGATCGAGGCGGAGGTGATCGAGCTGGCGCTGCAGCGGGCGACCGCCGAGAACCAGGTCCTGGAGTCCATCCGGCAGGGGATGTCCTCCACCGATGCCTTCGCCCACTACGGAATCCTGTAGTCAGACCCCGGAAGGAGCACCTGTGGACCATTCCGACCGTCGAGACGACGCGGAACCCGGGCTGCGGTTCGCCGAGCTGCTCGATCCCACCCCGGCCCCGTGGTGGTCGTTGCTGCCCCAGATCGGGGTGACCGACGTCATCGGGCTGCTGGCCGACGGAGAGCAGTTGCGGCGCTGGATGCGGCCGACCCCCGGCGACCCGCGGGGCTGGGTCGCCGCCGACCAGAGCGCACCGCCCAGGGGTGAGCGGGCCTGGGAGCCGGTTGCGTTGCGGCGCCTGCAGGAGGGGTACCGGGAGCGGGGGCTCACCCTGGTGGGGCTGGAGGACAGCCCGCCGATGGATCTGATCCGGCTGGGACTGCCGGGCCGCGACGAGCAGATCGAATGGTGGATCGACATGATCCGGGCGGCCGGGAGCCTCGGCCTGCGGGTGCTCTGCTACAACTGGATGGCGATCCGCGGCTGGCTGCGGACGGAGGTGGCGATTCCCAGCCGCGGCGGCGCCCGGGTCAGCGGATATTCCACCCGGGCGATCGATGCCCACCCCCGCGCCGCGCAGCCCGGCCAGTACTCCGCTGAGCAACTCTGGGAGGGGCTGGCCTACTTCCTGGCTGCCGTCCTGCCCGAGGCCGAGGCGGCCGGGGTCGTCCTGGGGATGCACCCCGACGACCCACCCCTGCCGGAGATCAGCGGCCTGCCGCGGATCATGAACAGCGTCGAGAACTACGACCGGCTGCTGGCACTGTCCGACAGTGCGTCGAACGCGATCACCTTCTGCCAGGGCAACTTCTCGCTGATGTCCGGCGATCTGGTCGGTCTGATCCGGCGGTGGTCGGATCGGATCGCCTACGTCCATCTCCGGGACGTGGTGGGCGAGGTCGACGACTTCCGGGAGACCTTCCACGACGACGGGCCCACCGACCTCCTGGCCTGCCTGCGCGCCTACGCCGAGATCGGGTTCACCGGCCCGATGCGTCCCGATCACGTGCCGACGCTGGCCGGGGAGGACAACGACCGTCCGGGCTACATGGTGCTCGGACGCCTGCACGCCTTCGGCTACCTGGCCGGGCTACGCGAGGCGGCCTACGGAAAGCCGAACCGCCGGGCGGCTGGGGGCCACTGAATCCGGGGGATACGGGACGCGGGCCGCATCCGCGCTGACTGCCTCGGGCGATGGCAAGGCCGTTGAGGTCAGGTAGCGGCCTGCCTGGCTGATTCCGGACTCGTGTCTGGCCTCGGGCCCGGAGATCGTGCCGGGCGCACCCGCGTAGACTCCCGAACCAAGGGGATGGCGGGTAGACGCGGAGGATCGATGGCGACGGCACAGCAGGACGAACAGGTCGCGCGCGGCCGCGTCCCCGGGCTGCTGCTGGCCTGGCTGGCGGTCGGTCTCGCACTGGCTTCGGTGCCGCTGGTGGCCACCCTGGTTGCGGCCCTGCCACCGCTGCCCGGCAGGGAACAGGCCGATCTGTTCACCGGTCTGATGAGTGTGCTGGGTGATCTGGTAGCGCGGCTCTCCGGTTTGGTCGTGCTGGGTGGCCTGGCAGCCATGGTGGCCTTCACCAGGGAGAGCTGGGAGTCCCATCCTGGCAATGCGTCGCTGACAAGGTGGGACGCCGAACCGTCCGCCGTCCCGGCTCCGGCTGCCCTGTCCGCCACGTCCCGCCGGATCGCGGCCTGGACCGGACGGGCCGCGCAGCTGTGGTTCGTCTCGTCGCTGCTGATGTCCGCCGCCAACCCGGCGTTCATCAACGGTGCGCCGCTGGGCACCGCGGTGCGACCGGACGGCTGGCTGATCTACTTGACCGCTTCGCCCAGTGGGCTCGCCTGGCTGGTCACGGCGCTGGTGGCGCTGGTGACCTCCATCGCCTGCTACACCGCCAAGCGGGTACCGGGTTTCGCTGTCTGCTGGCTGGCGGGCGCGCTGGCGACGGTCTTCGTGGCGGTCACCGGCAACGTCACGGTGGGGCTCGACCACGACTGGGCCACCGACTCCCAGGCGGTCGCCACCCTGGCCGGGGTGGTGTTGAGCAGCGGAGCGGTGGCGGTGCTGCTGGCCGCGCTGGCCGGCAGTGACCCGATCGAGGCCGGTGTCCGCCGCTACCACCGGACGGTGCCGCCGCTGGTCGTGCTGATCGCCGCCGGCTACGGCGTGGTCGGCTGGCAGCAGTTGGCCGGCGAGTCGGTCTTCGCGGTGCCGGCCGGATTGCCCTACCTGATCGGTGGCGCCTGCCTGGTGGTGGTGCTGCTGAGCTGGGCCTGGCGGGCGGTACGGCTCCGGACGGCCGCGGCCGGGCTGGTGGGCAGCGTGGTGCCGGATCTCTCGGCGCTGATCATCGCCACCGCCGCCATCACCGCCATGACCCACATCCCGCCGCCCCGGTTCGAGATCGAGCAGTCGTTGCAGATCAACTACCTGGGCTACGAGGTGAACCTTCCGGCGACCATCGAACGGCTGGCCGGTCTCGGACGTCCGAACCTGCTGTGGGTGACGCTCTGCCTGACCGCGATCGGTCTCTACCTCTGGGGCATGGTGCGGGTGCGGCGCAACGGCGGGCACTGGCCGATCACCCGGCTGATCGCCTGGATCGCAGGCTGGGGACTGACCCTCTACCTGGCGGTCAGCGGCCTGTGGATGTACTCCACGGCGGTGTTCAGCTGGCACATGCTCGTCCACATGACGGTGAACATGATGGTGCCGCTGCTCTGCGTCCTCGGCGGTCCGGTGGGCCTGCTCGCCGCCGCGAGCGGACGATCGGCCGGCCTCCCCGGGCCGGCGGAACTGCTGGACGGCCTGGGGGCGAACCGCTTCGTCAGGTTCCTGCTCAGCCCGCCGGTGCTGTGGATCAACTACATCGCCTCGCTCTTCGTGGTCTACTTCACGCCGCTGTTCGCCTGGCTGATGAAGTACCACTGGGCCCACCAGCTGATGCTGCTGCACTTCATGGTGGCCGGCTTCCTGTTCTTCAACCTGCTGGTGGGTCCGGACAACTCCGCGTCCAAGCTGCCCCCGATCGTCCGGTTCGCCATGCTGATCAGCGTGATGCCGTTCCACGCCATCTTCGCGGTCGGGATCATGATGGCGCGGGCGGTGATCGGCGAGCAGTTCTATGCCACGCTCGCGGTGGACTGGGTGGGCGACCTGCTGGCCGACCAGAACGTGGCCGGCCAGATCACCTGGTTCACCGGGGAGATCCCGGCGTTCATCGCGGTCGCCGTGCTGGCCGCGCAGTGGTTCCGCAGCGACAGCCGGGACGCCGCCCGCGCCGACCGGAAGGCCGACCAGGGCGAGGACGAGATGGACGCCTACAACGAACTGCTGGCCGAACTCGCCGAGCGGGATCGCCGCGAGGCCCGGCGCAGCCCCGGGGGTGCGGAATGACCACGATCACCCCGAACCAGGACGAGGGTCTGCTGACCGACCGGGTCGAACTCGACATCTCCGGCATGACCTGCGCCGCCTGCGCCAGCCGGATCGAACGCAAGCTCAACAAGCTGGACGGGATCAACGCCACCGTCAACTACGCCACCGAGCGGGCCGTCGTCCTCGGCGTGTCACCCGAGCGGGCCCCCGAGCTGATCAAGGCGGTCGAAGCCGCGGGGTACGGTGCCCGTCCGGTCAGCGACGAGGACGATTCCGACGGCTATCAGGATCGGGTGAAGATGCTGCGCAACCGGCTGATCGTGGCCGCGCTGATCACCGTCCCGCTCGGCGACGCGGCGATCGCGCTGGCCCTGGCGCCCGCGCTGCGGTTCCCGGGCTGGCAGTGGGTGCTGATCCTGGGCGCGATCCCGGTGGTGTTCTGGTGCGCCTGGCCGTTCCACCGGGCCGCCTGGCGCAATCTGCGGCACGGCGGCACCAGTATGGACACCCTGGTCTCCCTCGGCATCCTGGCCGCCTTCACCTGGTCGGTGGTGGCGACCGTCCTGGGCGTCCCCGGTGACAGCTACTGGATCGGCTGGGGCGAGGTGCCCGACGGCGCCGACAGCCTCTATCTCGAGGCTGCCGCCGCGATCACCACCTTCCTGCTGGCCGGGCGCTACGTCGAGGCCCGCTCCAAACGCTCGGCGCGGGGAGTGCTGACCGCGATCGGCCGGCTGGCACCGGCGACCGTCCGGGTGATCCGGGACGGGGTGGAGCAGGTGGTGCCGATCGGCACCCTGAAGGTGGGGGAGCGGTTCGTCGTCCGTCCGGGCGAGCGGATCGCCACCGACGGACGGGTGATGATCGGTTCCTCGGCGGTCGACACGTCCGCGATGACCGGCGAGCCGGTCCCGCAGGAGGTGAGGGAAGGAACCCGGGTGCTGGCGGGGACCACCAACACCACCGGTGCGCTGATCGTCGAGGCCGAGCAGGTCGGTGCCCACACCCAGCTGGCCCAGTTGGCGGTGATGGCCGAACAGGCGCAGGCGCGGAAGGCCGCCGTCCAGACCCTGGTCGACAAGGTGGTGGCGGTCTTCGTCCCGGCGGTGCTGGGGATCTCGGCGCTCACCGGAGTGGTCTGGCTGCTGGCGGGCGGCGAGCTGCGCAGCGCGCTCAGCGCCGCCATGTCGGTGCTGATCATCGCCTGCCCCTGCGCGCTCGGGTTGGCCACCCCCACCGCCCTGATGGTGGGGGTCGGACGCGGTGGTCAGCTGGGCATCCTGATCAAGGGCCCGGACGCCCTGGAGGCCTCCGGCGAGATCGACACCGTCGTGCTGGACAAGACCGGCACCCTGACCACCGGCCGGATGACGCTGGAGTCGGCCTGGACCCTCGGCTCCGAGGACGAACTGCTGGGCGTCGCCGCCGCGGTCGAGAGCTATTCCGAACACCCGATCGGCCGTGCCCTGGTGGACGCCGCCGAGGCCCGCGGCCTGAGCCTGCCGGAAGCGGTCGACGTCACCGCGCTGCCCGGCCACGGTGTTTCCGGTCGGGTCCGGACGATCCCGGACGACGACCGCCACGCCGCTGCCAGCGGCGGCAGGGAAGGAGTCTTGGCGAGGGCCGCGGGAGCGGGCCGAGGAACAGAGCTCGTCGAAGGGTCGTTCGAGGTGCTGCTGGGCAACGCCGAACTGATGGCCGAGCGCGGCATCGCCATCGAGGCTGCCGGGGCCTTCCTGAACACCGCCGCAGAAGCCGGCCGCACCCCCGTCCTGGTCGCGGTGGACGGTTCACTACGCGGCGGGTTCGCCGTGGCCGACGCACTGAAGGAGACCGCCGCCCCGGCGGTCGCCCGGCTGCGCAACCTGGGGCTGCGCACCGTGCTGCTGACCGGCGACCGGGAGGCCGCCGCCCGCGAGGTGGCCGCCGCGGTGGGGGTCGACGAGGTGGTCGCCCAGGTGCTGCCCACGGAGAAGGCGCAGGTGATCGAGAAGCTGCAGGCCGACGGCAAACGGGTCGCGATGGTGGGCGACGGCATCAACGATGCCGCCGCGCTGGCCACCGCCAACCTCGGCATGGCCGTGGTCAGCGGCACCGACGTCGCGCTGAAGTCGGCCGACATCATCCTGGTCCGCCGCAACCTGGCCGCCATCCCGGACGCCATCGTGCTGGCCCGCCGCACCCTGCGCACCATCCGCGGCAACCTGGTCTGGGCCTTCGGCTACAACGTGGCAGCCATCCCACTGGCCGCCCTTGGGCACCTCAACCCGCTGATCGCCGGCTTCGCGATGTCGCTCTCCAGCATCTTCGTGGTGACCAACTCCATGCGGCTGCGCCGCTTCGACCCGTCCAGGGCCGGGCGCGTCGCCGGCTGAGACCGTCCTGCTCGATCTGGTGTCGTACTTACCCGGCTTCCCCGCGCGGGAAGCCGGGTAAGTACAGCGCAGGATGCGCGTCACCCTTCAGGTCTGGTGATCTCGATCTCGTCCACCTCCAGCCAGAGACCGGACGGCGGCTGGTCGGCCATCGGATCCTTCCAGCGGATCCGAAGCCGACTGGGTGTCACCTCCATCAGCTGGGCCTCGACCCACTCCTGCGAACCCACTGAACGGACCAACCAGGGCTCCGCCAGCGAAGAGAGTCCGATCGACCGGACGATCGCCACGGCCTGCTCGTAGTCGGTCGGACCGCCCAGTGCGGCACCGAAGGCGGTGGCGGGCAGCCAGCCCTCGGCCCGGTGCACCACCCGGCCGAGGAGTTCGCCGTCCTCGCGCCGGATGTCCTCGGAATCTTCGGCGAATGTCTGAAACATGCTGACCAGGCTAAAAGTTGACGTTACGAGAAGGTCAAAGCCAAGGTTCGGATATGGAACGGTCGATTGGTGAGGTTGCCCGGATGACCGGCATCACCGCCCGGACCCTGCGGCACTACGACGAGATCGGCCTGCTGGTTCCCGCGCGGGTGAGTGCGAACGGGTATCGCTGGTACGGCCGGGGCGAACTACTGCGGCTGCAGCGGATCCTGCTGCTGCGCGATCTCCAACTCTCGTTGCCAGAGATCCGGGCCATGCTCGATGCACACGACGATGTGGGATTCCTCCGCACCCACCGGGAGCGTCTTCAACAGGAACGCGATCGGTTGGGTCGAGTCCTCGAGACCATCGATCGGACCATCGACGATCTGGTGGGCGCGGGCCGCCTGGCGGAGGAGGAGTTCTTCGTCGGCATCAACCGGCGCACCCAGGAACTCCAGGAGGACCTGGCAGCGCGCTTTGGCCCAGGAGTGCATGCCCACTTCGAGCAGGCGGCCGCCGCCATGGCCGGCTGGACGCGGCTGGATCACGAGCGGGCAGCCGAACGCGGACGCGACCTGATCCGCCGCCTCGCTGCCGCTCGGGAACGCGACCTGGAACCAGATCACCCGGACGTTCTCGACCTCATGACCGAGCACTACGAGGGAGTTCGGGTGATATGGCCGGTGGATGCCGCCGCCTACTACGCCTTGGCTGAGGCAACGTCGGCCAGCCCTGGGCAACGCGCGATCGTTGCCGAGGTCGATCCGGACCTGCCGGTGTGGCTCGCCCAAGCCATCCGCTGCTATGCCGTTCAGCGGCTCGGCTACAGATCGCGGCGACGTAGCAGGGACCGGACGGCATAGTCGTGGCGCAGTCGAGGATCGTCCAGGCCGTCAACGATGACCGCGGCCCCGCACCACTGAGCCTTGGCCTGGGTGGTGATCGTGCACGGCATTGATCGGCGATTCCTTCGGGGCGAAGCCTGCCCGCCCCGGATTCTCGGACATCTGGTGTCCCGGTTCCCGGCGGCGCCACCGACTACGATCGGTGTGAGTAGCAGGACGGCCGCGTGGTGGAGGTGGCGATGGTCGGCGAGGATGCCGGGGGATCGGGTCCTGAGCGGGAACCTCGGTCGCTCCCGCGTCCGGACACCGATGGCGCGATCGTCCTGGCCCTGCAGCGGGGCGAGCGGCTGCGCGAGGTGCGGGAGGAGTTCCTCCGGTTCCGGATGTACTACGAGTTCGCGATGGAGGAGATCTCCACCAAGGTCGCGATCCTGCGCAAGGAGTTCGAGAACGTCCACTCCTACAGTCCGATCGAGCATGTCCGCACCCGGTTGAAGTCCCCGGAGAGCCTGGTCGCCAAGGTGCTGCGCTACGGGTGCGAACTGACCGTCCCGGCGGTGCGTGAGCGGGTGCGGGACATCGCCGGCATCCGGATCACCTGCAGCTTCGTCTCCGACGTGTACTGGATCGCGTCCATGCTCACCAAGCAGCCGGACGTGACGCTGGTGCAGACCAAGGACTACATCACCAACCCGAAGCCGAACGGCTACCGCTCGCTGCACCTGATCGTCCAGGTGCCGGTGTTCCTCTCCGATCGCACCGAGCACGTCTTCGTCGAGATCCAGATCCGCACCATCGCGATGGACTTCTGGGCCAGCGTCGAGCACAAGCTGTTCTACAAGTACGACCGCGAACTACCGCCCGATCTCAAGGCCGAACTGGACGACGCCGCGGGGGCGGCTGCCGACCTCGACCAGCGGATGGGTCGGTTGCGGGACGAGATCCGCGACTTCGACGCCGGCCCGCATGCCACTGCGCCGGGGACGTACCGGTAGTCGTCCGGCGCGTGGCGGTGGTGTGGGACACCGAACTCTTCGACGGGCACATCGACGCCCCCGTTCTCCAAGGTCAAGGCGGGACGCCGGAACCGTCCCCGTGTCCCACGTCGGTAGCTGTCCCCAGGTCAGCCCAGTGGGCTGGGAATCCCGACGTACATGGTCTCCAGGTACTCGTCGATGCCCTCGAAGCCGCCTTCGCGGCCCAGCCCGGACTGCTTGACCCCGCCGAACGGGGCGGCCGGGTTGGAGATCACGCCCGAGTTCAGGCCCAGCATCCCGGTCTCGATTCGTTCCGGCAGCCGCAGCGCCCGATTCAGATCGGTGGTGTAGGCGTACGCGATCAGGCCGGACTCCGAGGAGTTGGCCAGCGCGACCGCCTCGTCCTCGGTGCGGAAGGTGGTGATCGGGGCCACCGGACCGAAGATCTCGGTGCGAGCGATGTCCGAGTCCACCGGGACGTCGGTCAGCACGGTCGGGGCGTAGAAGTACCCCGGTCCCTCCAGCGGTGCGCCACCGGTCAGGACGGTCGCACCGCGCCGGACGGCGTCCTGCACCAGGTCGTCCACCTTGGCCCGGCTCTCGGCGTCGATCAGCGGGCCGATCTCGACCCCGTCCTCGACCCCGCGTCCGACCCGCTTGGCGGCCACCCGGGCGGCCAGCCGGGAGGCGAACTCCGACGCCACCGACTCCTCGACGTAGAACCGGTTCGCGGCGGTGCAGGCCTCGCCGATATTGCGCAGCTTCGCGGCCAGCGCGCCCTCGACGGCGGCGTCCAGATCGGCGTCGGCGAAGACCAGGAAGGGGGCGTTCCCGCCCAGCTCCATTGAGGTCCGCAGCACGGTGTCGGCGGCCTGCTTGAGCAGCCGGCGGCCCACCTCGGTGGAGCCGGTGAACGACAGCTTCCGCAGCCGCGGGTCGGCGATCAGCGGGGCGGTGTTAGCCCCGGCGGTGGTGGTCGGGATCACGTTCACCACCCCGGCCGGCACTCCGACGTCGGTCAGTACCTGCGCGAACAGCAGGGTGGTCAGCGGGGTCAGCGTGGCCGGCTTCACCACCACGGTGCAACCGGCGGCCAGCGCCGGCCCGATCTTGCGGGTGGCCATCGCCAGCGGGAAGTTCCATGGCGTGATCAGCAGTGACGGACCGACCGGCTTGCGCAGCACCAGGAACCGGCTGTTGCCGTCCGGCGAGGTCTGGTAGCGGCCGGCGATCCGGACCGGCTCCTCGGCGAACCAGCGCAGGAACTCGGCACCGTAGGCCACCTCGCCGCGGGCCTCGGGCAGCGCCTTGCCCATCTCCAGGGTCATCAGCAGGGCGAAGTCCTCCGCGCGGGCGCGGACGGCCTCGAACGCCCGGCGCAGCAACTCGCCCCGCACCCGCGGTGGCGTCGCGGCCCAGGACTCCCGGGCTGCCGAAGCGGCCGCCAGTGCCGCCATCGCATCCGCCGGCGAAGCGTCCGCCACCGTGACCAACTGCTCACCGGTGGACGGATCCTCCACTCCGAACCGCCGGCCAGGCGAAGCCTCCCGCCAATCCCCGCCGATCAGCAGGGATGTCGGGACGGCAGCGAGCAGCTGCCGCTGCCTGGCGGTGTCGGCTGTCATCAACGCTCCTCGGAGTCGATTTGGATCACCTGACGGATCGCCTTTCCGTCAGCCAACCTGTCCATCGCCTGGTTGATGTCGGCCAGGTCGATCACCGAGGTGATCAGTTTGTCCACCGGCAGTCTGCCCTCCCGCCACAGCTGGGCGTAACGGGGGATGTCCCGCCTCGGGACGGCCGAGCCGAGGTAGCTGCCCACGATGGTGCGGGCCTCGGTGGTCAACGAGAGCGGCCGGACGGTCGCTTCGGTGGCGGGGTCGGGCAGGCCGACCGTGACGGTGGTGCCGCCGGCTGCGGTCAGCGCGACCGCCGTCTCGAAGGCGCGCCCGTCCCCTGCCGCCTCGATCACGATCGGGGCCTTCACCCCCTCGGCGAGGGCCTGCTCCGGGGTGTACACCTGGCTGGCGCCGAACTCCCGGGCCCGCTCCAGCCGATCCGCTAGCAGGTCGATTCCGATCGTCTCACCCTTGCCGATCGACACCGCGGTGATCAGGGCCGCCATCCCGACACCACCCAGCCCGATCACCGCGACCGCGTCGCCGGTGTGGGGATCGCCGGCATTGATCACCGCACCGCCGCCGGTCAGTACCGCGCAACTCAGCAGCGCCGCGATCTCCGGTGGGATGTCGTCCCCCACGACGACGGCGGAACGCCGGTCCACCACCGCGTGGCTGGCGAACCCGGAGACGCCGAGATGGTGGTGGAGCGGCTGACCGTCCCGGTGCAGCCGCCGGCCGCCGTTGAGCAACTCTCCAGCGTCATTCGCCGCCAACCCGGCACTACAAGGCAGCCGGCCGTCGGTCTGGCAGTTCCGGCAATGCTCGCAGCGGGGCAGGAAGGCCATCACCACCCGGTCGCCGACGTGCACATCGATGATGCCCTCACCGAGTTCGACCACCCGGCCCACAGCCTCGTGGCCAAGCACCATGGGGACGGGCTGGCGCCGGCTGCCGTCCACCACCGACAGGTCGGCACGGCACAACCCGGCGGCCTCGATCCGCACCAGGAGTTCGCCCGGGCCGGGCGGGTCCAGTTCGAGTTCGCAGATCCGAATCGGACGGGATTCGGCGTAGGGACGTGGCCGCCCGATCTCCTCCAGCACGGCGCCGATGATCTTCACGTCGTCGCTCCTTCCAGGTCGTCCTTGACCCGCCCGGCGGGGGTTCCGGGGCTTACCAGCACCATAACCGGCACTCCTGGCACGATCTGGCGAATCGGCCAGATCCCGGTCGGAAAACATGGGACAGTGGAGGTACCGGGCGACGACCGGCCCCGGGTCAGGTGGGCACCACGAGCGGGGACGACGGCCGACAGCCAATCGTCCCAGGAGGTTCCGATGAGCGACCGACTGTCCGACCTGCGGCGACGGCGGGAGCAGGCCCTGGCCGGGGGCGGCAAGGCGCGGGTCGAGGCCCAGCACGCCCGCGGCCAGCTGACCGCCCGGGAGCGGCTCTCGATCCTGTTGGACGAGGGCTCGTTCCAGGAACTCGGTGCCCTGGCCACCCATCAGCAGACCGATTTCGGCATGGCTGACAAGCGGTTCCCCGGGGACGGCGTGATCACCGGCTTCGGCAAGGTGAACGGACGCCGGGTGGCGGTCTACGCCCAGGACTTCACCGTGCTGGGCGGCTCCTTCTCCGAGGTGCAGTCGCACAAGATCAGCCGGATCCAGGAGATGTCGCTCGAGGCGGGCATCCCGATCATCGGGCTGAACGACTCCGGCGGCGCCCGGGTCCAGGAGGGGATCAAGTCGCTGGCCGCCTACGGCGAGGTGTTCTACCGCAACGTCCGGGCGTCCGGGGTCGTGCCGCAGCTGTCGCTGATCATGGGTCCCTGCGCCGGAGGCGCGGTCTACTCCCCGGCGCTGACCGACTTCGTGATCATGGTGGGCCAGACCTCCAACATGTTCCTGACCGGGCCGGAGATCATCAAGGCGGTCACCGGCGAGGACGTCACCACCGAGGATCTCGGCGGCGCCTGGGTGCACAACGCCCGCAGCGGGGTGGCGCACTTCGAGGTCGACTCCGACGCCGCCGCGCTGGCGCTCACCAAGCTGCTGCTCAGCTACCTGCCGCAGAACAACACCGAGGACGCCCCGCAGCTCACTCCCTACGACGACCCGGCCCGGCTGGAGGACGCGCTCAACACCATCGTCCCGGACGACGACAACCTGCCCTACGACATGCGGCAACTGCTGGAGCTGGTCTTCGACCGGGATAGCCTGCTGGAGGTGGCCGAGCAGTTCGCGCCGAACGCGCTGACCGCCTTCGCCCGGCTGGACGGCTACTCGGTCGGGGTGGTGGCGAACCAGCCGGCCCATCTCTCCGGAGCATTGGACATCGACTCCAGCGACAAGATCTCCAGGTTCGTCCGCACCTGTGACGCCTACAACATCCCCGTGATCACCTTCGTCGACTGCCCCGGCTACCTGCCCGGCGTCGACCAGGAGTACGCCGGCGTGATCCGGCACGGCGCCAAGGTGATCTACGCCTACGCCCAGGCCACCGTCCCGAAGCTGTCGGTGGTCACCCGCAAGGCGATCGGCGGCAGCTACGTGGCGATGAGCTCCAAGCAGATGGGTAATGACATCGCCTTCGCCTGGCCGACCGCGCAGATCGCGGTGATGGGCGCCGAGGGCGCGTCCCGGCTGCTGAACCGGCGGGCGCTGGCCGATGCCGCCGACCCGGCCGAGGCGGAACGGCAGTTCATCGCCGAGTACAAGGAGAAGTTCTTCAACCCGTACTACGCCGCCGACGTCGGCCAGATCGACGAGGTGATCGAACCCCGCGAGACCCGGCTGCGGCTGATCCGGGCACTGGAGGTGCTGCGCACCAAGGTGCAGACCCAGGTCGCCAAGAAGCACGGCCTGTTCCCGGTGTGACGATGGAGAACCTCGACTTCGGCCTGTGGATGACCGCGATGGGCATGGGCACGGTCTTCCTGCTGCTGATCGTGCTCATGCTGGTGCTGCAGCTGATGGGACGCCTGGACCGTCCGCCCGCGCCAAAACCGGAACCCGCTTCCGAACCGGAGGCCGAGGAGCCGGACGCCCTGCCCGCCGGGCTCACCGAGGACGAGATTGCCGCCATCACGGTCGCGGTGGTCACCCACGCCCGGATCCGGCGGGCCCAGGCCGCCCCGGAGATGCGTGCCCACGAACCGGGCAGTCACCTGTTCGCCAGCCGTTGGGTCGGAATCGGCCGCGGTTTCCAGCACCAACCATGGAGCAGAGGCTGAGATGCGCCGCTACACCGTCAAGATCAACGGCACCGACCACACCCTGGACGTCGAGGAGACCGCCCGCGACCAGTTCGTCGTCCACCTCGGCGACAAGCTGGTGGACGTGACCCTGGTCGACCACGAGGATCTCGCCCAGGCCCAGATCGCCCCCGCGGTCGAGATCGGGACGCCCCGTGCCCTGCCGGACACCATCCCGTCTCCGTCGGCACCGCGCAAGACTCCTGCTGCCACCCCGACCACCGTCCGTCCCCGGACCAGCGGGATCGGACGCAACGCGGTGGCCGCCCCGATGCCCGGCGTGGTGCTCTCGGTCGAGGTCGCTCCCGGTGCGGTGGTGACCCGCGGCGACCTGCTGCTGGTGCTGGAGGCGATGAAGATGAAGAACGACATCCGCGCCGAGCGGGACGGCGTGATCGCCACGGTCTCGGTCGCCGCCGGCGACCAGGTCAAGCACGGCGACCCGATGATCGCCTACGAGGGCTGAGTGGTGACCGACGAGACCTGGAGCCAACTGCTGGCGGGCCTGACCCATGTCACCTGGCAGTCGCTGGTGATGATCGCGGTCGGCTGCCTGCTGATCTGGCTGGCGGTGGCCCGGGAGTACGAGCCGTTGCTGCTGCTGCCGATCGGCGCCGGTGCGATCCTGACCAACCTGCCGCTGTCGCCGCTGATCGGCGAGGACGGGCTGCTCAGCATCCTGTACAACATCGGCGTCGGCAACGAACTGTTCCCGCTGCTGATCTTCATCGGGATCGGCGCGATGACCGACTTCGGGCCGCTGCTGGAGAACCCCAGGATGGTGCTGCTCGGCGCCGCCGGCCAGTTCGGCATCTTCCTCACCCTGATCCTGGCGCTGCTGCTCGGCTTCAACCGTGAGGAGGCCGCGTCGATCGGCATCATCGGCGCGATCGACGGGCCGACGTCCATCTACGTCTCGGGCATCCTGGCGCCGCATCTGCTGGGCCCGATCACGGTGGCCGCCTACAGCTACATGGCGCTGGTGCCGATCATCATGCCGCCGGTGATGCGGCTGCTCACCACCAAGGCCGAACGCGCCATCAAGATGCCGTACAGCCAGCGGCAGATCAGCCAGCGCACCCGCATCCTGTTCCCGATCGTGGTCACCATCGGCGTCGGCATCCTGGTGCCCTTCGCCACCCCGCTGATCGGCTGCCTGATGCTCGGCAACCTGATGCGCGAATCCAAGGTGGTGGAGCGGCTCACCCACGCTTCGTCCAACGAACTGGCGAACGTGGTGACCCTCTTCCTCGGCCTGGCGATCGGTTCCACCATGGGCGGCGAGGCCTTCCTGCGGCCGGCCACCCTGGCGATCCTGGCGCTGGGCCTGCTGGCCTTCGTCCTGGACACCGCAGCCGGCGTGCTGTTCGGCAAGCTGATGAACTTCTTCAGCGGCGGCAAGTTCAACCCGCTGATCGGTGCGGCCGGGATCTCCGCCTTCCCGATGGCCGCCCGGGTGGTGCAGAAGGAGGCAGCCCGCGAGGACTACTCCAACTTCGTCCTGATGCATGCGATGGGAGCCAACGCCGCCGGTCAGGTGGCCTCGGTGGTTGCCGGCGGCGTTCTGCTCGCCCTGATGGCGGGATAGCCCGACCGGCAGCGGTGAAGCCGGGAACCTCCCGGCGCCGTCTTGCGCCGGTGGAACGCCCCCTGTTGAGTTGACCCCGGTCTGGTACCTTCACAAAGGTCACCCCGGGGCACCCCCCACCGCGCTCGGACCCGTCCGGGTGCGCACCCACCAGTTCTTGACGGAGGACGCCGTTGCCAGGCCCGGCCACGCCGAAGCTGAAACGGCGCACCGTGATCTCCACGGCGATCGTGACCGGGGTCGCGCTGATCGCCACGACGCTGGCCGTCCTCTACCAGGGCTTCACCAAGGCAGATCTCGACCTGAACGACGGCGGGGTCTGGGTGACCGCCGCCAGCGACCTGATGGTCGGCCACCTGAACCACCCCAGCCGGGTGCTCGACTCCTACGCCCGTACCACCTCGCCCACCGCCGACCTGCTGCAGGACGGGGAGGGCGTGCTGCTGGTCGACCAGAGCCAGGGCGTGGTGAACGTGATCGACCCGGCCCGCAGCGAACTGGCCGGTGCCGGACGGTTCACCCCCAACTCGCCGATGGCCTTCCGCGACGGCACGATGGGGCTGATCGACACCACCAACCACGGCCTCTACGCCACCACCCTCGAAGGCCTGCAGGGGCTGAGCGTGGAGGGCCAGGATCCGCTGGCCGAACTCGGCAGCGGCTCCGACGTGACGGTCACCACGCAGGGCACCGTGCTGGCGCTGGGCCGCAACGGCGAGCTGGTCACCCTGAGCGAGCTGGGGGCCGACCCGGCGACCAGCGAGTTCGCCGACCTCCCCGGCAACGCGCTGCTGCAGCTCACCGCGGTGGGGGAGACCCCGGTCGCCTACGACACCGCCAACGCCGTGCTGTACGTCCAGGGACGCAGCATCCCGGTGGCCGACGGCAAGGGCGCCCGGCTGCAGCAGGCCGGCCCGGCCGCCGACCACGTGGTGGTCGCCACCCGCACCGGCCTGGTGGTGCAGCCGCTGGACGGCGGCGAACCGGCCGTCACCCGCGTCCCCGAGGGCGACCCGAGCGAACCGGTCTGGCTGGCCGGCTGCGCCTACGGGGTGTGGTCGGGCAGCGGCCAGTACGTCCGCGACTGCCTGACCGACGCCGATGACCGCAACGACGTGGTGCCCGACTACCTGGGCCGGACCGACCTGGTGCTGCGGCAGAACCGGGGCGTGGTGGTGATCAACGACATCTCCTCCGGCACGGTCTGGCTGGTCGCCCAGCAGATGCAGAAGGTGGAGAACTGGAAGGACGTGCTGCCTCCGCCCAGCATCGAGGAGGAGGACGAGGAGAGCCAGGATCCCGACCAGCAGTTCACCATGCCCGAGCGGGACAAGGAGAACCACCCGCCGAACGCGGTCAACGACAGCTACGGGGTACGGGCCGGGCTGACCACCGTCCTGCCGGTGCTGGACAACGACACCGATCCGGACGGCGACCTGCTGATCGCCTCGCTGGTCGGCGAGGCTCCCGCGTTCACCACGGTCACGCCGATCCGCGGCGGCGCCGCGTTGCAGGTCGAGGTCAACCCCAACGCGTCCGGCACCCTGAGCTTCAGCTACCAGGCCAGCGACGGACGCCCCGGCGGCACCGACCGGGCCACGGTCAGCCTGACCGTCCTGACCGACGAGGGGGACAACCGCCCGCCGCAGCAGAAGCCCAACCAGCGGCCGCTGGTCGCCGAGGTGGGGGCGACGATCACCTACGACGTGCTGCCCGGCTGGGTGGACCCCGACGGCGACGACATCTACCTCAAGCGGGCCTGGAGCGACGACGAGGACAAGGTCAGCTTCCGCAGTAACGGGGTGATCGAGTTCACCGACGCGCTGCGCGAGGAGGGCGTCCGGACGATCAACCTGCTGGTCACCGACGGCCGCGCCGAACAGCAGGGGACGCTGACCGTGCAGGTGAAGCCCAAGGGCTCCCAGCCGCCGGTGCCGAACGCCGACCGCTACTCGGCCACCGCCGGGGTGCCGATCACCCTCACCCCGCTGACCAACGACCTCAGCCCGAGCGGCGCCGCGCTGCAGCTGGCCAACTTCCAGCTGGACATCGGCGCCGGGGTCACCGTCACCCCCGACTACAAGGCCGGGACGCTGATCTTCCAGGCCACCAACCCCGGCACCTACTACCTGCAGTACCTGGTCTCCAACGGGCCCAGCGCGGCCACCGGCCTGATCCGGGTGGACGTGGTGGAGCGCGACCCCGAGGGCCTGGACCCGATCGCCGGACGGGACACCGCGCTGGTGCCGGAGCGCCGCGAGGTGCTGGTGGACGTGCTGGCCAACGACATCGATCCGGCCGGCGGCATCCTGGTGGTGCAGAGCGTCAACGTCCCCGACGCGGCCCAGGCGATCTCCGCCGAGGTGCTGGAGCACCGCATCCTGCGGATCCGGGACGTCGGCGGGCTGACCGCGCCGGTGACGATCAGCTACACCGTCTCCAACGGGCTGCGCTCGGCCACCGGCGAGGTCCGGGTGCTGGCCGTCGCCCTGCCGGACAAGCTGCAGGCGCCGGTCGCGGTGGCCGACCGGGCCGTGGTCCGGGCCGGCGACGTGGTGACCATGGACGTCCTGGCCAACGACTACCACCCCGACGGCGACACCATCGAGCTGATGCCCGAGCTGGCCGAGGCCCCGGCCGCCGCGGCCGGCGAGATGTTCGTCGCCGAGGGGAAGCTGCGGTTCCGGGCCGGCGAGGAGCCGGGCACCGTCCGGGCCGTCTACCGGGTGGTCGACTCCCAGCTGAACGTGAACTCCGCCACGGTGACCATCCAGGTGTTCGCGCCGGACGAGGCGGGCAACTCCGCCCCGCGTCCGCTGCCGGTGACCGCCCGCGCCCTGCAGGGCGGGATGGTGCGGATCCCGATCCCGATCGACGGGATCGACCCCGACGGCGACTCGGTGGAACTGGTCGGCATCGGCACGGCCCCGCGGCTCGGCCGGGTGGTGGTCGGCGATGCCTGGCTGGAGTACGAGGCCTACCCCGACGCGGTAGGGATGGACAGCTTCGAGTACGTGGTCCGCGACCGCTACGGCGCCTCGGCGACCGGCAGCATCGTGGTCGGCATCGCCGTCCCGGCCGCCCAGAACCAGGCCCCGTACACCGCCACCGACCTGGTCGTGGTCAAACCCGGCCGGCGGGTGTCGGTGCCGGTCCTGGTCAACGACTCCGACCCGGACGGCGACGACATCGGCCTGATGGCGGACCTGGCCTCGGTGCCGGACGGGGTCTCCGCGACGGTGACCAAGGACCGGGTGCTGGTGCAGGCCCCGCAGGCCGAGGCGAGCTACCCGATCGGCTACACGGCGGTGGACGTCTTCGGCGCCACCGCCGGCGGCGACCTGATCGTCACGGTGGATCCCGATGCCGAGGGACGGGTCCCGATCGCCCGGGACGACCGGGTGCAGCCCGCCACCCTGGGCGAGGGGGACAGCATCGAGGTGTCGGTGCTGGAGAACGACGAGGATCCCGACGGGGTGGCCGACGACCTCACCCTGAGCAGCGACGACCCGGGCGTCCAGGTGCTGACCAACGGCCTGCTGCGGATCGACCTGAGCCCGCAGTCGAGGATCGTGCTCTACTCGATCACCGACCTGGACGGCATGACCGGCAGCGCCTTCGTCTTCGTCCCGGGCACCGACTCGGTGCTGCCGACGTTGCGGGAGGTCGAGCCGGTCGAGGTGGTCTCCGGGGAGACCGTCGAGGTTCCGCTGGCGGAGTACGTCGCGGTCCGGCCGGGACGCCGGCCACGGCTGGCGACCGCGGACATCGCCACCGCGCACGCGGCGGAGACCGGGGTCGACAGCGCCGGCACCACGCTGAGCTACACCGCGGCGTCCGACTACTACGGGCCGGACGCGATGGGCGTCCAGATCACCGACGGGACCGGCCCGGACGACCCCGAGGGCCTCTCCGCCCACCTGTCGATCCCGGTGATCGTGGTGCCCGCGGAGAACCAGCCGCCCACCCTGCGCAACACCTCGGTGCGGGTCGAGCCGGGCGGCGAGCCGGTCGAGGTCAACCTGCGGCGGCTGGCCAGCGACCCCGACCGGGGCGACGCCGACCAGCTGACCTACGCGGTGACCGACACCCCGTCCGGGATCCGGGCGGAGATCGCCGGCCACGTGCTGACCGTGTCCGCCGACGCCGGCGTGGACGAGAACGCGGTCGCCGACGTCAAGGTGCGGGTGGCCGACCCCCAGGGGGCGGACGGGACCGGGACGGTCAGCGTCCAGGTCACCTCGTCGCTGCGCGAGCTGCCCACCGCCACCAACGACTACTACGACGACGCCTACCAGGGGGTCGCGGCCAGCTACGACGTGCTGGCCAACGACGGCAACCCGTTCCGGCGGGACGGCAAGCCGCTGACCATCGTCGACGCCACCCGGTTGAGCGGCGACCCGAAGGCGCAGGTCGGCCACGACGGCCGGCGGATCCAGGTCACGCCCAGCGCCGACTTCCACGGCACGATCGTGATCTCGTACACCATCCAGGACGCCATGGCCACGCCCGAACGGCAGGCCGAGGGCACCCTCACCGTGGTGGTGCTGGGCCGGCCGGACCGGGTGACCCGTCCGGTGGTGAACTCGGTGGGCGACTCCGAGGTGGTGCTGTCCTGGACGCCGCCGGCGCACAACGGCCGGCCGATCACCGGCTACACCGTCTCGTCGGTGGGCGGTCCCGACTTCTCCCAGGAGTGCAGCTCGCCGACCTGCACCCTGACCGGGCTGACCAACAACCGGGAGTACCGGTTCGCGGTGACCGCCACCAACGACGTCGGAACCTCCGACCCCTCGCCGGCCTCGGCGGTCGCCCGGCCGGACGTCATCCCGGACACCCCGGGAGCGCCCCTGCTGAGGTTCGGCGACCGCAGCCTGCGGGTCGACTGGGAGAAGCCGGCCAGCCGTGGGTCGCCGGTCACCGGCTACACCCTGAGGATCTCGCCGGCCGCCCCGAACGGGCGCACCGAACAGGTCGTCCAGGGGGCCACCTCCTTCGTCTGGGAGGGGCTGACCAACGGTCAGGCGTACCAGCTGCAGGTCCAGGCCCACAACCTGGCCCGCGGGAGCGAGTGGAGCCAGTTCTCCGCGCCCGAGGTTCCGGCCCGGGAGCCGGAGCCGCCGGGCCGGCCGCCCCCCCCCCCCG
>JAEXCA010000095.1 GCA_023393755.1 Actinomycetes bacterium | reverse complement strand
AAAACCAGCCGCCTGCCGTCGGGGTGGGGCCGGCGGCCGTCCGGCGGGCTGCGGCCGGCCGCGCGGGATCGTCCGCCAGTTACCCGGACAGAATCCGGGGAGGAGAGGGCAGCGGCGTGCATTATCTCCGCGAGTGACCTCTACTCCCCGGTTTCTGTCGGCTCGGGTGGCCCGGTCGCGGGGCGCCACAGGGGTGACGGCCGGGGCTGCGGTCGTAGACTGCCTACGAATCCTGGACGATCGGAGGGCTGATGCCTTCTCGCCGTGGTTTCCGGTGGCTGCCGGCCTCAGCCCCGCCGCCCGACCCACGCCCGGTGGATCCTGATGCCGCCCGGGCGCGGTTCGCCGAGTTGTGTGCCGCCGACGACCAGCGGATCAGCCCGGCCACCCGCTCCCGGCTGTTCGAGCCGAACGGCGAGGCGCTGGCCACCATCGTGATCTGGCACGGCTTCACCAACGCACCCAGCCAGTTCACCGCGGTGGCGAAGGCGCTGGCCGCGCAGGGCCACCGGGTACTGGTGCCCCGGCAGCCCTACCAGGGGTTCACCGACGTCCTCGACCGGTCGCTGGCGGAGCTGACCGTGACCGACCTGACCGGCCACGTCGGCACCTGCCTGGACATCGCCGCCGGCTTCGGCGATCCGGTCTGGGTCGGGGGCCTCTCCGCGGGCGGGGTGCTGGCCGCCTGGGCCGCCGCCACCCGCCGGGAGGTGCGAAGGGCCGTCCTGCTCGCGCCCCTGGTGGCGCCGAAGGGGGTGCCGCTGCCGGTGGTCCGGCTGCTGGCGAGGTTCCCCCGGCTGGTTCCGCGGCTCTACTACTGGTGGGATCCCCGGTTGAAGGAGAACCTCGGTCACAGCCCGCATGCCTATCCCGGCTTCCCGTTGCCGGGGCTGGTCCCCTACCTGCAGCTGGCCGAGGCGCTGCTGGACGGAGCCGTGGCGGTGGAGCCGGGTGCGCTGGAGCGGGTGGTGCTGGTCACCAACCCGGGTGACTTCGCCATCCGGCGGGACGCGGCGCGCAGGTTCGTCACCACGGTCTTCGCGTCCGGTGCCGGCTACTACGGCGAGGCGACGGTGGCCGCGGAGCTGGGCTGGTGGCACGACTTCGTCGATCCCTGGTCGCCACACGGTGGCACCACCGAACAGGTGCTCGGGGTGCTGCGGGCCTCCTTCGGCGTGGACGATCCCGCGGCCGGCGGCGTCCTGGTGCCGCCTCTGGTGCAGCGCCAACCGCAGTAGCCTCGCTGGGCTCGAGCCCGCTTGGCGGGTGCCCCATCGCCGAGCGCCTGCCCCAAACCCGACCGCGTCAACGTCGCCAAACCACCCTTCCGAACCCCCAACCAAAGCCATGACACCCAGACGTCCCAGAAGCGTGGAGACGGAACAGTCGAGCGCCCGGCCCCTGGGTCAGGCGCTCGGCGTGAAGGCAGGCGCTCGACGTGTTGGTGGGGCAGCCGAAGCTGGGACGCCAGCGCGAGGGTGGAGAAAGCTACTCGGTGACCCAGAGGGGATGGGCGCCGGGGACGGCGAACTTCGACTCGCCGGTGGCCAGGTCGAGCACCACGGTCACCGAGTTGTCGGTGGCGCCGGAGGTGAGGTCGTCCGGCGGGGCGTCGGCGCTCAGGATCTGCGTCCAGGCGTACTGGCCGTTGCCGGAGATACCGGTGTCCAACAGACGTCCCAAATCCGGTGGCACGGTCGCGACCGTGGAGGTCGCGCCGTCGCGGGTGTGCTGCAGCCGGGAGACGATCGTGGCCACCTCGCCGGGGTAGCTGATGTCGTCGAACTGCTGTACCCATTCGGTGGGGCTGATCATGGTGCGCTGGCCGGCCAGGACGTCGGTGTCACCGGCGTCGCCCGGTGGGGGTAGGGCGACGGTTCTGCCCGAGGCCAGATCGAGCATCGCCTCGTCCGTGCCCTTGAGCACCACCAGGGTGGTCGTGCCGGGCAGGAAGCCGAGCAGCTGGTCGTGGCTGCCCAGCGGCGCCAGCGTGGAACCGGGGTCGACGCCGGTCAGGAAGACCTGGCCCAGTTCGTCCTGTAGCACCAGTGACCGGGTGCCGGGGATGAAGCCCCAGTCGATCACCCGCAGTTCACTGCCGTCGGGCTGGGTGACCTCCCGCGGCGGCAGGGACACGTCGGTCATGTCCTGCAGGAACAGGGTGTTGTCGTAGAACCGCTCGCCCTCGGCCTCGGCACCGACCAGGGTGTAGCCGATCAGGCCCTGCTCGGCGGATCCCTCCAGCAGGCCGATCGCGGTGCCGGCGGGCGTCTCCAGGGTCATCAGGTCGGCGCCGGGGCCGGCCGAGGCGACCAGCCGGGTCTCCAGGTCGCTGGCCCGGGTGACCGCGACCACCAGGCCGGCCACCACGGTGTAGGCCTCGATCCCCGGGGTGGCCAGGGCGGGGACGGAGTCGCCGCTGGGCAGGGTCCGGACCACCTGGTCGTCCGCGCCGAAGGTGCCCGGGCCGTGGCTGACCAGGGAGTAGACGGCGTAGCCCGGGGTGGTGAAGGAGTGGCTCCAGGTCGCGGTCAGGCCGGTGTGCCGGCTGCGGACGCCCGTGACGGTCACCGTGTAGTCGGTGGAGTAGGACAGCGGCCGGAGGAACCGGATCACCACCTGAGCGTCCCGGGTCGTGACCGACACGTCGGTGGCGGGGGTGACCTCGACCTGTTCGGGACGCACCTCGTCCAGCGGCTGTCGTCCGCGCAGCACCAACTGCTCGCCGCCGGCCGTCACCGTCCGTTCGACCGCGAGGGTGGCGTCGACCAGATCGGGCCCGCGGCGGGCGCCGACCAGGGCCAGGGTCGCGGCGACGAGGGCGAGGACGCCGGCCAGGCTGAGCGCGAGCACCCAGAAGCCGCGCGCGGTGCGGTCAGTAGTCATACGGCTGGGCGGGCTGTTCGATCGGTTCGAGTGCGGACGGTTTCAGCACCACGCCACCGGTGGTGCTCGCCTCGGAGGTGACCAGGGTGCCGGTCACCTGCAGCCAGCCGTCCACCGGGTGGGCGTTCGCCCAGGCCGCGGCGGCGACCGGGATGCCCACCGGCTGGGCGTCCACGGTGCAGCAGGTGACCACGAACCTGGCCAGGTAGAACACGTCCGGATTGCCGTCCGGTGCCGGGGTGACGAAGCCGGAGAGGCTGACCTGCTGGCCGGCGTAGGTGATCGCGGTGGACGGGTGGGAGAGCAGCGCCGCCCAGTCGCGCAACTGGAAGGTGGCCGGGTCGGCGCCGATCAGCTGGGTGTCCGGCTCGACCGAGGAGTTGAGGTCGCGCTGCTCGACGGTGACGGTGGAGAGCGTGGCCGGCGGGACGATCAGCAGCCCGATCACCAGCGCGAGCGCGGCCAGGACGCCACCGCTGCCTCGCAGCCGGCCCCGCCAGCCGCCGGCCTCCGGATGGTCGTGGTCGTCGTCCGTCGTCCGTCCGGCGACCGCGTGGGCGGCGACGGTGGCCAGCAGGCCGAGCCCCACCAGGATGGTGGTGAAGGTGAAGTAGCGCGGATGGATGTAGAGGCCCAGTTGGCCACTGGCGGCCAGCCAGAGCGTCGCCACGCTGCCGACCAGCGCCAGCAGCAGCCCGGTGGACGGCCGGACCCCGCGGACCCCGGGACGGTTCCGGGGTCCGTCCTGGTCGGTCGTCGGGTGGCCAGGTGGGACCGAGGAACCGTCCCCCTGGCTGTAGAGGCTGCTGTGGCGGTGTTCAGAGGACAAGGTTCAACCCCATTCCGAGCACAAGGGCGCAGAGCGCGACCAGGGTGGCGATCAGGGCGAGAGCGCGGGTGGTGAAGGTGGTGCGGAGCAGGGCCAGCATCTTGATGTCGATCATCGCGCCGAAGACCAGGAAGGCGACGATGCCGCCCGGCATGAAGGTGGCCGAGAAGGAGAGAATGAAGAAGGCGTCCACATTGGAGCAGACCGAGACCACGAAGGCCAGCGTCATCAATACCAGCACCGACAGCACCGGGTTGCTGCCCAGTTCGACCAGGAGGCCGCGCGGGACGCCGACCTGGATCGCGCCGGCGATCACCGACCCGGCCACCAGGGCGGGCAGCATGGCGGCGGTCTCCTCGGCGAACAGCCGGGCGGAGCGGACGGTCCGGCTCCGGGCGACGGTCGGGTCGGCGTGGCAGCGGGCCTCGAAGCTGGCGGTGAGCAGCGAGGACGGGTTGGGGTGGCGGCTGAACAGCCAGCCCAGCAGGTTGGCGATCACGAAGGCGCCGCCGATCCGGGCCAGCAGGATGCCGTCCTGCCAGCCGAAGGCCTGGTAGGTGGTGATGATCGTCACCGGATTGAGGATCGGCGCGGCCAGCAGGAAGGTGAGCGCGTCGCCGACGCCCAGCCCGCGCATCATCAGCCCGCGGGCCAGTGGCACGTTGCCGCACTCGCAGACCGGGAACAGCACGCCCAGCAGGGAGAGCACCACCCGGCGCAGGAACGGGTTGCGGGGCAGGTAGCGCTGCCAGATCCGCTCGGGCACCCAGACCTGGACCAGGATCGAGATCGCGATCCCACCGAAGACGAAGGGCAACGATTCGACGAAGACGCTGACCGCGAGGGTGACGAAGTCGCGTCCGGCGTCCGGTAGCCATTGCGTCCAGGCCGGGTCCGCAACCAGGCGTAGCCCGAGCACGGCCGCCGCGATCGCCAGGATCACCCCGACCCGAAGCAGCGCCGGGCCCGTCCCGCCGGACACGGGAACGTCCGTGGGGCGCTTGGTCGGCGCGGTGGATTGCATGGTCCTGCCTGGGTTGGGGGAAGTCTCTGGCAGCTTAGCCGGGATGGCGGGGCTGGTCGGGGAGCGCCACCCGGCGGTGGTGCTGCGTGAGTCGACGGGAACGAGGCTGCCGCCTCCGCCGCCTACCGGCTGGTAGGTGGTGATGATCGTCACCGGATTGAGGATCGGCGCGGCCTCGTCGTGGTGGCGGCCGTCTGGACGGAGGCCGCTGGGGCGACGGCTGGTCCCCATGGCGTGGCGAGGCAGGTGCTCCCTCCCGAGGTCCGGAAGTCAGCCGACCCGCGATGGGACGGTTCCTCGTCCCAGCAGCTGCCCGGGCCGGGGCGGTTGTCTTCCCGACGAGGTGGGACAAGGAACCGTCCCCCGTCCCAGGGCCGACTCAGTGCTCGTCGTAGTGGTCGCCGTGGGGGGCATGGCGGTGGCCGTCGTGGACGTAGTCGATGTGGCCGGCGTGCTCGACCGACTGATGGCCGCAGCCCGGGCCGTGGACGTGCGGATGCTCCTCGGGCGCCTTCTCCGGAGGGGCCTCGTCGTCCGGCGACCCGACCTCGACCGGGGCGTCCGGGCGTCCCTGGAGCAGCCGGGCGACCGGCCAGCTCAGTGCGAACACCACGATGGCCAGCACCACGATCAGCGCGCCCGGCGCGGTGTCGAGGTAGTAGGAGCCGACCGTCCCGGCCATCGCGGCGAAGGCGCCCAGGCCCATCGCGGCGTACAGTCCGCGGCGGAAGCCCGAGACCAGGTGGTTGGCGGTCGCCACCGGCACCACCATCAGGGCGCTGACCAGCAGCAGCCCGACCGTCCGCATCGAGACGGTGACGGTGATCGCGGCCAGCGCCACCACGGTGATGTTGAGCAGCCGGGTGGGCAGGCCGATGGTCCGGGCGAAGGCCTCGTCGGCCGAGACGGTGAACAGTTGCGGCAGCAGCCCGATGCCGACCACCAGCACGACCAGCCCGAGCCCGGCGATCAGCCACAGGTCGCCGGCGCCGACGGTGAGCAGCGACCCGAACAGGTAGCCGGCCAACGTCCCGGCGCCCTGACCGGCCAGGCCGGCCAGCAGCAGGCCGCCGGAGAGGCCGCCGTAGAACAGGATCGCCAGGCCGACATCGCCCTGGGCACGACCCGACTCCCGCAGCAGTTCGATGATCACCGCACCGACCACGCAGACCACGATCGCCAGCGGCAGCGGAGCGGCGCCGGTGAGCATGGCCAGGCCGACCCCCGCCACCGCGAGGTGGCCCAGCCCGTCGCCGAGCAGGCTGAGCCGGCGCTGCACGATGTAGGTGCCGATCGCCGGGGCGGTGATCCCGGTGATCAGGGCGGCGAGCAGCGCCCGCTGCATGAACTCCAGGTCGAGCCACTCCATCAGAGCGCCTCCAGCCCGGTGGCGGCCGGCCGGGGACGGGCCAGCTCGCCGATCTCGTGGCCGCCGTGGCGGTGGCTGGGATCGGGCTGGTGGGGTCCGATCCGTCCGTTGCGGACCATCACCGCCCGATCCAGGACGTTCGCGAAGGGGCCGATCTCGTGCAGCACCATGACGATGGTGGCTCCGGCCTGCTTGCGCCGGGCTGCCACCTCGGCCAGCAGCTTCTGGGTGACGTGATCGACGCCGGCCAGCGGCTCGTCCCACACCAGCAGGTCGGCCCCCGAGGCGAGGGCGCGGGCGATCAGCACCCGCTGCTGCTGCCCGCCGGAGAGCCTGACGAACCGCTCCCGGACACGGTCGGCGAGCGCGACCTCGTCCATCGCCTGGGCGATCGCCCGCTTGTCGTCGGCGGTTTCCGGCCAGAACGGACGCCGCCGGCCGAGCCGTCCGCTCGCCACCACCTCGCGGGCGGTGGCCTGCTGCACCAGGATGCCGCTGCGCTGTGGGACGTAGCCCACCCGCCGCCAGTCGCGGAAATCCGCCAGTGGCGTCCCGAACAGGGCGATCTCGCCGCGGGAGGGGATCAGGCCCAGCAGCGCCCGCATCAGCGTGGTCTTGCCGGAGCCGTTGTTGCCCAGGATGGCCACCGCCTCGCCCTGGTCAACGGTCAGATCGATCTCACGGACGATCGGAACGCCGCCGAGCCAGACGTTGAGCCCGGCGGTCCGGATCGCGGGGTCGGTCATGAACAGGAGTTGGCGGTCCGCAGGGCGGACAGATTGGCGCGCATCACCTCAAGGTAGTCGTTGCCACGGGATTCGTCAGTCAGGCCCTCGAGCGGGTCGAGCACATCGGTGGCCAGGCCGAGGTCACGGGCGATCGACTCGGCGACCACCGGGGAGACCAGGGTCTCGAAGAAGATCGTGGTGACCCCCTCGTCCCTGGCGATCTGCTGCACCTCCGCGATCCGGGCCGCGGTCGGCTCGACATCGGGCTCCAGGCCGCGGATGCCGACCTGCTCGAGGTGGTACCGGTGGGCCAGGTAGCCGAAGGCGGCGTGCGAGGTGATGAACGTCGTCCGCTGGCACTGGGCCAGGCCGTCGGTGGACTCCTGGTCGAGGGCGGTCAGATCCGCCACCAGGGCGGTCGCGTTGGCGGCGAAGGCCTCGGCGTGGGACGGATCGGTCTCGCTCAGCGCATCCCTGACGTGTTCGGCGATCGCCGCCAGGTTGGTCGGGTCGAGCCAGGTGTGCGGGTCGTAGGCGCCGTGATCGTGATCGTCGTCACCCTCCTCGGCGTGGTCGTCGGCCTGCTCCTCGTCCGCGTGCTCCTCGCCCTCCTCCTGGCCGTGGTCGTGGCCGTCGTCACCCTCCGCGGTGAGCAGGGTGAGGAAGGCGGCGGTGTCCAGGGTGCGCTTGGGCGTCACCTGGGTGAGGGCGTCGTCCACCGCGGGCTGGAAGCCGGACTGGTAGACCACCAGGTCCGCCTCGGCGAGCCCGCCGAGCTGCCGGGGCGTGAGCTCGACATCGTGGGCCTCGGCGCCCGGGGTGGTCAGGTTCTCGACGGTCACCAGGTCGCCGCCGACCCGCTGGGCGACGAACTCGAACGGGTAGAAGGCCACCGCCACCTTGAGCGGCGCGGCCTGGCCGGGCGCGGTCTGGGACGGCCCCGCAGGGTTGTTCGAGCAGGCTGCCAGCCCGGTCAGGGACAGGGCCGCGGCCAGGCCGGCAGCAACAGACCGAGGAATAAAAGTCATGGGAATCATTCTCAACTCTAGGCAGGGGAGTGTCAAAACGGACCGCAGGGTGGACGGTCGCGACGGACGACCCGCCGGGCTCCGGCTCTTGGGGCCGCCCGGCCAAGGGCTGCCGTTCCCGTCCTCCGACCTTGCTTCAGCCAGCCAGGCGCGGCCCGGTGGCGGCCGCCAACTCAGCAGCGTGCCGCTGCCCTTGATTCGGGTTGCGCTCAGCGGATGTGACAGCCGAGGGATTGGGAGCTACATTGACCGTAATGAGAATTGTTATCGATTGTGAAGGGTGATCATGCTCCGGGTTCGTGCCCTGTCGACCCTGCTCCTCGGTGCTCTGGCACTCGGTCCGCTGAGCGTCCCGTCCGCCTGGGGCGAGGAGCCCACTCCCGGCCCGGTGGCGGCGTCGGAGTCGGTGGCACCGGTCATCGAGCCCACCGAGCCGGAGCCGGGCGTCGCGGAGCCGACGTCCGAGCCGAAGCCGACTTCCGAGCCGAAACCGACTTCCGAGCAGAAGCCGACTTCCGAGCTGAAGCCGGCATTCGCGCCGGAGCCACCCGAGCCCGCCTCCTCGGCACCGGGGCCGGGCACGTCCGAGCCCGCGGATCCGGCTGACGCCGAGCCGGTTGCCGCGGCCACCTCGGCCCAGCCGGCACCGACCACCACCCAACCCGTCTCCCCGCCGACGACCGCCGACTCCGCTCAGCCGGAGGAATCGACGGCGGCCCGTCCCCGCGCCGCCGGGCTGGTGGGGGAGGTGGGTGGCGGAACGCGCCAGCTGGTGCTGACCAAGGGTCACATCGACCTGTTCGAGGTCACCCACGCCGACGGTGGGCTACGGCTCAGCGTGAAGGACGACACCAACCTCTACGCCGCGGGCGCGCAGTACCGCAGTCCCGCCGAGGTCACCGTCTGGGTCGACACCGCCGGCTCCGCCCTGCAGGTGCCCGATGTCGCCGCCTACCGCTTCCTGGGCAACCCGGGGGACACCGTCTACCACCTGCCCTTCACCCAGGACCCGAACCTGCCGTGGCCGGGATGGAGCACCGAACGGCTGGTGGGTAGCCTGCCCGGTGGTGTGCAGCTCCCCAGTGGCGCGGACGCGGTGAAGCTGGTCGTGGAGGCCACCGGGCCGGGCGAGGTGTTCACCTGGATGGCGGGCGCCTTCGGCGGAGTGGCCAACCGGTACGTCGACACCACCGATGAGGTGCCCGACGTCATCCCCATCAGCCGCAATGCCCACGTCCACACCGCCTGGGCCTTCACCCGTCCCGGCGACTACTACCTGACCGTCACCCCGACCGCCACCACCACGGCCGGCGAGACCCTCACCGGTCAGGCCGCGGTGTACCACGTCCGGGTCGGTGCGATCGCGGACGCGGCTCCGGTCGCGACCCGGGGGCCGCAGCTGGCCGGACCTGCCGAGGTCGGCGGACGGTTGTCCGTCGACGCGACCTGGTCCCCCGAGCCGCACCAGGTCGGCTGGCAGTGGTTGCGCGACGGCGAGCCGATCGCCGGCGGGACCGGTCCGGAGTACACCGCGGTCGAGGCGGACGAAGGCCGAGAGCTGTCGGTCCGGGTGACCGCCCGGCTCGGGGGAGCGGAGCGCTCGATCCTGACCGACGCGCTCCGGATCGGTGGACCGAGCCCGACGCCGTCGACCACTCCGACGCCCACCCCCACTCCCACTCCGACCCCGACGCCCACGCCCACGCCGACCGTCCCGACGCCCACCCCAACGG
>JAEXCA010000223.1 GCA_023393755.1 Actinomycetes bacterium | reverse complement strand
CCAGGAATTACCCGGTGGGCCCCACGCCGTCAGAGGGCTACCGCTTGGCCACCTTGATGGCCTTCGAGGTCGCGGTGGCTGAGGTGAAGCCGCTGCGGCTGGCCTTCACCGTAACCGTCAGCTTCTTGCCCTTGGCCGAGGACGGGATCCGGAGGTACTTGCCGCCGTAGCTCAGCTTCTTGCCGTCCAGCTTCCAGGTGTAGCTGAACTTCAGCTTCTTCTCCGACCACTTGCCCGGGTAGGCGACCACGACCTTGCCGACCTTGACCTTGCCGAGAATCTTCGGCTTGGAGGTGTTCTTGATCAGCTTGGACTGGACCTTCACCGCCTTCGACGTGGCCGAGGCCGACACGAAGCCGTCCCGGCTGGCGGTCACCGTCACCGACAGCTTCTTGCCCTTGGCCGACTTGGGCAGCTTGTAGGTAGCGGCGGTGGCGCCCTTGATCGCCTTGCCGTTCAGGTTCCACTGGTAGGCGAAGGTCAGGTCGGTCACCGACCAGGTGCCCGGATCAGCGGTCACCTTCTGGCCGACCGCCACGATACCGGCGATCTTCGGTGCGGTCTGGTTGACGATCGGTTGCGGCTCGGGAGGCGCGACCGAGGAGCGGCCCAGCGCCGGCGGGGAGACCGACGGGTGGGCGGCGAAGTACTCCACCGCCGCCTGCAGGTCGACCTGGCCGGAATCGGACTTGTTGGTGCCTGCCGCGAAGGTGGCGAAGTTGTCACCACCGGAGGCGAGGAACGAGTTCACCACGACGCGGTAGCTGGCCGACTCGTTCAACGGGGCGCCGTTGAAGGTGATGTTGACCACGTGGCTGCCGCGCGGTGCGTCCGGGTTGTAGGTGTAGGACAGCCCCTTGGAGATGCCCAACGCCAGCCGCGGACGGGAGGCGCCGGCCGGCTGCCACTGCTCCTCGAGCACCTGGCGCACCTGGGCTCCGGTGAGCGTCATGGTGACCAGCGTGTTGGCGAACGGCTGCACCAGCGCCGCCTCCTTGTAGGTGACCACGCCGTCGGGGGCGTAGATCAGGTCGGCGCGCAGGCCACCCGGGTTCATGAACGCCATCACGGTCGGCGTGCCGCCGTAGTTCGGGTTCGCGCTGGTCGCCCACAGCTGCATGTCGGCCACCAGGGAGCCGAGGCTGGATTCCGAGCCTCGATCCTCGGCACCGGCCGCGGTGACCGCCCGCTTGATGTCGGCGGTGATCGAGCCCACCTGCCGGGCGCCGATCACGTCGGCCGCGGCGACCGCGGTGTTCACCATCGTGACGATGCTGGGGACGGGGGTGGGCGCCGGGGTACCGGGCAGCGCGATCACGGCGGAGGTCGCCGAGGCCACGGTGCCGTTGTCGGGATCGACGCTCAGCACCACCTGGGCCAGGTTCGCAGCGTACGAACCGGCCTGGATCACCGGCCGGCCACCGATCTGGCAGTTGTAGACCATGTGGGTGTGGGCGGAGAAGATCACGTCCACGTTCCCGTTGGCGCCCCGCACCAGATCGCCGAAGTGGGTCGGCTCGGCCCCGATGGCCGCGCAATCGGTGCTGTTGGAGCCGTCGTGCACCAGCGCGACGATTACCTCCGCCTCGTCGCCCACACCGTCCGACAGTTCGTTGGCCACCCGGTTGAGCGCGACCAGCGGATCGCCGAACTCCAGGCCCACGATGCCGGAGGGCGACACCAGCGAGGAGGTCTCACTGGTCACCAGGCCGACGAAGCCCAGGGTGACGCCACCCTTCTCGATCAGCGTGTACTCCGGCAGGACGGGAGTCTGGGTGCCCTGCAGGTAGACGTTGGCGCCCAGGTACGGGAAGGCGGTCTTGTGCAGGTCGCGGGAAGGATCCTCGGCGCCACCGAGCCCGGTGGGAATCCGGTCCAGCAGGGCGGCGATTCCCTGGTCGAACTCGTGGTTGCCCACGGCGCTGACCTCGAGCCCGGCCTCGTTCAGGACGTCGATGGTCGGGTTGTCGTCGGCGATGAACGACTCGAAGGTCGAGGCGCCGATGTTGTCCCCCGAGGACAGGAAGACGGTGTTCGGGTTGACCGCCTTCAACTCGTTCACCTTGCCGGCCATGACGGCGGCCAGCTGGTTGTTGGGGGAGGACCAGATCCGCCCGTGGAAGTCGTTGATGCCGAGCAGTTGGATCTCAACCGGATCGGCAGCTTGGGCCGGGGTGGCGGCCAGAACGGAGACACCCAGGGCGAGCGCGGTGGCGCCCGCCAGGGTTCGGATGGTTGGACGATGCATGGTTTCCCTTCGTCGCCGGACGCCAGCGGCCGGGCCCGCGTCGGTGCGGAGGCCGATGGCACTTCTTCGGTCATTCTTGTCACCTTCATGGATGACGCGCCAGACCCGGGAGGAGAATTCCGGAGACCGCGCCGGTAACGGCTCGGTGTCCGAACGGGAGGCGCGATGCCGTCCGTCGACGGACCGGGGCAGCCGTCGTGCCCGGTACACTCGCCAGCACCGAGAGGAGGCCCAGCGCAGTGCAGACGTCGTCCGGTTCCGAACGCGCCCGCCGCGCCCTGGCCTTCCTGCGTCGCCAGATCGCCTCGGGGGAATGGCCGATCAACTCCCGGATCCCGATCGAGGCCGAGTTGATGGAGCTCCTGGGCGTCGGCAAGACGACCGTGCGCGAGGCGGTCCGGTCGCTGGCCAGCGTCGGGATGCTGGAGACCCTGCCCGGACGCGGCACCTACGTCCGGTCGCGGACGCCGGTCAGCGCGGTGCTGGCCGACACGTTGGCGGAGTACGACCTGGCCGAGGTGCTGATCTTCCGGCGGGCGCTGGAGGTGGAGGCGGTCCAGCAGGCTGCCGTCCGGCGGACCGACGAGCAGCTCGCCGCCCATCACCGCGACCTGCTGCCCGACCCCGACTACCCCGGACGGGTGGAGCGCGGCCGGACACCGGGGCAGTTCCACTTCCTGGTCTTCGAGGCCGCCGGCAGCCCGCTGCTGACCAGCATGTACGCCGTGGTGATGGCCGCGCTGCGGCGTGGTGTCGACCACGGGCGGGTGACCTACGGTGCCAGCGAGGAACTGCGCCGTTCCGACCACACCGCCGTCCTGGCCGCGATCGAGGCCGGCGATCCGGTGCTGGCCGCGCACGCGATGGCGAAGCACGTTGACCGTGACCTGGTGATCGACGCCGGCGTCTGAGCTTTCTCCCCATTGCCACCTGGCTGCCGCCAGAGTCCTCGACGACTCCGGGGGCGGAGGTTTGTCCGCCCCCGGCGAAGCTCTGGCATCTCAGAACGTGGATCCGCCGACCCCGACATTATTTAGAGAACGCTAACCTTCTCAATATTGGGAAGGCTTGCCTAACCTACATCAGATGAATATCGGGTTGTTTGTCGACCCCCGGCCCCGCTGGCCGCGGCGGCCGGCGCGGGCTGCTGCGAAACGGCCAACTCCTGATCGGCGGCCACGGCGGTCGCGCCGGCCCCCACCAACGCGGCCCCGGCGGCCAGGACGGTCGCCAGCCCCACCGCCAGCGCCCTGCCCCAATCCGGGATCCCGGCCCGACTCCTGCTCATCCCACTACCTCCCCGTACCGGCCACGATCGGCCAGCGAACATCTGATGTTGGTTAGGTATCCCTAGCTCAATAACGAAACCATAAGGGTGCGTATTTAGAGTGGGCAAGTCGGGAGGTCAGCCAGCGAACAGCCGGGGCCCGGCGTCAGGGCCGGCGTCCTGGTCCCGACAGGCTCGATCGGCGGGTGATCAGCGCAGCCGGAGGGAGAGGAAGGTCCAGGCCAGCGCCGCCATGTGGGCGGCCTGGGCATTGGTCGCGGCACCGCCGTGGCCACCCTCGATGTTCTCGTAGTAGGTGACGTCCTTGCCGGCCTCCAGCATCAGCGCGGCCAGCTTGCGGGCGTGACCGGGGTGCACCCGGTCGTCCTTGGTCGAGGTGGTGAACAGCACCGGCGGATACTCCCGGTCGGCGTCGAACAGGTGATAGGGCGAGAAGGTCCGGACGTACTCCCACTGCTCGGGGTCGTCGGGGTCGCCGTACTCCGCCATCCACGAGGCCCCGGCCAGCAGGTGGCTGTACCGCTTCATGTCCAGCAGCGGAACCTGCACCACGATGGCGCCGAACCGCTCGGGGTACTGGGTGAGCATGTTGCCCATCAGCAGACCGCCGTTGGAGCCGCCCTGGGCGCCCAGCCGTCCGGGGACGGTGATCCCGCCGGCCACCAGGTCATCGGCCACGGCGACGAAGTCCTCGTAAGCCCGATGCCGGTGTTCCTTCAGCGCGGCCTGGTGCCAGCCCGGGCCGTACTCCCCGCCGCCGCGGATGTTCGCCACCACGTAGACGCCGCCCCGGGCCAGCCAGGCTCGTCCGACCCCTCCGGAGTAGCCGGGGGTCAGCGAGATCTGGAAACCGCCGTAGCCGTAGAGCAGGGTCGGGGCGGGCGGCGTCCCCGGTTCGGGGTGGAGTTGCGCGGGGCTGCCCACCACGAAGTACGGCACCCGGGTGCCGTCCAGTGAGGTGGCGAAGCGCTGCTCGGTGACCAGTCCGGCGGCGTCGAAGAAGGACGGCGCGGTCTTGAGCTGCTCCACCCGGCCGGGTTCGGACCCCGGGCCGGTCACCGCGGCCAGCGAGAGCGTGGAGGGTGCTAGGTAGCCGGTGGTGACCACCCAGACGTCGTCGGACTCGACCGGATCCACCGCGCCGGCACCGATCGCCAGCACGCCGCCATCGGCCGGGAAGGGAGTGGGAATCCACTCCCCCTCGCCGTCGTCGGGTGGGGTGAGCACGTGCAGCCGGTTCTTCACGTCGTCCAGCACGTTCAGCACGGCGTGGTGCCGGGTCCAGGCGATGCCCGCCAGCGAGGTGGCCGGGGTCGGGGAGAACAGGGTGGTGAAGTCCCGCCCGCCGGCCAGGAAGCGATCGACCCGGATGACCAGCAGCGATCCGGCCCGGTGCTCCACCCCGGCCACGGTCCAGTCGTCCCGTAGGTCGACCATCAGCCATTCCCGGTGGAAACCGACATCGGCGGAGTCCGGCACGTCCAGCCTGATCAGCTGCTGCTCCGGGGTGCCCAGCCCGGTCACCAGGTAGGCGTGCTGGGTGTAGAAGGTGATCGCCCGCTCCAGGATCGTCCGCTCGAAACCGGGGACGCGGCTGTGCCGGGCGAACACCCCGACATCGGTCGGTTCGCCCTCGAAGACCGGCGCGGCGTCCGCCAGCGGCGTGCCGCGGCGCCACAGCCGGACGGTCCGCGGGTAGCCGGAGGTGGTCATCGTCCCCTCGCCGAAGTCGGTGGTGACCAGCACCGTGTCGGCGTCGACCCAGCCGAGGTCGCCCTTGGCCGCCGGACGGACGAAACCGCCCTCCTCGGCCGGGATGAACCGCTTCTCGATCAGGTCGAACTCGCGGGTGACGTCGGTGTCGGAGCCACCCGGCGAGAGCGACACCAGGGCCCGGCACCACGGCTCCCCCGGCTCCGGACGCAGCGCCGAGGCGCCGTGCCAGACCCAGCTGGCGTCCTCCTCGGCGTTGAGCGCGTCGAGATCGAGGATGATCTCCCACTCCGGCGAGGCGGTGCGGTAGGACTCCAGCGTGGTGCGGCGCCACAGGCCGCGCTGGTGCGTCGCGTCCCGCCAGAAGTTGTAGTACCGGTCGCCGAGCCGGCTCACCTCGGGGATGCGATCGTCGGAGTCGAGCACCTCGAGGATCGACTGCTCGAGCCGGCCGAACTCCGGATCGCCGCCGAGCGCGGCGACGGCCTCGTCGTTGCGGGCCCGCACCCAGGCCAGCGCCCGGTCGCCCTCGACCTCCTCCAGCCAGCCGAACGGGTCCGTCGCCGGATCGAGTGGGGTCACGACCGTGTGCTGCAGGCTCATGGATCGCGACCCTACCCGACTCCCGCCCGGCGCACCGCGGCCGGGTGGCGGTCGCCACTCCGTGCGATCCGGCGACCCCCGCCGCCGGTGACCCGGTAGCGTCAGCCCATGCAGATCAGAGCCGAGTACCGCTGGGTGGCGCTGTGGCAGTGGATCCTGGCGATCCTGCTGCCGGCGTTCGTGCTGGTCGGACGCAGCCTGCTGGGTGCGGAGCTGGGCTGGATGGCGGTGGTCGGCCTGGTGGTCTACGCGGCGCCGACCGTCCTGGCGCTGCTGCTGCCGCCGGTGCTCACCGGCTTCGACCGGCTGGCCCAGGAGGCCCGCGGGGTCCGGCGGACCTACGCGATCGCCTGCTTCGTGCAGTGGGGCGGGCTGGTGCTGGCCGGCCTGACCATCCCGGATTCCGGGGACAGCGGACACCTGCTCTCGGTGCTGTCGCGCTGGTTCGGCCTGAGCTACGACGCCTCCACGGTCGTCTTCTACGTCGCCCTGATGGCGGTGGTGATCGCCTGGGTGATCGGCCTGGCCGTGGCGGGCTCGGGAGTCGTCCTCTCCCGCCGGACGGCCCGGTGACCGCCCCGGGGC
>JAEXCA010000265.1 GCA_023393755.1 Actinomycetes bacterium | reverse complement strand
GGCATCAGCCATCCGCAGGATCACCGAGGCCAGGTTGGTGCGCAGGATCTCGGGATCGGTGTACTCCGGGCGAGCCTCGAAGTCCTCCTCGGAGTAGAGCCGGATACACACCCCCGGCGCCACCCGTCCGCACCGGCCGGCGCGCTGGTTGGCCGAGGCCTGTGAGATCGGTTCGATCGGCAGCCGCTGCACCTTGGTGCGGGCCGAGTAGCGGGAGATCCGGGCGAAGCCGGGATCGATCACGGAGCGGATCCCCGGCACCGTGACCGAGGTCTCGGCGACATTGGTGGCCAGTACGATCCGGCGGCCGGTGTGCGGGGTGAACACCCGGTGCTGCTCGGCCGCGGACAGCCGGGCGTAGAGCGGCAGGACGTGGGTGAAGCGGAGCTTCAGGCCCTCGATCGCCTCGGCGGCGTCCCGGATCTCCCGCTCGCCGGAGCAGAACACCAGGATGTCGCCGTCGGGCCCGCTGGCGAGCTCCTTCACCGCGTCGCAGAGGGCATCGATCAGGTCGGCGTCCCGCTCGGCGCCGTCCCGCACCGGTCGGTAGCGCAACTCGACCGGGTAGGTCCGGCCGGGGATCTCCACCACCGGCGCGTCGCCGAAGTGCGCGGCGAACCGCTCGGTGTCGATGGTCGCCGAGGTGATGATCACCCTCAGGTCGGGACGCCTGGGCAGCAGCTGCTTGAGGTAGCCGAGCAGGAAGTCGATGTTCAGCGAGCGCTCGTGCGCCTCGTCCACGATGATCGTGTCGTAGCGGCGCAGATCGCGGTCGTGGCCGATCTCGGCCAGCATGATGCCGTCGGTCATCACCTTCAGCTGGGTGGCCCGGGAGGTCTTGGAGGTGAACCGCACCTGGTAGCCGACGGTGTGGCCGAGTTCCTCCCCCAGTTCGCTGGCGATCCGCTCGGCGACGGTGCGGGCGGCGATCCGGCGGGGCTGGGTGTGGCCGATCTTCTGCCGGCCGGCCAGCAGGCAGATCTTGGGCAGCTGGGTGGTCTTTCCGGAGCCGGTCGCACCGGCCACCACGATCACCTGGTGCCGCGCCAGCAACCCCCGGATGGTCTCCACCTCGGAGGCGATCGGCAGCGCCGGATCGAACTCCAGGCGAGGCGCGGCAGGCGGCATCGGGGAGATCAGGAACCGTGGCTGTCGCGGGAGAGGATGGTCGCGACCGGGCAGTGGGAGTGCGCCATCAGGCCGCGGGTGGTGCCACCGATGGTGTAGCTGGGGAAGGCCGGCTGCACCCCGACCACCAGCAGGTCGAGCTCATCGGTCTTCGGGATCAGGACGTCCAGCGGGCTGCCGTAGGAGATGTCCACCTCCACCGGCACCTCGGGGTAGGCGGCGGCGAGCGGCGCGATCATCTCGGCCACCCGCTCCCGGGTCACCCGGAGCAGCTCGTCGCGCACCTCGTCCGGCACGCTGCCGCCGCCGAACCACCGTCCGCCGGCCGCCTTGGCGATGCTGATCACCCGGACCCCGCCACCGCGGGCCCGGCACTGCTGCAACGCCCACTCCAGCGCGACCCCGCCCTTGGCGGCGGTGTTCACCCCCACCCCGATCGTGGAGCGGCGCTCCCGCTCGGCGTGTTCGGTGCCCACCACGACCACCGGGCAGTGCGCGGTACTGGCCACGCCGACCGCGGTGGAGCCGACGAAGACCCGCTCACCGGCCGCGGCCGAATGCCTGCCGACCACGATCAGGGAGGCCTCGTCGCTGTGCCGGGAGAGGACCGCCGCGGGGTTGCCCAACTCCACGTCGTGACGGATCCGGTCGACCGGCATCCCCAGCCCGGCGGCCTGCTCGACGGCGGTGCGGAGGATCTGCCGGGCAGCCTCCCGGATGGTGTCGACGTCGAACACCACGCCCCAGGCGCTGCTCAGCACCAGGTCGTCCACGGCGTTCACCAGCACGATCTCCGCGTCCAGGAGCAGCGCTTCGGCCACCCCGTGGCGCAACGCGGCATCGGCTTCGGCCGAGCCGTCGTAGCCGACGATCACCCTGGCTGGACCTTCGTAGGTTCGCAGCATCGCGGGCTCCTTCCTCAGCCGGCCGCGATCGCGCGACCGGAATAGGCGGACGGTTCGATCGCCACCATCACCGGACGGTCGCCCGGCGCCCAGGGCTCGGCGGCGTCGGCCTCACCCGGCGCGGCGGGACCGCTCGTCCCCCGCACCAGCACGCTCCAGCCGGTCCGGGTCTCCGGATCGAGGTCGTCGATCTCGAACCCGACCGGCTGGGGGTCGACCAGGCCGGCCAGCTGCGAGCCGGCGGCGGTGCGGAAGACGATCCGCTCCCCGGCCAGGACGTAGGAGACGGGCAGCACGGCGATCCCGTCCGGCGTGGCCCACGCCACCCGCCCCAGGTCGTGCCCGAGCAGCAGTTGGCGGCACTCGTCGTCCGAGAGCGGCGTGTTGTGAGCTTTGGCGTCCATCGCGGCTACCGTACCGAATCGGCGGCGGGTTCGTCAGTCGACCGCGCCGAAGGAGGTTCGCCCGCGCAGCCGCTGGGCCAGTTCCTCGTCCAGCTGATCGGCCACCACGGTCATGGTCTGCAGCGCCTGGTGCAGGTGGGCCGGGACGAACGGGTGGGCCAGCACCGACATGCTGGCGAACACCCGGTCCCGGATCAGCACGAAGCGGACGTAGCGGGCCTGGGTGTTCAGATCGCTCAGCACCTCCATCGCCCGGCTGCGTCCCTCCAGTTCGTGCACCAGCGGGGAGAACACGATCACCTCGCGGGCGTCCGGGGTGCACCGGACGAAGACCATCGCCGACCCGACCCGGATGGCGAAGTCGCCGTCGGTGTCGGTCAGCGGTTCGTACCCCAGCGACTCGCCCAGCTCGATCCGCACCATCGCCTCCAGTTCGGCCACGGAGCCGGGCACCACCGCCTGAAGATCCTCGTGGTGGAACTGCGCCGCCTCGCTGGGGGTGGGCGGGGCGAGCACCTCGGCGAGCTGGTCGGCGGCCAGGAAGGCCGGATGCCGCACCCCGAAGACCTCCCGCAGCACCGTCACCGCGCAGGCCGCCGCCGGTTCGGACTCCTCCTGCGTGATCTCGATCCAGTGGTGCGGGCCGGGATGCGGCCCGTCCACCGAGGGCGGCTGCCAGCCCAGGTCGTCCAGCCGCTGGAGACCATCCAGGGTGAGTTGGTGGGTTTCGCCCAGCACCTCGTTGCCGGAGGCGCGCACCAGCAGCAGCCGATCCGGCAGGCACTCGAAGGTGACGAACGGCGCCTGCCCGTGCGCGGCGGAGCCGAGGGCGCCCAGGGTGAGGGTGCTGCCGTCCGGATCCATCACCGACACCACCTCGGCCAGCCGTTCGGCAAAACCGGCCCATGCCTGGTCGATGCTGCGGTCCAGGTCGAAATCCATCACCAGCCTCCTTCGTCCCCCAAACCTACGCTGATCCCGCGGACGGTGGCGCGCCGTCCGCCGGCTTCGGCCGCCGGGTGCGTTGCCCGATGGCCCGAAGCGCCCGGTTCTGGTTTACTGCGTACGAGTGCGTACGAAATCCGTGCATCCGTAACTCCAGCGAAAGCAGGTCACGCGTGGACCCGACCCAGTGGGACGTCCCGTTCCCGGTCATCGTCGGTGCCATGTTCGTCATCGTGTTCTGCCGCGCGGGCGGAACCTATCTTCTCGGCCGCGCTGCCGCGGCGGGCGCCAGCCGCCGCCCCCGGATCGCCAAGCTGATGGCCGGGGAGCGCTATCAACGGGCCACCCGGCGGGTCAGCGAGTACGGCGCTCCGCTGGTGGCGTTCTCCTTCCTCACCGTCGGGTTCCAGACGCTGGCCAACCTGGCCGCCGGCGCCCTGCGGATGCCGCCCGCCCGGTACCTGCCCGCGCTGATCGTCGGGGGCGTGCTGTGGGCGCTGCTCTACTCAGCGATCGGGGTGGCCGGGGTCGACCTGTTCGGCCGGCTGTTCCGGCACTCCCCGGTGCTGGCGATCTGCGCGTTGGTGGCGGTGGTCGGCGGTTACGCGGGCTTCATCACCTGGCACGTCCGCCGGCGCGCCCAGGGTTGAGCTGAATCCCGCGGGCGTGGGAAACGCGCCGCAGCATCGACTTCCCCGAGGGGACGAAGAGTCCCATGGACGAAAAGTCCCTCGATGCTGCGGCGCGCTCCTTTCTTCCCTGCTATCTAGCTACAGCCGCTGGTCGAGCCGCAGCCTTCGCAGACATAGCAGGAGCCACTGGGCCGCATCTTGGTGCCACAGGTCAGGCACAGCGGCGCATCCACCTTCAACCCGGTGAGCTTGGAGAGCACATCGGCGGTGCTGGTGACCGGATCGGCGGCGAGCAGGGACGGCTGCACCGGCCCGGCCTCGTCGATCCGCAGGACGTCGGCGGCGTCGTTCTTCAACGTCTCCGACTCGAACAGGCCCCCCTCGTCCTCGTCGGAGAGGTAGGACCCGGTCTCAACGTACCGCGCCCGCTCGGCCGCGGTGTAGATGCCCAGTTCCGAACGCTCGTCGAAGGAGAGGTAGTCCAGCGCCAGGCGGCGGAAGATGTAGTCCATGATCGACTGGGCCATCCGGACGTCCGGGTCGTCGGTCATGCCGGCCGGCTCGAACTTCAGGTTGGTGAACTTCTGCACGAAGGTCGACAGCGGCACTCCGTACTGCAGGCCGATCGAGACCGCGATGCTGAAGGCGTCCATCACGCCGGCCAGGGTGGAGCCCTGCTTGCCGAGCTTGAGGAAGACCTCGCCGAGGCGTCCGTCGTCGTACTGGCCGGAGGTCATGTAGCCCTCGGCGCCGGCCACCGAGAAGGAGGTGGTCTTGCCACTGCGGGACTTCGGTAGCCGGGTGCGGCGCGGCCGGTACTCGATCCGCACCTCGGGCTCGGGCGCGGTCGCCTTCTCGTCGGACTTCTTGGCGTCCGAGAGCGGCTGGCCCACCTTGCAGTTGTCCCGGTAGACGGCCAGTGCCTTCAGGCCCAGCTTCCAGCCCTGCAGGTAGACGTCGGCGATCTCCTCCACGGTGGCCGACTCCGGCAGGTTCACCGTCTTCGAGATCGCGCCGGAGAGGAACGGCTGCACCGCGGCCATCATCCGGACGTGGCCCATCGGCTTGATCGACCGCTGGCCCATCGCGGTGTCGAAGACCTCGTAGTGCTCGCTCTTCAGCCCGGGGGCGTTCACCACGTGGCCGTGCTCGGCGATGTACTCCACGATCGCCTCGACGGTCTCGGTGGCGTAGCCGAGCCTGCGCAGCGCCCGCGGGATGGTCTGGTTGACGATCTGCATCGACCCGCCGCCGACCAGCTTCTTGAACTTCACCAGCGAGAAGTCCGGCTCGATACCGGTGGTGTCGCAGTCCATCATGAAGCCGATGGTGCCGGTCGGCGCCAGCACCGAGGCCTGGGCGTTGCGGAAACCGTTGCGGGCGCCGAGGCCGACGACCTGCTCCCACTCGGCGGAGGCGGCGTCGTGGATCAGGCCGTCGAGGTCATCGGTCCGGCGGAGATCGTCGTTGGCGGCCTGATGCTTGCGCATCACCCGTTGGTGGGCGTTGGCATTGCGGGCGTAGCCGGCGTAGGGACCGACCACCCCGGCCAGTTCGGCCGAACGGCGGTAGGCGGCACCGGTCATCAGCGAGGTGATCGCCGCGGCCAGCGCCCGGCCACCGTCGGTGTCGTAGCCGCGGCCCAGCGCCATCAGCAGCGCACCCAGGTTGGCGTAGCCGATGCCCAGCTGCCGGTAGTCGCGGGTGGTCTGGCCGATGCTCTCGGTCGGGAAGTCGGCGAAGCAGATCGAGATGTCCATCGCGGTGATGATCAACTCCACCGCGCGGACGAACCGCTCGACGTCGAAGCTGTCGTCCTCGCGGAGGAACTTCAGCAGGTTGAGGCTGGCCAGGTTGCAGGACGAGTTGTCCAGGCTCATGTACTCCGAGCAGGGGTTGGACGCGGTGATCCGGCCGGTCTCGGGGTTGGTGTGCCAGGCGTTGATCGTGTCGTCGTACTGGATGCCGGGATCGGCGCACTCCCAGGCGGCCTTGGCGATCTTGTTGAACAGCCCGCGGGCGTCGATCTCCTCGATCACCTCGCCGGTCATCCGGGCGCGCAGCCCGAACGGGCTGCCGTCCACCACGGCCTGCATGAACTCGTCGTTCACCCGCACCGAGTTGTTGGCGTTCTGGTACTGCACGCTGACGATGTCCCGGCCGCCGAGATCCATGTCGAAGCCGGCGTCGCGCAGGGCGCGGATCTTCTCCTCCTCGCGCGCCTTGGTGTCGACGAACTCCTCGATGTCGGGGTGATCGACGTCCAGCACCACCATCTTCGCCGCCCGCCGGGTGGCACCGCCGGACTTGATCGTGCCCGCCGAGGCGTCCGCGCCGCGCATGAAGGAGACCGGGCCGGAGGCGGTGCCGCCGGAGGAGAGCAGTTCCTTGGAGGAACGGATCCGGGAGAGGTTCAGGCCGGCCCCGGAGCCGCCCTTGAAGATGAAGCCCTCCTCCTTGTACCAGTTCAGGATCGACTCCATCGAGTCATCGACGCTGAGGATGAAGCAGGCGCTGACCTGCTGCGGGCTCTTCGTGCCCACGTTGAACCACACCGGGGAGTTGAAGCTGAAGTACTGGTGCAGCAGCAGCCAGGTGAGCTCGTGCTCGAAGATCTCCGCATCGTCCGCCGAGGCGAAGTAGCCGTTCTGCTCGCCGGCGCTGCGGTACTTGCCGACCACCCGGTCGATCAGGGTCCGCAGGCTGGCCTCGCGGACCGGCGTGCCGACGGCGCCGCGGAAGTACTTGGTGGTGACGATGGTGGAGGCGTTCAGGCTCCAGAACTCCGGGAACTCCACACCGTGCTGCTCGAAGACCACCTCCCCGGTCTTCCAGTTGGTCTGGACGACGTCGCGGCGCTCCCAGGTGACCTCGTCGTAAGGGTGCACGCCGGCGGTGGTGAAGACCCGCGGGACGGTGATCCCGGCTGCCTCACGACCACCCCGGGGGGTTGCCTTCACGGTGTCGGTCATTACTGCTGCCTCTCGAATCGGCGGGGGGTTGATGGTGCTCAGTGCGCTACCGCTGCAGCGGCCGCACGGAGTTGTTCGATCTCGGCCTCGAAATCCTCGACCGAGTCGTAGTGCTTGTAGACCGAGGCGAACCGCAGGTAGGCGACCGGGTCGAGCCGCTGCAGCGGGCCCAGCACCGCCAGGCCGACCTCGTTGGCCGGAATCTCGGCCTGGCCGCTGGCGCGCAGCGCCTCCTCCACCTGCTGGCCGAGCCGGGCCAGATCGTCCTCGCTCACCGGACGGCCCTTGCAGGCCTTGGCGACCCCGTGGATCACCTTCTCGCGGGAGAACGGCTCCACCACGCCGGAGCGCTTCACCACGACCAGCTGCATCTGCTCCAGCGTGGTGAACCGGCGCTCGCACTGCGGGCACTGCCGGCGACGGCGGATGCTGCTGCCGTCCTCGGCTACCCGGGAATCCAGCACGCGGCTGTCGGTATGACGGCAGTAGGGGCAGTACATCGCGCCCTCCCTTCGCCGCCTGTGGAGAAACCTGTGGAACAGGATGTGGGTAACAACCACAAGTTGTGGATGAACCACACCTTTGTAACTACTAGATGTAGAGCCTATGCCGAAAATCGGACGTCCGCAAGCGGCTGCGGCAGGTGCCGGACAACTCCGGCGATTCGCCTTGTCGGCAGGCTCGAACCAGAGGTCAGCCCAGCGCGAGCTGGGTCAGCACGGGCTCGTTCGGAACGGCGAGGAAGGCGGCCACCAGCACGACCAGCGCGGTCATCATCACCAGCGCGAAGCCGCCCATCACCACCGCCAGGCCACGGCGGGTGAGCCGCAACGGGGCCGCTGCCACGGCGCTGTCCAGGCGCGGCGCTTCGACCTTCGCCGGGACGACCACCGAACGGCCGACCAGCTGCGGCGCGGCGACCCCCTGCGGCCGTCCGCCCGGGCGACCCGGGACCGAGGGACGTGCCTGCGGGACCGTGGCGGGACGGGCGGTGCCCGGCCGTGGGCTGCTGACATGCACCCAGCGGCCGGGGGCGGCGGGTGCCGGCAGCTGAGCCAGCGGAAGATCGACCAGCATTGCGGCCATTTCGGGACTCCTTCTTCCGGGTCGAACACCTGTTCGATACATTCCTACCCTGTCCGGAGCCGGCTTGGCAAGAGTATTCGAACAACTGTTCTCGGTGTGTCGTTGAGATCAGCCCATCACCTGGCTCTGACAGTTCTCTGCGGCGAGCCCGCCGGTCAGCGCGAGAGGCCGGGTTTTCGATTCATCACGGCGTTCGATCCGCGACACGCTCGAACAGATGTTTCATTTCGGGCGTCGGGTGGCCTACCGTGGGGGCATGGCTAACGACGGCACCAGCAGCACCCCTCCCGCGCGCCGCCGCGGGCGTCCCAGCAGGCAGGACATCGCCGACCAGCTCGGCACGACGGTGAGCGAGTTGCCCGATGGTCCGACCGACGTCGACGGCCTGACGCCCCGCCAGCGCCGGATGCTCGAGGTGATCCGCGACACCATCGAGGCCCGCGGCTATCCGCCGAGCATCCGGGAGATCGCCGAGGCCGCGGGGCTCGCCTCGTCCTCCTCGGTGGCCCACCAGCTGAAGGTGCTGGAGGGCAAGGGCTACCTGCGCCGCGATCCGCACCGGCCGCGCGCGATGGAGGTCCGGCTGCCCGGTTCGCTCTCGCCTGTCCGGCCGGCGTTGGAGACCGGGGTCGACGAGACCGGGATCGATGACTTCGCCGCACCCACGGTGCACGTGCCGATCCTGGGCCAGATCGCCGCCGGCGGGCCGATCCTGGCCGAGGAGGCCGTCTCGGATGTGTTCGCACTGCCCAAGCAGCTGGTCGGCGAGGGCACCCTCTTCCTGCTGGAGGTCAGGGGCGACTCGATGATCGACGCGGCGATCTGCGACGGCGACTACGTGGTGGTCCGCCAGCAGCCCAGCGCCGACAATGGCGACATCGTCGCTGCCCTGCTGGGCGACGAGGCCACGGTGAAGACCCTCAAGCGCACGCCCGGCCAGGTCTGGCTGCTCCCCCACAACCCGGCCTACGAGCCGATCGACGGCAACCAGGCCAGCATTCTGGGCAAGGTGGTGGCGGTACTGCGCCGGGTGTGACCGGGCTTCGAAACGGAAACGTCCGCCC
>JAEXCA010000264.1 GCA_023393755.1 Actinomycetes bacterium | reverse complement strand
CGCGTATCTGCCCGAGACGCCGCCGTGGCCGGCCACCAGTTCGGTCTTGAGCAGGAGCCGGTGGCCCAGGCCGGCGTCGTGCCGCAGCCGGGCGACCCACTTGGCCGGCTCGGTCACCTCGACCCGGGTGTCGTTCAGGCTGGTGGTCACCAGGATCGCCGGGTACCGCTGGGCCCGGACGTTCTCGTAGGGGGAGTACGCCTTCAGGCGGCGGTAGGCGTCCGGATCGTGCAGCGGATCGCCCCATTCCTCCCATTCGGTGATGGTGAGCGGCAGGTCCGGGTCGAGCATGGTGGTGAGCGGATCGACGAACGGGACCTGGGCGTTCACCGCACCGAAGGCGTCCGGGGCGAGGTTCATCGCGGCTCCCACCAGCAGGCCGCCGGCGCTGCCACCGGAGACCCCCAGCCGGGCGGCGGTGGTGTAGCCGCGGGCGACCAGGTGGCGGGCGGCGGCGACCAGGTCGGTGAAGCTGTTCTGCTTGTGCTCGAGCTTGCCGGCCTCGTACCAGGCGCGGCCGAGTTCGCCGCCGCCGCGGACGTGCGCGATCGCCACCACGTAGCCGCGGTCCAGCAGGCTGAGCCGGGGGACGGAGAAGCTGCCGGGGTAGCTGATCTCGTAGGCGCCGTAGCCGGTGAGCACGCAGCCCGCCGTGCCGTCCAGCGGGGTGTCGGCCCGGTGGACCAGCGAGAGCGGGATCCGGGTGCCGTCCGGCGCGGTCGCCCACTCCCGGCGCTGCACGTAGTCGGACGGCCGGTACGGGCCCAGCCGCGGATGGTCCAGCACCACGCGCTGTTTCAGGACGCGGCGCTCGCCGGTGTCGAGGCGGTACTCCAGCACCTGCTCGGGCGTGACCATCGACTGGTAGGAGAGCCGGATCCGGTCGGTGTCGGCGTCCTCCGAGCCATGGGCGTCCACCTCGTAGAGGGCCTCCCCGAAGTCGATCTCGTGGCCCGCGGTGAGCCTGCCCGCCGCATCGAACGGATGGACGCGCACCCGCACCAGGCCGTCCCGGCGCAGGCTGATCACCAACGCCCGGTCGTAGGCCGAGACGTCCAGCAGGCGTGCTCCGGGCTCGCCCGGCCACAGTGGCTCCCAGTCGTCGGCGGAGCCGGCGGTCAGCGGCGCCCGGGAGAGGGCGAAGTCGGGGGCGCCGTCGTTGTGGACGATGTAGAGGGTGTCGCCGGCCACCTCGACGTTGTACTCCACGTCCGGCCGCCGGGGGGTGACCACCCGGGGCAGCGCGGCGTGGTCGTAGGCCGCCACCAGCCGGGTCTCGCTACTGGTCTTGGAGCCGATCCCGATCACCACCTGCCGCAGGTCGCGGGAGACCCCGAGCTCCATCCAGAACCGCTCGTCCGGCTCGTGGTGCAGCACCCGGTCGTCCCCGGCCTCGCCCAGCACGTGCCGCCAGGCGGTGTCCGGCCGCCAGGCGTCGTCGACGGTGAGGTAGCAGTAGCTGTCGTTGCCCGCCCAGCAGCCGCCGGCGGCGATCCCGTTCAGCTGGTCGGGCAGCGGCTCGCCGGTGCGCAGGTCGACGAAGCGCAGGTCGTAGCGCTCGTCCCCGCTGGTGTCGGTGGAGTAGGCCAGCCGGTTGCCGTCCGGGCTGATCGCCAGCGTGCCGAGGGCGAAGAAGGCGGATTCGCCGGCCAGTTCGTTCACGTCCACCAGCAGTTCCTCGCCGTCCGGAACGGTTGCCGGGTCGGGCAGCCGGTCGCGGTCGGCGGCGGGCGCGCGGTGGTAGCTGGGGTAGTTGTGCCCCTGGACGGTGCGGGCGTAGTACCAGAAGCAGCGGCCGTCGGTGTGCCGGGTGAACTCCGGAACGCTCAGGTCGGTCTGCAGGGTACGGGCGTCGATGTCGTCGTACAGTTGCCGGGCCAGCTCGGCCAGCGGCGCGGTGACCGTCTCGGTGAAGGCGTTCTCCGCCTCCAGATAGGCCAGCAGCTCCGGATCCGACTTGTCCTTCATCCAGGCGTACGGGTCCTCCACCCGGTCGTCGTGGACGATCCTGACCTGCGGACGACGGGGAGCGACGGGCGGCGGACCGGCAACAGGCATGGGTCGAGATTATCCGACCTCGCGGACTTGGGAGACGGGGCCGATCGTGGCACAATGGTGCTCGAAGGCGTTGACAGCTCCCGGTTGTTCTATGCCCTGAACCGCTTTCTTGAGAGGTCGCCCGTGTCCCCACGCTCCAGCGCTGCCGCCAAGGCTACTGTCGAAGAAGAGACCACCACCCCCACGCCGCGGCAGCGCACCAGCCGCGCGGCGAAGGCTCCCGCCAAGGCCAAGCCGGTGGTGGTCGCGGTGCCGGACGACCCGGAGGACGAACTGGATCCCGACGACCTGGAGCCCGACGATCTCGATGTCGAGGAGGTCACCGTCGAGGACGTGCTGACGCCGGGCAACCTGGAGGTCAAGGTCGAGCGCGAGGGCGACGACGTGATTCTCACCGTCGGCGGCAAGAAGCGCAGCCTTGACGACGTGGACGACACCGGCTTCGAGCCGGCCGAGGAGGCCAAGACCGAGAAGGATCTGGTCGAGGACGAGGGCTTCAGCCTCTCCGACGCCGACGACGCCGACGAGCCCGAGCAGCAGGTGCTGGCGGCCGGCGCGACCGCCGACCCGGTGAAGGACTACCTCAAGCAGATCGGCAAGGTCGCGCTGCTGAACGCCGAGCAGGAGGTGCAGCTGGCCAAGCGGATCGAGGCCGGCCTGTTCGCCGAGGAGACGCTCAGCGAGGCGGCCGCCGGGCTGGCCGACGACCACCTCTCCGACCTGGAGTGGATCGCCGAGGACGGCCGCCGGGCCAAGAACCACCTGCTGGAGGCCAACCTCCGCCTGGTGGTGTCGCTGGCCAAGCGCTACACCGGTCGCGGCATGCTCTTCCTCGACCTGATCCAGGAGGGCAACCTCGGCCTGATCCGCGCGGTGGAGAAGTTCGACTACACCAAGGGCTACAAGTTCTCCACCTACGCCACCTGGTGGATCAAGCAGGCGATCACCCGCGCGATGGCCGACCAGGCCCGCACCATCCGGATCCCGGTCCACATGGTCGAGGTGATCAACAAGCTCGCCCGGGTGCAGCGGCAGATGCTGCAGGATCTCGGCCGCGAACCCACCCCGGAGGAGCTGGCCAAGGAACTCGACATGACCCCGGAGAAGGTCGTCGAGGTGCAGAAGTACGGCCGCGAGCCGATCTCGCTGCACACCCCGCTGGGCGAGGACGGCGATTCCGAGTTCGGTGACCTGATCGAGGATTCCGAGGCGGTCGTGCCGGCCGAGGCGGTCAACTTCACCCTGCTGCAGGAGCAGCTGCACGACGTCCTGGACACCCTCTCCGAGCGTGAGGCCGGGGTGGTGTCGATGCGGTTCGGGCTGACCGACGGCCAGCCCAAGACGCTGGACGAGATCGGCAAGGTCTACGGGGTGACCCGGGAGCGGATCCGGCAGATCGAGTCCAAGACGATGAGCAAGCTGCGTCACCCGAGCCGTTCCCAGGTGCTGCGGGACTACCTCGACTGAGCCGCCAACACGCCGGGACTCGTGCGTCTTTGCGAGTTCGTTGGGCAGCGCGGTCAGGTCGGGCCTGACTAAGGGAAACAGTCGTCGGCGGTGGGGAATTTCCCCGCCCGTTGTGATCTGATCGCAACGCAGTGGTCATAGTGCTGACGTGATGATGCCGCTATGGTCACCCCATGGCAGAAGACGGCACCGCGACCGGGCAGGGGCTCGGTGGGCCTCTGGTCGTGCTCTCACAGGTGAACAAGCACTTCGGCGATCTGCATGTGTTGCAGGACATCAACCTGACCGTCCACAAGGGCGAGGTCGTGGTCGTCCTGGGGCCCTCCGGTTCCGGCAAGTCGACGCTGTGCCGGGCGATCAACCGGCTGGAGCCGATCGGCTCGGGCACCATCACCATCGACGGTGTGGAGCTTCCCGAGGAGGGCAAGGCGCTGGCCGACCTGCGCGCCGACGTCGGCATGGTGTTCCAGTCCTTCAACCTGTTCGCCCACAAGACGATTCTGGAGAACGTCACCCTCGGCCCCACCAGGGTGCGCAAGAAGAGTGCGGCGGAGGCTCGCGCCCAGGCGATGGAGATCCTGGCGCGGGTCGGCGTGGACAACCAGGCCGACAAGTACCCGGCGCAGCTCTCCGGCGGTCAGCAGCAGCGGGTGGCGATCGCCCGTGCGCTGGCGATGCAGCCCAAGGTGTTGCTCTTCGACGAGCCGACCTCGGCGCTCGACCCGGAAATGGTCAACGAGGTACTGGACGTCATGGTCAGCCTCGCCCGGCAGGGGATGACCATGGTCGTGGTCACCCACGAGATGGGCTTCGCCCGCAAGGCCGCCGACCGGGTGGTGTTCATGTCCGACGGCCAGATCGTCGAGGAGAACACCCCCGACGAGTTCTTCACCAATCCGCAGAGCGCTCGCGCCCAAGACTTCCTCAGCAAGATCCTTACCCACTGATTCGCCAGGAGGAACATCCATGAAGCGTCGCAAGATCGCCGCCGTCCTCGGTGCGGCCGTCGTCCTTTCCGCAAGCCTGACCGCCTGTGGTGGCGGTAGCTCGGCCGGGGGCGATCCCGGCTCGGGCGGCAAGGTCGTCATCGGCATCAAGTTCGACCAGCCGGGCCTCGGCCTGCAGGTCGGCTCCGACTACCAGGGGTTCGACGTCGAAGTCGCCAAGTACGTCGCCAAGGAACTGGGCTACACCGAGGTGGAGTTCAAGGAGACCCCGTCGGCGCAGCGCGAGACCATGCTGCAGTCCGACCAGGTGAAGATGATCTTCGCCACCTACTCGATCACCGACGACCGCAAGCAGAAGGTCGACTTCGCCGGCCCGTACTTCATCGCCGGCCAGGATCTGCTGGTGCCGGTCGACAACACCGACATCACCGGCCCGGACGCCATGAACGGCAAGAAGCTGTGTTCGGTGGTCGGCTCCACCTCCGCCAAGAAGATCCAGGAGAAGTACGCCGATCAGGTGCAGTTGCAGGAGTTCGACACCTACTCCAAGTGCGTCGGCGCGCTGGGCACCGCGATCGACGCGGTGACCACCGACAACGTCATCCTGGCCGGCTTCGCCGCGCAGGAGCAGTACGCCGGCAAGTTCAAGGTGGTCGGCAACACCTTCAGCGAGGAGCGCTACGGCGTCGGCATCAAGAAGGGCGACACCAAGCTGTGCAATGCCATCAACGAGGCCCTGGTGAAGATGGTCGCCGACGGCTCCTGGCAGGCCGCGCTGGATAAGACGGTCGGACCCTCGGGCTTCAAGCCGGACGCCACGTCCAACCCGCCGAAGCCGGACGCCTGCGCCTGAGCACCGCCTGTGAGGTGG
>JAEXCA010000124.1 GCA_023393755.1 Actinomycetes bacterium | reverse complement strand
AAACACCGGGGCCTCCCATGTATGTCGGAAAGGCCGGGCAGCCCACCTGCCCAGCAACCCACGCAAGATGCATGAGCGAGGCCCCGGCCCACAACCCCTCAGGACGGGGTCAAGACATACCGTCTAGCGCAGCCGCCAGATGCCCACCGCGGGTCCCGCTCCGGACACCACCAGCTGGTCACCGTCGACGGTCAGCGCCGGAGTACCTGCTGCGCGGCCGCCGTACCGCAACTCGGGATGCCTCTCCCCCACCAACCAACCGGGTAGCCGGGTACCCTGCCACGGCGCCCGCGCCAGCACCACCAGCAGCAGTTCCTCGGCGGTCTCGCGAAGGTAGGCGACCGCGTCCTCGGCGACCACCGCCCAGCGCAGGCCGCCGTCCTTCAGCGCCCCGCTCCCCTGCCGCAGGGCGATCAGGTCGCGGAAGCGCGCGAAGGTGGACGCGTCCCACCGCGGGCCACCGCCGGCGGCGATCTGGTCCCACGGCATGCTGCTGCGGGAATGCTCACCATTGCTGCCGACCGCGCCGCCCTCGTCGCCGGCGAAGATCGCGGGGATGCCGGGATAGGTGAAGAGCCAGGCCGCACCCACCTCCACCAGCCGCTCGTCGTCGGTGATGGTGGCGATCCGGGCGGTGTCGTGGGAACCCAGCATGTTCCACTGCTGGGTGAAGACCGACCAGGGCACCGAACCGTCGAAGTCCCGCATCGTCGCCACCACGGCTTCCGCGGAACGCCGCGGGATGGGCAGCGGCAGATCGGCGAAGCCCAGCTCCGTGTCGGGCCTGGTCAGCCACGACCAGAGCGGCTTGATGAACGCCTGGTAGTTCATCACCGACTGCCAGCCGTCGCCCAGTTGGTCGTTGTACAGGTCGTAGAAGTGTTCGCCGACCAGCAGGCCCCCGACCTCGTCGACCGTCGCCCGGCAGGCTCGCGCCACCTCGGCGTAGTAGTCGTCGGCGGCATACCGTCCGGTCATGTGCGCGACATCGATCCGCCAGCCGTCCATCCCGAAGGGTTCCCGCAGGTAGCGGCCGACCACGGACTCCGGGCCGGAGACCATCCGGGTCCAGAGCTCCGGCGAACCCCAGTTCAGCTTGGGCAGGGACGCCACCCCGAGCCAGGAGACGTAGTCGAACGGGACGCCGTCCACCTCGGCCGGGACGCTTCCGCCCCACTGGTCGGCCTGCGACTGCTGCCACCGGGCGAAGTCGATCGGGGCGTCCTCGGCCCAGTAGTAGAACCCGCCCTCGACCGAACGCCGGTCGGCCAGCGCGGCCCGGAACCATTCGTGCCGGTCGCCGGTGTGGTTAGTGGTCAGGTCACCGATCAGGTGCATGCCACGCTCGTGGGCGGCCCGGACGAGCCGGCCGAGCGCCTCGTCCCCACCCAGTGCCGGGTCGACCTGGCCGAAGGTGGCGGCGTCGTAGCGGTGGGCGCTCCGCGCCGGGAAGAACGGGGTCAGGTAGAGCAGGTTGACTCCCAGCGCCTGCAGATAGTCCAGCTTCTGGGCGATCCCGTCCAGGTCGCCACCGAAGAACTGCCGGACGGCGGCGTCCCCCTTTCTCGCCGGCTCGTCGTCCCAGCCGGCCGGGGCGGCCCATTCCGGCGCTGGCCGGGTGTCGGCACCCGCCGACCGGGCGAACCGGTCCGGGAAGATCTGGTAGCCGATGGCGTCCCTGGCCCACGCCGGGGCACCGGGGAACACCGTCACCCGGAAGTCGCCGACATCGGAGACATCCCGGGCGAACAGGCCGCGGTTGGTCAGCCAGACGTAGTCGTGCCCCCGCCGCAGCAGCCAGCGGTAGCTGACCACCGGGTTGTCCACCGCCAGCTCCGCCGCGTACCACCGCTCGTGGGCGTCCGCCCGCACCAGGCGGGCCGGCTGCTTCAACGGGTCGCCGTCGCGGGAGACCCGCAACAGCACGCCGGTCTCGCCGAACCCGCGCGGCACCCGCAGGCGCACCTGCACGACGTCGCCGAGGGCGAACTCCCGGCCGTCGACGTACAGGCTCGAACCGTCGTGGTGCGGCAGGCCCAGCAGGTGCGGCGCGGTCATGTTCCTCCTAGTTGCGCACGGGACGGCACAGGGTGCCCCAGCGCCCCGTTGGTCGGGTTCGGACCGGGCTCAGCCCTTCACCGCTCCGCCGGTCAGCCCGGAGACGATGTACCGCTGCAGGAACAGGAAGAGCAGCAGCACCGGCAGCGCCGCGATCGCCGCGCCGGCGGAGAACAGCGTCAACTCCGGTGCCCGGCTGTCGCCCACCAGCAGGTACAGCCCCATCGGCAGGGTCCAGCTCGACTGCGACCCGCTGCCCAGCACCACGCTGGCCAGCATGTACTCGCCGAAGGTTCCGATGAAGCTCAGCAGCGCGGTCACCGCCAGGATCGGGATCACCAGCGGGACGATGATCGTCCAGTAGGTCTGGGCGTGGGTGGCTCCGTCGATCTTGGCCGCCTCGTCCAGCGAGGGTGGGATCGAGTTGAAGAAGCCGTACATCAGGAAGGTGTTGGCTCCCAGCGCACCGCCCAGGTAGACCGCCACCAGCGCCACCGTCGAGCCGGTGCCCAGGATCGGCACCACCTCGCCCAGCGCGGTCATCAGGATGAGGATCGCGACGAAGGCCAGCATCTGCGGGAACATCTGGATGACCAGCAGCGCATTCAGGCCGAACCGCCGGCCGGTGAACCGGAACCGCGAGAACGCGTACGCGGCGGCCGCGCCCATCATCACGGTGCCGACCGCGGTGACCAGCGAGATCCCCAGCGAGTTCAGGAACCAGTCCCAGAAGTACTGCACCTTCGCGCACTTGTTCGCGTCGGCCGCGACGTCGGGGTTGCAGCCGAGCATGGCGTAGTTGTCCCCGGTGACGGTGGCGAACAGGTTGTTCGCGTCCGTCATGGTGTTCCGGCTCGACACCGAGGCCGAGATCACGTAGACGATCGGGAAGGCCGCGAACAGCACGGCGAACAGCCCGACGACGTGGCGCAGGCCGACGCTGCCGAACCACCGTCCGAAGCTCGCCCGGTTCTGCTTCGGGCCCGCGGTGGCGCTCGCCCGGCCGGGCAGGGTCTGGGCTGACATCTAGACCATCTCCTCGAGCTTGCGGGTCTGCCGGAAGCCAAGGACGGCGATCACGGCCACGATGATGAAGATGATGATCGACAGTGCCGCGGCGAGGCCGAGATCGGCCCGGGCGGCGCCGCCACCGACTCCGGAGATCCGGTAGACCATGGAGATCAGGATGTCGGTGGCGCCGACCGGCTCGGTCGCCCCGAAGGACGGCCCACCCTTGGTCAGCATGTAGATCAGGGTGAAGTTGTTGAAGTTGAACGCGAACGACGCCACCAGCACCGGCGCGGTCGCGATCAGCAGCAGCGGGCCGGTGACGTGCAGCCACATCCGGGCCGGGCTGGCGCCGTCCACCGTCGCCGCCTCCTTGATGTCGCCCGGCAGCGACTGCAGCGCGCCGGTCGAGATCAGGAACATGTACGGGAAGCCGAGCCACAGCTGCACCAGCAGCAGCGCGCCCCGGGCCAGCCAGTAGCCGCTCTCGGTCTGGGTCTGCAGCCAGTCGATCGCCACCCCGCCGAGCAGCACCTGGTTGATGAAGCCGTCGACGTTCAGCATGTTGCGCCAGACCAGCGCCCCCAGGAAGGACGGGAACGCGTAGGGCAACAGCAGCAGGGTGCGGTAGATCTTGCGTCCCTTCACCCGCTCGTCGTTCAGGACGATCGCCAGGAAGGTGCCGAACAGGAAGGTGAGGACCACCGAGAGGAAGGAGAAGGCGAACGTCCAGATGGTCACCGACAGGAAGTACTTGCCGTACTCGGAGTCGGAGAAGAAGGCACTGGTGAAGTTGTCGGCACCGACGAACACCTGCCAGCCGGTCCGGAAGCGGTGCGTACCCGCCTGCTCGCCGTCGGCCAGGAAGTAGCCCTGGTCGCTCGCGTGGTACACGGTCGCGGTGGTCTGGTCGGTGATGGTCTGCGTCGCGGCGTCCCAGGTCAGGGTGGACGCGGCGTCGCAGGCCATCACGCCGGCAGCCTGGATCACCTGCCCGGGCTGGTCACCGCTGGGGGCCTTGAGCCCCTGCAGCTGCTGGCCGATCTCAGCCGGCGGCACGATCTGGTAGCCGGGGACGGACACGATCTGGCCGCCGGGCCCCACCTGCGCACCCGGGACGTGGGTCATCGGGTTGCTCTCGTTGCCCACCCAGACGCTGCTGTCGGGCTTGGAGATCGCGATGAAGATCGCGCCCTCCTGCCGGACGGCCGCCATCGGGTAGTAGGCGCCGTTGGGGATGCACTTGGTGTCCTGCAGCAGCGCGAAGGACGCCGCCTCCTGCGGTGAGCTGAGCCGGTGGCCGTCGCCGTAGTTGGTGAACGCGATGTAGCCGTTGAAGAACACCGCGAAGACCTGGAAGACCAGCAGGAAGATCACGCCGGGCAGCAGGTACTTCGCCGGCAGGGTGAAGCGGTTGGTGAAGTAGGTGTAGTTGACCGCCAGCAGGATCACCACCATCCCGCCCAGGATCCACCAGGACTGGTTGGTGTAGGCGGCGATGACGATGTAGATGCCGAAGGCGTCCACCAGCGCCATCAGCAGCAGCTTCAGCACGAAGCCGAAGGAGAAGGTCTTCGAGTTCCAGGCCTCCGCCGACCGCGCTGGTCTGCCTGGCTGGGTCTGCTCTGACACGGCCACTGAATCCGTTCCTCTCACGCGGTGGGATACCGATCAGCGTTGCGAGAGCAACAAGGTACTCCAGCAACGCTGATCAGGCGATCCCCTGGATAGGGCCTACTTCTTCAGGTCCTTCTCGATGGCGGCGATCATGTCGTCCCAGGCCTTGACCGGGTCCTTCGCCTTGCCGGAGATGATCTCGACCTGGGTCTTGCCCCAGTAGGTCCACACCGCGTTCATCTCGGGGATGGACGGCATCGGAACGGCCTGCTCGGCCACGGTCGCGAAGCCCTTGGTGATCGGATCGTTGGCCAGCGCCTTCTCGGCGGCCGAGGTCAGCGCCGGGGTCCGGTTGCCCACCTCGTACAGCTGGGTCTGGACCTCGTCGGTGGCGATGTAGTTCAGCAGGAAGTCCGCCGCCACGATCGGGTTGGCGCTCGTGGACGAGACGTAGAAGCCCTGGACGCCGGAGAACGGTGCCGCGGGCTGGCCGCCGGCGGACGGGATCGGGTCGACCGCGATCTCCAGGCCTTCCTTCTGGATGTCGGCGATGCTCCACGGGCCGGTGATGAAGAACGGGGTCTGGCCGTTCAGGAAGGCGGAACGGGCCTTGTCACCGTCCATCGAGACCACCAGGTTCTTGGCCTTGCCCTGTTCGGCCAGCCAGTTGGCGAAGGCGTGGCCGGCGTCGCCGCCCATCGCGATCTCGGTGGTGTAGGAGCCGCTGGCGTCCTGGGCGAACACCTTCGCCCCGAACGAGGTCTGCAGCGGGTACATGTGGTACGGGTCGCCGTTCTCGCTGACCTGCAGCGCGACCGGAACCTTGGAGTCCTTGGACGCGGCGAGCAGGTCCTCCCAGGTGGCGGGCGCCTCGGGGGCCAGCTTGGTGTTGCGGACCAGGGCGATGTTCTCGATCGCGTAGGGCACGCCGTAGGTCTGGCCGTCGTAGGTGAAGGCGTCCACGGCCACCTTGGTGAAGCCGGCGGCCTTGTCCGCCAGCGGAACCGGGCTCACGGCGCCGTTCTCGATCAGCACGCCCAGCCAGTCGTGGGCGCCGAGCAGGATGTCCGGAGCGGTGTTGGCGGCGAAGGCGGCGACGTACTCGTCGCGCATCTTGCCGGCGTCCTTGGTGACCAGGGTGACCTTGGCCTTGGTCGCCTCGCCGAACTTCTTCGCGGCGGCATCGACGGCCTTGAACCGATCCTGGTCGACCCACATGGTGAGCGTGACCCCGCTGTAGTCGGTGGACGGAGCCGCGGTTTCGGTCGGCGTCGCGGAGGTGGTGGGGGTGTCGGTGCTGCTGGGCTGCGGCGCCGGTGCCTGGCCGGCGCAGGCGGCGAGGGGCGCGCACAGCAGGGCGGCGAGCCCGATCGTGATGATGCTCCTTCGCATCGTTCTCTCTTTCCTCGTGGGTCAGATGGACCGGTCTCACCGACCGGGGATGGTGTCACGACAGTAGTGCGTCGATACGTAATCACGCAATGCGTTACGTAACGTTGCGATAACGCTTACTTGTGGGGCAGGCTATGTCCGGCCACAATGGCGGGCAGTGCCGTCCACAGCCGAACGGAGTCATCGATGACGAAGAAGCGCGCGCCGCGCGCGCAACGTCCCCGCATGTTGGACATCGCCGAGGCCGCCAAGGTGAGCACGGCCACGGTCTCCCGGGTGCTCAACGGCAAGCCGGGGGCTTCCGAGGACGTCAGGCAGGCGGTCCTGGCGGCGATGGACATGCTCGGCTACGAGCGTCCGGTCGCGCTGCGGGCCAAGGCCGACGGACTGGCCGGGGTGATCGTCGCCGAGTTCGCCAACCCGGTCTTCGCCGGCTTCGCCCAGGCGCTCGAGACCCGCCTGGCGCGGCAGGGCTACGGTGCCCTGCTGTGTTCGCAGTCCCCCGGCGGCACCACCGAGGATCAGTGCATCTCGCTGCTGCTCGACCAGGGCGCGCGCGGGATCATCTTCGTCTCCGGGCTGCATGCCGACGCCTCCGCCGACCATCAGCGCTACGCCGATCTGCGTGCGCGCGGGGTGGCGCAGGTCTTCATCAACGGCTACGCCGACGACATCGAGGGCACCTTCATCAGCGTCGACGAGGGCTCGGTGATCGACGTCTCGGTGCGGCACCTGGCCTCGCTCGGCCACCAGCGGATCGGCCTGGCGATCGGCCCGAACCGGTTCCTGCCCAGCCAGCGCAAGGCGCGGGCCTTCGGCGAGGCGCTGCGCGCGGTGCTGGGCGTCACCGACCCCGACCGGCACATCGTCCACACCCTCTACACCCTGGAGGGCGGCCAGGCGGCGGCCACCCGGTTGCTCGAATCCGGTCACACCGCGATCGTCTGCGGTTCGGACCTGATGGCGCTGGGCGCGATCAGGGCAGCCCGGGCGCTCGACCTCCGGGTGCCCGAGGACGTGTCGGTGGTCGGCTACGACGACTCCCCCACCATGGCCTTCGTCGATCCGCCGCTGACCACCGTCCGCCAGCCGATCCAGGAGATGAGCGCCACCGCCGTCTCGACCCTGCTGGAGGAGATCGACGGCAACCCGGCGCCCCGGGTCGAACTGCTCTTCCGGGGCGAGCTGGTGGTCCGCGGTTCCACCGGCGCGGTTCCGGAGTCGGCCCGCGCGCTGGCGTGAGGTCCGGCTGATCCGGCGGGACGAGCGACGCCCTCTACAGACGTAGAGGTCAGTCCTCGAAGGCTGACGGGTCGCCCGCCCCCACCCGCAGGACCTCCGGCACGTCCTCCGAGAGATCCACGATCGTGGTGAGGTCGATCCCGGCGTCGCCGGAGTCCACCACGGCGTCCAGGCTGCCGCCGAGTTCCTCCAGCACCTGCCAGCCCTCGACCATGGGCGTGTCCTGGCCGGGCAGGATGAGCGAACTCGACATCAGCGGGCCGATCTCGCGGACCAGGGCCAGCGCGGTGGTGTGCCGCGGGACCCTGACGCCCACCGTCTTCTTCTTCGGATGAAGCATCACCTTCGGGGCCTCGCGGGTCGCCCGCAGGATGAACGTGTACGGCCCCGGCGTGTGGGCCTTCACCGCCCGGAACACGTTGTTGTCCATCTGCACGTACTGCCCGAGCTGGGCGAACTCCGCGCAGACCAGGGTGAAGTGGTGGTTCGGCCCGAGCCCACGGATCGCGCGGATCCGCTGCAACCCCTCGGCGTTGCCGAGCCTGGTGCCGAACGCGTACCCGGAGTCGGTCGGATAGGCGATCAGGCCACCGTTCTCGACGATCGCCGCCACCTGGGCGATCGCCCGGGGCTGCGGGTTGTCGGGATGCACATCGAAGTACCTCGCCATGCAGCCACTCTAGCCTCGCCGCCACCCGCGTACCCGGCGGGATCGCGGCCGAGGCGTCCAGCGCAGCGCGTCCCGGGACCGCGGACTCCCGACCGGGCTAGGGTCGGCGTCATGCCGATCCTCTCCCTCACCGAAGCCGAGCTGCGGAACCGGACCAGCCTGAAGTGGCGGACCTACGACCCCGACGTCCTGCCACTCTGGGTGGCCGAGATGGACGTGGCGCTGCACCCGGCCGTGAGGGACGCGCTGGCGGCGGCGGCCGGGCGCGGCGACACCGGCTACCCGCACGGCCGGGACTACGCCGAGGCCTTCGCCGCGATGGCCGGCTCGATGTGGGGGCTGGAGCTCGACGTCGACCGGCAGGTGAAGCAGGCCGGCGACGTGATGAACAGCATCCTGGCGGTGCTGTCGGTGACCACCGAGCCCGGGGACGCGGTGGTGATCAACCCGCCGATCTATCCGCCCTTCCGGCAGGTGGTCACCGGGTACGGACGCCGGATCGTCGAGGTGCCGCTGAACCCGGAGGCCCGGCTGGATCTACCGGCGCTGGAGGCCGCGCTGGCCGAGCGTCCGGCCGCCTACCTGCTCTGCTCGCCGCACAATCCGCACGGCACCGTGCACACCGCCGCCGAGCTGGCCACCGTGGCCGGGCTGTGCGCCGAACACGGCGTCCAGCTGGTGGTGGACGAGATCCACGCCCGGATCGTCGATCCCGGGGTGGACTTCACCTCGGTACTGGCGGTTCCCGGCGGCGAGCAGGCGATCGTGGCCACCTCGGCCGGCAAGGCGTGGAACCTGGCCGCCTTCAAGGCCGGCCTGATCATCGGCGGCGACCGGACCGGCGCGGTGCTCCGCAGGCTGCCGCCGATGGCGCTGCAGGCGATGGGCCACTGGGCGGCGATCGCCCACACCGCGGCCATGCGACACGCTCAGGACTGGGTGGACGAGGTCTCGGCGGAGGTCGCGGCCAACAAGCGGCTGCTGGCCGGCCTGCTGGCCGAACAGGTGCCCGGAGCGCGCTACCGGCCGGGCGAGGGAACCTACCTGGCCTGGGTGGACTGCTCCGGGCTGGGGCTGGAGGATCCGGTGCGGGCCTTCCTCGAGCGTGGCAGGGTGGCCTTCTCCCCCGGGGTGAACTTCGCCGCCGACCACCGGCAGTGGGCACGGATCAACCTGGCGACCAGTCCGGCGATCCTCACCGAGGCCGTCCGGCGGATGGCAGCCGCCCTCGGCTGAACGGCGGGAGGATCAACCGTCCCGGAGTTCCGCCGTGGCCGAGCCGGTCGCGGCCAGGGAGTCGATCCCGATCAGGCTCAGGAAGACGGTCTCCACCCGGGTGGTGGTGCGCACCTGGACCTGGCCGGCCAGCAGCGAGATCTCCCCCTCCACCTGGTGTGCCGCGAGGATCTCGCGGGCCGCGGCGACCACCCGCCCGGCCTCCGGCTCGGCGCCGGCCAGCCGGCTGACCGC
>JAEXCA010000094.1 GCA_023393755.1 Actinomycetes bacterium | reverse complement strand
CCCACCCGCCCGCCGAGACCGAATCGTAACCAGCCAAATGTCAGCTAAATGTATGTATGTATTGACAGTGCGTCATTAGGCACTTAAGGTCAAACCACCGATTACGAAGCAGTAGTCGATCGGTATGACGAGCCTGCGGCCATCCAATGGAGGAGACAAGGCACCCTCCATCGGGCACCCGGTCCAGGTCTCACGTATCGACCAGATCAAGAGAGGGATCATGGTAAAGAAGTTCGGACTCACCCTGGCGGCCGCAGTGCTCGCCTCTTCCTTTGTCTTCTCGGCCTGTAGCAGCAACACTCCTGCGCAGCCGGGCGGCGAGACCACCAGCGCACCCGCGCCCAGCAGCGACGGCGGCGACGGCAAGCTGAAGATCGGCGCGGCGTTCCCCATCCTCGACCAGTTCCTGCAGACCGTCGCCGACGGCATGCAGGCCAAGGCCGACGAGCTGGGCGTCGAACTGGTGATCGTGGCCGCCCAGGAGAAGGCGGACACCCAGCTGTCGCAGGTCGAGAACTTCATCTCGCAGGGCCTCGACGGCATCATGGTCGTCCCGGTGGACACCGATGCGGCGGGCCCGATGACCGAGGCCGCCAAGGCCGCGAACATCCCGCTGGTGTACGTCAACCGGCGCCCGGCGGATCTGCCCGAGGATGTCCCGTACGTGGGCTCCGACTCCCTGGTCTCCGGCGTGCTGGAGATGGAGGAGTTGGCCAAGCTCGCCGGCGGCAAGGGCAATGTCGTGATCCTGCAGGGCGACCCGGCCAATGAGGCAGCCCGGCTGCGCACCCAGGGCTGCGAGGACGTCGTGGCGAAGAACCCCGAGATGAAGGTCACCAAGACCCAGGCGGGCAACTGGTACCGCGAAGAGGGCCTCTCCATCATGGAGAACTGGCTGCAGACCGGTGACCAGATCGATGTCGTCTGCGCGAACAACGACGAGATGGCGCTGGGTGCCATCCAGGCGCTGAAGAACGCCGGCAAGCTCGACGACGTCCTTGTCGGTGGCGTGGACGCCACGGCCGACGCGCTGGCCGCGATGGAGGCGGGCGAGCTCGAGGTGACGGTGTTCCAGGATGCCGCCGGCCAGGGTGGCGGCGGCGTGGAGGCCGTGATCAAGCTGAGCAAGGGCGAGAAGGTCGACTCCTACATCGACGTCCCGTACGTGCTGGTGACGCCGGAGAACATCTCCCAGTTCAAGAAGTGAGTCAGTGATTTGATGTCTGTCTCGGTGGGGCAGGGCGCTGCCCCACCGAGACAGACGCATCTACGCTGAACACCACCTTTCACCAGCCCCTTCGAGCAGATTGGCGAGGTTGCCATGACCGAAGAAATCCTGCTGCGCATGACCGGGATCTCCAAGAGCTTCCCGGGCGTCCGTGCGCTGGACAACGTGGACCTGGAGGTGCGTGCCGGAACGGTGCACGCGCTGATGGGCGAGAACGGCGCCGGAAAGTCGACGCTGATGAAGATCCTGATCGGGCTGTACGCCGAGGACGAGGGAACGATCGTCCTGGGCGGCCAGGAGGTCAAGATCCCGGACACCGCCGCCGGCCTGTCGCTGGGGATCTCGATGATCCACCAGGAACTGTCGCCGGTGCCGGAGATGACGGTGGCCGAGAACATCTACCTGGGCCGCGAGCTGCGCGGCGCGGGCGGGCTGGTCAGCCGTCGGCGGATGAACGCCGCCACCCGGGAGTTGTTCGCCCGTTGGGACATCGACATTCCACCGCACGTGCAGATGAAGAACCTGAGCGTCGCCCAGACCCAGATGGTCGAGATCGCCAAGGCGATCAGCTTCGACTCCCGGATCATCATCATGGACGAGCCCACCTCGGCGATCACCGAGACCGAGGTCGAGCACCTGCACCGGATGATCAAGGATCTTCGGGCGGCCGGCACGGCGATCGTCTACATCACGCACAAGATGGACGAGGTCTTCAGGATCTCCGACTACATCACGGTCTTCCGCGACGGCAAGCACGTCGCGACCAAGCCCGCGTCCGAACTCGATCACGACAAGCTGATCACCCTGATGGTGGGTCGCGAACTGACCCACATGTTCCCGAAGCTGGAGGCCGAGATCGGCGAGCCGGTGCTGCAGGTCAAGAACCTCAACCGGGGCAAGGTGGTGCAGGACGTCAGTTTCGAGCTCCGGCGGGGCGAGATCCTGGGCTTCGCGGGCCTGATGGGCGCTGGCCGCACCGAGGTGCTGGAGACCCTGTTCGGGATCGAGCGGGCCGAATCCGGCGAGATCTGGATCGAGGGCAGGAAGGTCACGATCCACGAACCGAAGGACGCGATCGCCGCGGGCATGGGCCTGCTCACCGAGGACCGCAAGCTCACCGGGATCATGCCGGTGCTCTCGGTGCGCGACAACATGATCGTGGCGGCCCTGAAGCGGTACAGCCCGAGCGGGTTCCTGAAGCGGCGCGAGATCGAGACCGCCTGCGAGGAGCAGCGCACCGCGCTGGCGCTGAAGACGCCCTCGCTGAACCAGCTGATCCAGAACCTCTCCGGTGGCAACCAGCAGAAGGTGCTGATCTCGCGGTGGCTGTTGACGCTGCCCGACATCCTGATGATCGACGAGCCGACCCGTGGCATCGACGTCGGCGCGAAGTCGGAGATCCACCGGCTGATGTCGACCCTGGCCCAGCAGGGCAAGGCGATCATCATGGTGTCCTCGGAGATGCCGGAAGTGCTCGGAATGAGCGATCGGGTGGTGGTGATGCACGAGGGCCGGATCAGCGGCATCGTGGATCGGGCCGAAGCCACCCAGGAAAGAATCATGCAACTCGCGACCGGCGTCGGCGCCGAGGCCGCCTGAGAGGTAACCAGAATGACTACTGCAACCACTGCCGGCCGGGCGTCCGCTTTCGACCTCGGCGCCTTCACCAAGAAGTACGCGATCGTCGGCATCCTGCTGCTGCTCGTGATCGCCCTGTCGATCATGACCCAGGGCACCTTCCTGCGTCCGCAGAACCTGATCAACGTGATCGTCCAGGTCTCCGCGATCGGCATCATCGCGGTCGGCATGACCTTCATCATCATCGTCGAGGGCATCGACCTGTCGGTCGGATCGGTGATCGCGGTCGCCTCGGTGATCTCCGCCAGCCTGGCCCAGCTCCCCACCGCGTCCAACCTGATGTACCCGGGGCTGGAGGTGCCGGTCATCGTGGCGGTGCTGGTGGGCCTGGCGGTCGGTGCGCTGGCCGGGGCGATCAACGGCTTCCTGATCACCAAGTTCCGGATCGCGCCGTTCATCGCCACCCTGGGCATGATGACCGCGGCCTCCGGCGCGGCGTCGATCTACACCAACGGACGTCCGGTCTCCACCCTGAACCCCGGGTTCAACTGGCTCGGCCAGGGCAATGTCCTCGGTCTCCCGGTACCGATCATCGTGTTCGCGATCGTGGCCGTGCTGGGTCACGTGGTGCTGAACTTCACCCGGTTCGGCCGCCACACCTACGCCCTGGGCGGCAACCTCCAGGCCGCCCGGGTGTCCGGCATCGCGATCGACAAGCTGAAGTTCACCATCTTCACCGTGACCGGCCTGCTGGCCGGCCTGGCCGGCATCATCCTGAGCGGCCGGATCGGTTCCGGTCAGCCGATCCTCGGCACCGGCATCGAGCTGGACGTGATCGCCGCCACCGTCATCGGTGGCACCAGCTTCACCGGTGGCGTCGGCACGATCTGGGGCACCGTGGTGGGCGCGCTGATCATCGGCACGATCAACAACGGCCTCGACCTGATGAACGTCTCGCCCTTCTGGCAGAAGGTGGTCAAGGGCCTGATCATCGTGCTGGCGATCATCATCGACGAACTGAAGAACCGGAAGTGAGCAGGGTGCTGGGAGCCGGCGTCATCGCCTTCGGGTGGATGGGCCGGCTCCACGCCCGCGGGTACCGCTCGGTCGCCGAACGGTACCCGGAACTCGAGGTCGGGGCACGCCTGGTGAGCGTGGCCGACCCGATCGAGGCCAATCGCGCCGAAGCTCTCACCCTGGGCTTCGAGCGGGCGGTCGCCGACTACCGCGACCTGCTGGCCGACCCCGAGGTCGAGGTGGTGTCGATCTGCGCGCCGAACTTCCTGCACCACGAGATCGCGCTGGCCGCGATCGCCGCGGGCAAGCCGTTCTGGATCGAGAAGCCGATGGGCGTCAATGCCGCCCAGAGCCGGGAGATCGCCCAGGCCGCCGCGGCGGCCGGGCTGGCCACCGCGGCCGGCTTCAACTACCGCCACCAACCGGCGGTCGCACATGCCCGCGAGCTGGTGCGCTCCGGCCGGCTCGGCCGGATCACCAACGCGCGGGTCTGGCTGATCGCCGACTACGCGTCCTCGCCGGAGGGCCCCTTCACCTGGCGCTACACCAGGGAACAGGCCGGAGCCGGCGTGGTGGGCGACCTGCTCAGCCACGGCATCGACCTGGCCCAGTTCGTCCTCGGTGACCGGATCGCCGAGGTGTCGGCCATGACCGACACCTTCATCACCACCCGTCCGGTTCCGCTCGGGGTGGGGGTCGGACACTCGGCGGTCGCGGTGAGCGACGAACGCCGCGAGGTGCAGAACGAGGACTACGTCGCGGCGCTGGCCCGCACCGACACCGGCGCCCTGGTCACCCTGGAATCCTCCCGGGTGGCGGTCGGGCCGCGGGCGGAGTACGTGATCGAGGTCTACGGTACCCAGGGATCGGTGCGGTGGAACTTCGAGCACCCGCAGCACCTGCAGGTGCTGATCGCCGAGGACGGCAGCCATCGCGGCTACACCTCGGTGATGAGCGACGCCGGCCACGGCGAATACGGACGCTTCCAGCCCGGCCCGGGCATGCACCTGTCGTTCGACGACTCCAAGGTGGTCGAGGCCAGGCTGTTCCTGGAGTCGGTGGTCACCGGCCGGCAACTGGCCCCATCCGCCGGGGACGCCTGGGCGGCGGCCGAGGCCGACGAGGCGATCGTCGCCTCCGCGTCCGACCGTTCCTGGCACCCGGTGGCCCAGGTGACCGGCACCACCTACGCCGGCTAGACCGACAACCTCGTCGAAGGAGCAATCAATGGTGAAGATCCTGCTCGACCCGAGCATGTACCACCCCCACCTGTCGGTGGCACAGGAGTGCTACAAGGCGGCCGACCTGGGCTACCAGTACCTCGAACTGTCGCCGCGGGCCGACTTCCACGAATGGCACCACTACCCGAAGGTCAACGACGCCGACATCGCGAAGGTGAAGCGGGCGATGGCCGACTCGGGGGTGAAGATCTGGACCTTCAACCCGGTGTTCAACTGGTCCTCGCCGGACGAGTGGACCCGGAAGATGCACGTCCGCAACTTCCGCCGGCTGCTGGAGATCGCCAACGACCTCGAGGTGCCGATGATCGCCACCGAGCTCTCCGGCGATCCGAATCGGCCGACCGAGTGCGAGTGGGCCTTCTTCGCCTCGATCGAGGAGCTCGCTCCCGACTTCGAGAAGTACGGGATCAGCTGCACCATCGAGGCCCATCCCTACGACTTCATCGAGACCAACGCCCGCGCGGTGGACATCGTCCGCGGCGTGAACAAGGACTGGTTCAACTACGAGTTCTGCTGCGCGCACGCCTTCCACCTGTCGCAGGGCCAGGGCAACATCCGCGAGATGATGGCCTACGCCGGGGAGAAGCTCGCCCACGTCCACGTCGCCGACGTGTTCAACCACCTGGCCAACGTCGGGAACCGGTACATCGTCAACCCGCCCGGAGTGGACGCCCGGATCCACCAGCACAACGAGATCGGCAACGGCGAGATCGCCTGGGACGAGGTGTTCGGCTACCTACGCGAGGCCGACTACGACGGCCCGCTCTCGGTCTGCGTCTTCGGCTGGGAAGAGGACGCCGACGCCATCCACGTCCGGATGCGGGAACGGATCGAGGCCGAACTCGGCGGGAACTGACGCTCGGGGACCCCAATGGCGCACCCTGCGCCCGTTGGCGATCCCTGAGCCTGGCGAAGGCGCAACGATCCCTGTCGAAGGGGTGGTCCAGCGAGGCGCAACGATCCCTGAGCTCGTCGAAGGGCCGTTCGGTCGTCGCGCCCGGGATCGTCCCCCGGGCCGGTTGTGAGGAGGAAATGATGCGGATCGGACTGGTCGGCTACGGCGGCGGCGGACGGTGGTTCCACGCGCCCTACATCGACGCCGCCGAGGGCGTGGAGCTGGTGGGGGTGGTGACCCGGTCGCCGGAGCGGATCGCCGAGCTTCACGCCGAGCGCCCGGGGATGCCGGTCCACGGCAGCCTCACCGAGCTGCTGGCCGCCGGGGTGGACGCGGTGACCATCACCACGCCGCCGCAGACCCGCTACGAGCTGGTGCGGGAGGCGATCGCGGCCGGCGTCCACGTGGTGGCCGACAAGCCGTTCGCGCCGAGCGCGGCGGTGGCGGCCGAGCTGGGAGCCGCGGCGGAGGCGGCCGGAGTCCGCCTTTCGGTGTACCACCAGCGTCGCCGGGACGCCGACCTCCAGACCCTCAAACGGGTGCTGGACGACGGGGAGCTGGGGGAGATCCAGCGGTTCAACTCCAGCTTCGACCTCGATGAGCCGGGGACGCTGGAGGCCGGCCCGCACGGCGGGCTGCTGCGGGATCTGGGCAGCCATCTGGTCGACCAGGCGCTGTGGCTGTTCGGCCCGGTGCGGCGGGTGACCGCCCACCTGGAGTGGATCGATCTGCCGCAGGGCCGGACCGACAGCGGTTTCGCCCTCCACCTGGAGCATGCCGGGGGAGCGGCGAGCTTCCTGGCGGCCTCCAAGCTGAACCGGGTGAACCGCCGGATCCTGGAGCTGTACGGCACCGGCGGCAGCTACCTGGCCACCGGCAGCGACGTCCAGACGGCGCTGGTCAAGGCCGGGCGGCGACCCAAGGACGATCCCGCCGGCTGGGGCTACGAGCCACGGGAACACTGGGGAGTGCTCCACACCGCCGCCGGCAGCCGGGTGGTGCCCTCCGAGCAGGGCAATCACGGCGACTACTACGCGGCCTTCGCCCGCGCGGTGGCCGACGGCGGCGAGGTGCCGGTGCCGGTGGCCGACGCCGTCCGCGTCCTGACCGTCCTCGATGCGGCGCGCCGCAGTGCACAGGAGCAGCGCAGCGTCGAACTGGGCTGAGCCGGCCGGGTTCAGCTTCCGGGGCGGGGCGGCGCGGTGGTGCTGCGGACCGCCAGCCGGGGCGGGAGCACCACCTCGCGCGCCGCCTTGCCGGCGCTCCGCTCCAGGGCCAGATCGACCGCCGTCCGCATGATCTCCGCGGTGTTCTGCGCGATCGTGGTCAGGGCGATGTAGGGCAGCCGGGCCGGGCGGGAGTCGTCGTACCCGACGACCGACAGCCGGTCCGGCACGGCGATGCCCCGCCGGGCGGCGATGTCGAGGACGCCGACCGCCGATCGGTCGTTGAAGGTCACCACCGCGGTGGGCAGATCACCGCGCTCCATCAGCATCCCCAGGGCACGGGCGCCGTCGGCCTCGGTGACCCCGGTCGGCACCACGTCGATGCGCGCTTCCAGCCCGGCGGAGAGCAGGGCCTGGCGGTAGCCGCGCAGCCGGTCCGCCGCCGCGACCACGCCCTTGCCCGCAAGGTGGGCGATCCGCTCGTGTCCGAGCTCCAGGAGGTGCCGGACGGCGATTCCCGCGCCGGTCCGGTCGTCCCCGCGGACGACGCTGAACCGCCCCGGTTCGATCTTGCGCGCGACGACGACGGTGGGCACCTGGTTCGCCAGCTGGTCGAGACCCTCGGCGGCCAGGTTCGGCGCGAGGACGACCAACGCGTCGCAGCGCTCGCGCAGCAGGGTGGTCGCAGCCTCGCGATCGTCGCGCTGCCCGGTCACGGCGCTGAGCGCGAGCTCGTAGCCGAGATCCGCGCAGCGGAGGTAGGCCTGCTCGACCAGGTCGGCGTGGAACGGATCGCCCAGCCGGAACACCACGCCGATCAGCGCCGAACGGGACTGGCGCAGTTTGCGTGCCCGGCCGTCCGGCACGTAGCCGAGATCGGCGGCGACCTCGAGCACCCTGCGCCGGGTTGCCTCGCTGGCTCCGGGGACGTCACGCATCACGATCGAGACCAGCGGACGCGACACGCCGGCGATCCGCGCGACGTCCGCCATGGTCGGCTTACGCGCCCCCGGGGGTGGCTCCAGCCGATGTTCGGGCATGATCCTCCACTCGTTCGTCGCGGGCCTCACGATGATGACTGCGTGAGCCGGGCGCGATGGCAGAACCGTTGACGTGGGTCGGCCCAGCACGTAGTATGACGATACTAGCACGTGCTAGCCAGCGATTGAGTCTGCCTCGAATCAACCGCTCTTGGCCGTCCCTCGCTCGCCTTGGCGAGGACGGCGGTGGTGTAGCCCGGGCCGGTCGTCCTCTCTCGACCCGCCCGGGCCGCACCGATCGGCTTCAGGTGTTCTGCGGGAAGCCGAGTTGCAGGCCGCGATGGCTGGGATCGGGCCAGCGGCGGGTGACGGCCTTCGTCCGGGTGAAGAAGTGCACGCCCTCCATGCCGTGGGCGTGGGAGTCGCCGAACAGCGAGTCCTTCCAGCCGCCGAAGGAGTAGTAGGCCATCGGCACCGGAACCGGCACGTTGATGCCCACCATGCCGGCCTCGACCTCGACCTCGAACCGCCGGGCGGCGCCGCCGTCGTTGGTGAAGATCACCGAGCCGTTGCCGTACGGGTTGGCGTTGATCAGGTCCAGGCCCTCCTGGTAGCCGGAGACCCGGACCACGCTGAGTACCGGACCGAAGATCTCGTCGGTGTAGATGCTCATCCGGGGGGTGACGTCGTCGAACAGGGTGGGGCCGACGAAGAAGCCCGCCGGGTCACCGTGGAACGGGCCGTCGCGACCGTCGATCACCAGCGTCGCGCCCGCCGCCACGCCGGCACCGATGTAGCCGGCGATCCGGTCGCGGGACTGTTCGGTGACGATCGGGCCCATGTCGCAGGCGGTGGCGCCGTCCCCGGTCCTCAGGGTGCGGACCCGCTCGGCGATCCGCGCCACCAGGTCGTCCGCGATGCTCTCGGTCGCCAGCACCACCGACACCGCCATGCAGCGCTCGCCGGCCGAGCCGAAGCCGCCGCTCACCGCGGCGTCCGCGGCGAGATCCAGGTCCGCGTCGGGCAGCACCAGCATGTGGTTCTTGGCGCCGCCCAGGGCCTGCACCCGCTTGCCGTTCGCGGTGCCCCGCTCGTACACGTAGCGGGCGATCGGGGTGGAGCCGACGAAGGAGATCGCCTTCACCGTCGGATTGTCCAGCAGCGCGTCGACCGCCTCCTTGTCGCCGTGCACCACGTTGACCACGTGGGCCGGCAGCCCGGCCCGCTGCCACAGCTCGGCCATCGCGTTGGCGGCGGACGGATCCTTCTCCGAGGGCTTGATGATCACCGCGTTTCCGGCGGCGACGGCGATCGGGACGAACCACATCGGCACCATGGCGGGGAAGTTGAACGGCGAGATCACCCCGACCACGCCGAGCGGCTGCAACAGGGAGTAGGAATCGACGCTGGTCGAGACGCCCTCGGAATGGCCACCCTTGAGCAGGTGGGGGATGCCGCAGGCGAACTCCACGACCTCCAGGCCCCGGGTGACCTCGCCCAGGGCATCGGAGAGCACCTTGCCGTGCTCGGCGGTGATCAGGGCCGCGATCCGCTCGGAGTCGGCGTTCAGCAGCTCGCGGTAGGCGAACAGCACCTTGGCGCGCTTGGTCAGCGAGGCGGCCCCCCACTGTCGCTGCGCAGCGGCAGCCTTGGCGACCACGTCGTCGATCAACTGCTTCGACGCCAGGTCGAGGCGCCCGGTGACCTGGCCGGTGGCCGGGTTGTGCACCGGAGAGGTTCGCTCAGCCGTGCCCTCCCAGTAGGTATGGCCGATCAGGTGGGTGATTCGGCGGGGCGTCTCGGCGGCCGTATGAGTTTCGGAGTTCGTCACCCTTAAATGTTAGTACATTAGAACTTTAAGTCTCTGGGTAGATCTGCGTACCGGGAGCTGAGGTTCCGGGACCAGGCCGGGGGTCGCTGAGGACGTGCAGGTCCCGGTCGTTGCTCTCAGGCCAGCGACCGCAGCCAGCGCCGGACATGCCAGGTGGCGCGCACGTCGTCCTCGTTGTACTCCAGCACCCGGGTGCGTGCCTGTTCCCGCTCCTCGGCGGACTCGGCGTCGATCGCGTCCTTGAACCAGCGCATCGAGTTCAGCCCGCCGGGGTCGGCGTCCCGCCAGGCGAAGCCGGCGCCGGCCGACGCCACCACCTTCAACCCGAGGCCCTCGGTGCCGAAGAAGTGCTGCCGGACGATCGGGAAGAGATCCACGAAGTGCTCGCGGGAGTACTCCGCCGCCCACTCCAGCACCGGGTGGCGCAGTGCCCGGGCGAGCCGGTCGATCTGATCGCGTTCGTACGCCGAGTAGTGGTAGACGAGGGCGTCCGCGCTGGCGGTCAGCTCCCGCAACCAGCTCAGCGCGCGTACCGCCAGCTCGAGTTCGTCGGCGCGTTCCAGGTGACGGAAGTCGCTGACCTGGTGGTAGGACGACCCGCCCGTCCGGGCGTCGGTCACCCAGAACCCCCACAGGTAGATCCGCTCGGTGGCGGAGGTCTCCAGGTCGAAGTCGATCTCCAGCGTGGCGGACGGCAGCTCGATCGGCCCGGCGTCCAGCCGTTCCAGCTGGACCCCGCTGTGCACCAGCCCGGCCCGCCGCTGGGCCAGTCGCAGCCGCTCCTCGGCGCCGGTTCGATGGGTGACCTGCTCGAGGTAGCCGGGCAGCAGGGCGTCGAGCTCCGCCGCGGCCAGCTCCGCCACCGTCGTCACCCCCGCCCCACGCAGGGTGGCGACCTCGTGGGCGTCCAGCGGCAGCTTGGCCAGCTGCAGCGAGAGGTCGTCGGGGTCGAACCTGGGCAGGCACACCGGCCACCAGGGGCAGCGGTCGCATTCCCGGGTGCGGATCGGAGCCGGCGCGGGCCCGCCGGCGAGCGCCTGCTCGGCCAGCTCCACCCGGCGGGCGAACTCGAAGTCGTACCGCTCCAGCGCCGAGGTCGCCTGGGTGTCGCCCGCGGGCTGGCCGCCGGCGCGGGGGAGAGCGGCCTCGGTCAGATCCACCCAGATCGCCACCTGGCCGTAGTCGTCCAGCGGGTCGTTGCCGACCAGCAGGCCGTGGGCCCGTTCGTCGGCCAGGCCGAGCGGCTGCAGCAGCCGGTGGTAGTGCGCCAGGCGAAGCACCAGATGCCACCGGTAGCGCCACCGCAGCCGGATCCGCGGCAGGGCCTCGGCGGTGCCCAGGCTGCCCAGCCGGGAGACCACCGTGGTGGTGTCGTCGGCCTTGGATTCGAACATCCGGTAGGCGCGTACCACGCCGGGCAGGTAGCCGGTGGGGGTCCGCACCAGCAGGTCGGGTCGTCCGGCCCGGTGGCCGGAGGAGGGCAGCCTTCCGCCGATCACCACGTCCGCGCCCTCGCGCAGCGCCCGCAGGCAGGCCGCCTCCTGGTCGGCGGTGGGCACGTCCCGCAGCCCGCGCAGGTCGACCACCCGGCCGCCGGTCCGCGCGACCTCGTCCAGCACCTCGGTGGCGAAGCCCCGGTGATCGACGCTCCACTGCGGCGGTGGGGGTGGCGGCGGTGGCTCCAGCCCGGGGGTGAAGGTGTAGCTGGTCTTCAGTGGGCAGGAACTGGCGGCGGCGGAGTGCAGCAGCATCAGGCGAGCGCCCGGTGCAGCGCGACGATCCCGGCGCTGAGGTTCTTCCAGCCCACCGCCCGCCAGCCGGCGTCGTGCATCAGGCCGGCCAGCGCCGGCTGGGTGGGCCAGGCCAGGATGGACTCGCCGAGGTAGTCGTAGGCCGCCGGGTTGGAGGACGCCAGCGAGGCCACCCGGGGCAGGACGTGCCGCAGGTAGAGCCGGTAGGCGGGCTGGAACGGCGTCCAGACCGGGGTGGAGAACTCGCAGATCACCAGGCGTCCGCCCGGACGGGTGACCCGGCGCAGCTCGGCCAGGGCGGCCGTGGTGTCGGCGATGTTGCGCAGCCCGAACGAGATCGTCACCGCGTCGAAGGCGTCGTCGGCGAACGGCAGCGAGAGGGCATCGGCGTTGACGAAGGCCAGCTGCGGGTGCCTGGCGCGGCCGGCGGCCAGCATGCCGAAGGACAGATCCGCCGGGACGACGGTGGCGCCCGCCTTCGCGAACGGCAGCGACGAGGTGCCGGTACCGGCGGCCAGGTCGAGGATCCGTTCGCCCCGACGCGGGGCCACCGCGGCCACGGTGGCCGCCCGCCAGGCCCGATCCTGGCCCAGCGAGAGCAGGTCGTTCATCAGGTCGTAGCGGTCGGCAACATGGTCGAACATCGCCGCCACGTCGGCGCGGCGGCGCTCCAGGGTGGCCCGGGCATCGGTCTTCAGCACGGGGACTAGCCTGCCACGACCCACTGACTCCCCGCCCCGATTCGCGCCGGCTCGGGCAGTGGGGGAGAATCGCAACCATGGCGAAACGAACGTCGGTGCTCAAGGTCACCGGGTTGAAGAAGGCCTTCGGACCGGTGGTGATCGTGGATGGCTTCGATCTGGAGATCCGGGCCGGGGAGGCGGTGGCCCTGACCGGACGCAACGGCGCCGGCAAGTCCACCGTGCTGCGCTGCGTGGTCGGGGCCGAGCGGCCGGACGAGGGTACGGTCACGGTGAACGGCATCACGGTGAGCGAGACCAACCCGGAGATCCGGCGCGCCGTCGCGACGGTGATCGACGACCTGGACTTCTTCCCCGACCTGTCGGTGGTCGAGCACCTCGACCTGCTGGCCCGCGCCCACGGCATCCCCGATGCCGAGGCGGCGGTGGACGAGGTGCTGCACGAGGTGCAGCTGGTCCCGCAGTCCGGGCAGCTGCCCGCCACCCTCTCCTCCGGCCAGCGCCGGCGACTGGCCCTGGCCACCGCCTTCGTCCGTCCCCGCTCGCTGCTGATCCTGGACGAACCCGAGCAGCGCCTCGACACCGAGGGCGTGCAGTGGCTCGCCCAGCGGCTGCAGGCCGAGCGGGCCCGCGGCCTGGCGATCCTGATGGCCAGCCACGAACCGGCGCTGGTCAAGGCGGTCGCCACCCGCGAGGTGCGGCTCGCCGGAGCGGCCCTGGCCACCGCCGACACCGAGGCCGAATGAGCACCCCACGAAGTTCTTCTCCTCCGCTGCGCTCCCCCGAACAACTTCGAGGGGACCCCGCGTGAGCAAGAAGTCGCGCAAGCTGATCCGTTCGGCCGCCGCCGAACCGGTTGAGCCCGGGATCGTCCCCGAGCCGGTCGAGGAACCCGTCCGGGAGTTCTACTTCGTCCCCGACTTCGAGCCCGAGGAGGTGGACGAGAAGGAACTGCACGACCAGGTCAAACTGTGGCGGCACGGTCGCGCCACCCGCAGCCTGTGGCAGGTGATCCAGGACGGCTACGTCGCGGTCTTCAGCGTGATCGTGCTGGGGGCGATGCTGGGCAATGTGCTGGTGCAGGCGCAGGCCGGCGGAGCCGCCTGTACCACCGACGAGTGCGGTCTGGCGCGGCTGATGATGCCCACCGCCATGGTGCTGGCCTGCTTCTCGCTGACCCTGTCGGTCGCCCGACTGTTCGGGCCGGTGCTGGCCTCGGCGGCCGAGGGCTTCTGGCTGATGGACGCCCCGCTGCGGCGCCGCAGGTTGCTCCGGGGCCGGCTGATCCTGGTCGTGGTGCTCGCCGGTGGTCTCGCGGCGGCGCTCACCGCCCTGGTCGCCGCGCTCTCCGGCATGCCGCTGGTCAACGTGGTGCTGTGGACCGGGACGGCCGGGATCGGCAGCGCCGCGCTGATGGCGCTGGCCGCGGCCGAGCAGGGCATCGAACGCACCACCGGGGTGCGCGGCGCGCTGTGGCTGTTCGGTGCGCTCACCCTGGCGGTGCTGCTGGCGGTGGTGTCGATCGCCGCCGGCTGGGTCCCGGCCACCCTGGGCACCGCCGTCGACACCGCCCAGTGGGTGGTGGCCACGGTGCTGGCGCTGGCGGTCATCGGGTTGGTGGCCTGGCTGGTGCTGGCCTCCCGTCGCCTGGAGCAGATCCGCCGCGCCAGGCTGCTCAGCGGCGGCTCGCTGGTCTCGGGCATGCAGGGCGCCATGTTCGCCCTCGACTTCGGCCTGATCCGCGACATCCTGGTGGAACGCGAAGCCGCCGAACGCGGCCACGTCCGTCCGGTGCGCGGCCGGGGGCTGGGCATCTGGGCGCTGGTCTGGCGTGACCTGCAGCGGCTGGTGCGTTCGCCCAAGCCGTGGATCGGGTTCGCGGTCAGCCTGGTCGTCCCCTACGCGGTCGACGCGCTGCGGATGACCGAGTTGAACCCGCTGCTCAGCGGCCTGGCGCTGTTCATCGCCCTGGTGCCCTTCCTCGGCGGCCTGCGGGTGCTCACCCGCACCGGCGGCATGGCGCGTTCGCTGCCGTTCAAGACCTCAACGCTGCGCACCGCCGCCATGCTGGTCCCGGCCGTCCTGGCGCTGGGCTGGGGCGCGCTGACCACCCCGGCCTTCATCGGGATCGCGCGGACCGGGGCCGACCTGCCGCCGGCCGGCGGCGCGCTCACCGCCCTGGTGGTCGGCATCGCCGGCCTGTTCGGCGCGGTGCGCTGGGTGACCGCCAAGCGGCCCGACTTCGGCGTCCCGATGATGGCCACCCCGGGCGGCGCCATGCCGCCCACCCTGATGTTCAACCTGCTGCGTGGCATCGACGTGGTGGTGGTGATCACCGCACCACTGATCATGGGGGCGCCCCACACCTGGTCGCTGGGGATCGCCGGGGTGGTGTTCATCCTGCTGCGGGGGACCTTCAACATGGACGAACTCAAGGCCGAGCAGGAGGCGCTCAAGCGGGAGCAGCAATCCCAGGCCCGTGAGAAGATCAAGATCACCCGTCCCGCCCGCTGACCGGAAAGAGAGCCATGGAAGTCATCATCTGCCCGAACGAGGAGAAGGTCGCCGAGGTTGCCGCGGCCAAGGCCGCCAGGCTGGCCCGGGCGATCGGGCCGAAGGTCGTGTTCGGGGTGGCCACCGGGTCGTCGCCGGTGAAGACCTACCACGAGCTGGCGAAGCTGATCGCCGCGGGCGAACTCGATGTCTCCGAGGCCTCGGCCTTCGCGCTGGACGAGTACGTCGGCATCGCCAAGGGTCACCCCGAGAGCTACCACGAGGTGATCCACCGGACGGTGACCGTACCGCTCGGCCTGGACCCGGCGCGGGTCCACGTCCCGAACGGCTTCGCCGAGGACCTGAGCACGGCCGGCGAGGACTACGAGGCCGCCATCCGGGCCGCCGGCGGGGTGGACATCCAGTTCCTCGGGATCGGCTCGAACGGCCACATCGGGTTCAACGAGCCGACCAGCTCGCTCAGTTCGCGCACCCGGATCAAGACCCTCGCGGCCAGCACCCGGGCCGACAACGCCCGCTTCTTCGACTCGATCGACGATGTCCCGCGGCACTGCCTCACGCAGGGGCTTGGCACCATCCTCGATGCCCGCAACGCCGTCCTGATGGCCACCGGCGAGGGCAAGGCCGCTGCCGTGGCCGCGATGATCGAGGGACCGGTCACCGCGATGTGCCCGGGATCGGTGCTGCAACTGCACCAGCACGCCACCGTGGTGATCGACGAGGCGGCCGCCGGGCAGCTCACCATGCGGGAGTACTACAAGGAGACCTACCGGCATCTGCCCGACTGGCAGCGGCTCGAGATCTAGGGGACGGCGATGCTGATCAGCGCCTCGCGCGCACTGCTGGGCGACGCCACCGAACTGGCCGCCGGGTGGGTCGAGGTGGACGGCGAGCGGATCGCGGCGATCGGCACCGGCGAGCCGCCGCGGCCGGCGGATCTGGCGACCGAGGGCATCCTGGTCCCGGGTTACGTCGACGTCCACAGCCACGGCGGCGGGGGAGCGTCCTTCGTCACCGAGGATCCGGAGACCGCGCTGGTGGCCACCGCCGCGCACCGCCGGTTGGGCACCACCTCGATGGTCGCCTCCCTGGTCACCGGCGCCTACCCCGACCTGCATCGCCAGGTGGCCTGCCTGGCCGACCTGGTCGAGGCCGGCGAACTGCTGGGCATCCACCTGGAGGGGCCGTGGCTGGCGGAGAAGTACAAGGGAGCGCACCCACCCCGGCTGCTGGTCGACCCGGAGCCGGCGGAGGTCGCAGCGCTGCTGGAGACCGGGCGGGGCACGGTGAGGATGGCCACCATCGCACCGGAGCGGCCCGGCTCGCTGGAGTCGATCCGGCTGATGGTCGAGGCCGGCTGTCTGGCCGCGGTCGGGCACACCGATGCCGACTACGACACCACGGTCGCCGCGATCGAGGCCGGAGCGCGGGGTGCCACCCACCTGTTCAACGCCATGCCCGGGCTGAAGCACCGCGCCCCCGGCCCGGTGCTCGCGCTGTGGAGCGACCCACGGGTGACCGTCGAACTGGTGATGGACGGGGTCCACGTCCGGCCCGAACTGGTGGCCTGGGTGATGGCGACGGTGCCCGGCCGGGTGGCCCTGGTGACCGACGCGATGGCGGCCGCCGCCCACGCCGACGGTGACTACATCCTGGGTGAACTCGCGGTGGAGGTGCGCGACGGCGTCGCCCGCCTGGCCGGCCTGGACACCATCGCCGGCTCGACGCTGACGCTCGACCAGGCGGTGCGCAATTGCGTCGCTGCCGGAGTCGGGTTGGTGGACGCGGTGCGCGCCGCTTCGACGGTGCCCGCCGACTACCTGGGACTGGACTCGGTCGGCCGGATCGCGCCCGGTAACCGAGCCGACCTGGTGGTGCTGGACGACGCCCTGCATGCCTCCCGGGTGATGTGGCGGGGCGCCTGGCAGTAGCCAGGTGCAGGTTTTGCCACATAGTGGCGCGGGGCGCCCGGTA
>JAEXCA010000046.1 GCA_023393755.1 Actinomycetes bacterium | reverse complement strand
GGGGCCCGGGCGCCGCCCCCGGGGGGCGGCGCCCACGACAGCTCCTCGTCCAGTCGTTCGATCGGGATCGCCTGGTAGCGGCGGCACAGATGCCCGGGAAGCAGCGCCACCACATCGGGGTCGAGCTGGGCGTCGGTCAGATCGTGGAACTCATAGCCGGTCTCCGCGGCGATCGCCTGGGCGATCTGGGTTTCGGTGACCAGCCGGCTGCTGACCAGGTGGCGGTGGAGTTCTGAGGTGTCGCCAAATCGCGAGGCCGCGGCGGACATCAACTCCGCTTCGACGACTCCGCTCTGCACAAGCCGCTGGGCGACTCCCCTCATCCCCGATCCTTCCCCCACTGCCCAGTCTAGGATTCGGCGTCGGCCGGGTCAGGTGGTCGCCCGCCAGAAGGCGCCAGCTCTGCAGGACAGGTTGAGACTGAATGACGCAGCGGGGGTGACGGCCGTAGCCATCACCCCCGTTGCGAGACCTTCCCCGGCTGGTCAGCCCGGCCCGCGAACGGACCGGGCCGCAGGCCCGGGGACCATCGTCAGGAGACGAGTCCCGACCGCCGGCGGATACCCACCAGCACCAGGCCGGCCGTCACCAGCAGGCCACCCAGCCCCATCGGGAGCCACGGGTTGGCGCCGGTCTGGGCGAGCTCGTCCTCGTCACCTTCCTCATCGCCGTCACCGGCGACATTGTCCAACACGAAACCGAAGTCCAGCGTCGGATCGCGATCGCCGTCGTTGTGCAACTCGCCCGGCACGGTCGAGGCGCTCCAGGTGGACGAGTCGCCCGCCCGGTCACCCTGATTCGCCGTGGTCGGGACGTACGGCCGCAGCGCGACCTCCGACGCCACCCGGTCGATCAGCACCGTGTAGGTCTGATTGCCGCTGAGCGCCGGCAACTTGGTGAAGGTGTACTCGCCGTTCGGACCGGTGGTCACCGGGCCGACCGGGTTGCCGTCGACGTCCACCACCGGCTGTCCGTCCGGACCGACCACCCGCAGGACGACGCCCGGGATGCCCGGCTCGCCCGGATCCTGGCGGCCGTTGCGGTTGTTGTCGACCCACACGTAGTCACCGACCGACACCGACTTGAGCACCACACCGGCGTCCCAGGTCGGGTCGATGCCCTCCGAGGCACGCACCTGACGGTCGTACGTGGTGGTCAGCGCGGTGTTGGTGTCGTCCAGGACGAACTGCCGGGTCAGCCCGACCCGCGGGTCGGCCTGCACCGCAGCGTCCGAGTCGGTCGCGTCGTTGCCACCCCGGTCGTTACCGGTGAAGGAGTAACGGGCGGCCTGCTCGTCGGTCAGCGTGAACCGCACCTGGTAGGTGCCGGCCGGGAGTTCGTCGAACAGGTAGCGACCCTGGGCATCGGTCGTGGTGGTGCCCACCACGGCGCCGGAGCCGTTCAGCAGTTCGACCTTGACGCCGGCGAGAACCTGCTCACCCGCGTCCTGCACGCCGTCCTTGTCGGTGTCGATCCAGACGTAGTCGCCCACCGCGTAGGAGACCGGGACGATGATCGCCTGGCTGCTACCGATGGTGTTCACGATCGGCACGGTGGCCGACGGATCGTCCACCCGGACAGCGAAGTAGGCAACGATCGGGTCGTCCGCGTCCAGCCGGGTGCCGGTCTGCTGGCGCAGGGTCACCACGCCGGCGGTGTAGGTCGCCTCGATGTTGCCACCGATGTCGATCGGACCCGGCTGCGGGTTCGCACCGGTGCCCGCGTTGGCCTCGGTGACGAAGCCCAGGAAGGTGACTCCCGAGGGCAGGACGTCGTTCACCGGAGCGATCACCACGTTGTCGTAGGAACCGCGAGGAATGAACTCGACCCGGTAGGTGAACACGCCCTGAGCCAGGGTGCCGTCGGCATTCCGGCGCGCCCTCAGCGTGCGCACCCAGTCGTCGTCGCCGGTGTCGAACAGGGTCTTGCGGACCTCGGCCTCGTCACCGAAGGACGTCGCCTCGCTCCGGTCCTCCGACCAGTAGAGGGTCTGGCCGTTCGCACCGGCCAGGTTGGCCCGGTTGGTGATGGAGAGGGTCTCCTTGCCCACGAACGGACGGGTCCGCAGCGCGAGGTTGACCGTGAGCAACTGGCCACGGGTGCCGGCCTTGGCCTCGCCGGCAGGGCTCAGTTCGACCACCAGATCGCCGTCGGCGAAGCTGGTGACGAAGTCTGCGGCCGTCAGCGCGGTGCTTCCGTAGGTGCCGGTCAGGCTCGCGATCAACTGCGGATCGGCGATGTCGAAGTACTCCGGGTCGAGTTCATCGATGATCCGGGTGTCCCGGACGTCGATCGACTGACCGGGCAGGGTCGGAATGGCCTTGCCGTCCTGCACCCGGAACACGTAGTTCATGGTGGCCCGCTCGCCCGGGTTGACCCGCGGGTTGGCCGGCGAACCGGTCTTCTCGAAGGCGGAGCTGTCGTTCAGGCCGCCCCCGGTCTCGCTGGGCAGCGTGACCAGGAAGGCGTCGCGGGTCGCGGTGTACGGGCTGCCGGAACGGTAGAGGAAGTCAGCCGTGTTGCGCAGCCGGTAGCGGGTGCCGCCCGCGATCGGCGACGTGCCGTCCACGGGCAGGCCGGTGACAGTGGTCACCTGAGCCCTGGCAGCGATGGTGAGGTTGGTGGCAGTGGCCTGGCCGACGTTGATCAGCAGGGTCTGGCCGCTCACGCAGTACTGGCCGACGTAGGCGTTGTCGGAGAAGGTGGCGTCGTCACAGGTCACGCTCGCCGCCGCCGGGGTCAGCGTGGTGATCGGACCGGCAGCCGACGTGAGGGTGATGAAGTCGGACGCCGCCGTGTTCCAGCTGGCCTGCGTGGGCAGGGCGTCGCGGATCACGACATTGCGGGTCAGGTTGAAGTTGCCACCGCTGTTGTCCCACGCGCCGAGGTTCGCCCGCAGCGTGTAGGTGATGTCCTCCGGCGGGGTCAGGGTGCCGTCGGCGTTGGCCAACAGTTCCTGGGTCTGCCAGTCGGAGGTCTTGCCGAACTGGTTGCCCGGAACGGGGCCCGGCGCGGCCGGAACGGTCCCCCGCACGCGCAAGGTCGCATCGCGCGACTCGGTCCCGAAGGTGGCAGTGTTGACCTTGTTGACGAGGAAGTTGCCGGGATTCCCACCCAGCGCGTCAGCCGCGGCCTGAAGCTCGGTCTGCAGGGCCGCCCGGGCGGCTTCGTCCGGAATCGTCACCTGGTAGGTGATCACCAGGATCGACTCCGCCGGCAGATCGACCGTGCTGGTGAAGGTGTTGCCGGTGATGGTCGGGGTGTAGGGGAACGCGTTGGTCTGACGGTTGAGGCCGTTCGCGTCCCAGGTGGTCAGCTGAGCGTTGAAGGATCCCGCGAGGTAGGCCAGCGGTGCCGGCAGCGTGTCGCCGATCACCAGGCCGTTGCGGGCCTCGGCGTTGGTCACCCGCAGGGTGTAGGTGGTCAGTGCCGCGCCGATGATGTTCGGGTTGACGGTGACCACGCCCGCCTGGGTGGTGGTGATGTTGGCGGTGTAGAGATCCGGGCTGAGGTTCTTGCTCTGACCGTTGGTGACGTTGGCGAACTCGTCACCGGAGTTGCGGATGATGACGTCCACCGAGGACGGCTCACCGTCGATCTCCCAGGTGATCTGGCCCGGTGCGCTCGCCGTGACGCTGTCCACCGTGAAGTCCAGGTCGAACACACCCTGGTTGACCTCCGGCGGCCACGGATCGGCGAAGGTGATGGTGACCGAGTTCCCGCTCTGGGAGACGTTCGCAATGGCGGTGTTGCCACTGGGGACGCCGGAGAGGGTCACACCGGTGCCCAGCTCGAAGGTGACCGAGGAACCGGGCGTGACCTCATTGGTGTACTGCACCCGGAGGCTGATCTCGTCGCCCTCCTGGACGACCGGAGTGCCTTCGTAGGTCGTGCCGTTCAACTGCAGCTCCGCCGTGATTCCGGGGGGCGCAGCGGAGGCGGTCGGAGCGCCCATGGCGATGGCGAAGACCGCGAGGATGAGGCTGAGGAAACCAGCGACAGTGCGGCGCAGGGCACCGGGTCGCTGACGGCGGACGTCGGCTCTACTCGACAACTGAACTCCTGAACAGGTGGGGGGTTACCCGGTGGGTCGTCGCGCGTGCAGCGCAACAGGTGCCCTCTTGAGCGCTCCCACTCTTTCGTGAGAGCCCGGAACGATCGAGCCCCTACCCCGAAAACCACCCCAGTGGGTAGTCAACAGAGTGAGACAGCCACCCCTGGGTAGTCATACCTGGAGGGGACCAGGCGTAGGGAGCGCTGTTGGACGACTGCCGTCGACATCGTCGGCGTTTCCTCAAGCCGAGCGCCCGGACTACAGCCCCATGCTGGACGCGGCGGTGAGCAGGTCGTCACGGCTCCTGGCGCCCAGCTTGCGCATCAGGTTCGCCCGGTGGAACTTCACCGTGTTGACCGAGACGAACAGCTGCTGCGCGATCTGCTGGTTGGTGGCGCCGTGACGCAGCAACGTCAGCACCTCGACCTCCCGGTCGGACAGCGTCGCGGCCACCTCGACGCTGGTCGCCGCGTACTCGTCGGCGTACTCCAGATGCAGCTCGGCGGCACGAGGGTGGCCGTCGAGCAGCCCGCTCAGCCGGCGGAGTTCGTCCGGCGAGGCGTGGGCCAGGATGAGCGGCGCCAGCGGATGCGAGGGCAGCACCGTGATTGCCTTCTCCAGGCAGATGCGGGCCTCGCTCCTCCGTCCGGTCCGCAGGGCGTCCAGCGCCTCGAACAACCAGCGCTGGTGATCCACCCGGGGCGCGAACCCGGAGCGGCCCGCGGTGGTGTCCACCGCGAGGTAGTTGGGCGACGGCAGCTCCCGGCCCAGCACCTTGTGAAGCAGCCGGTTGGTCACCTCGTAGGTCGGACGGGGATCGGGTGCCTGCCGCCAGCTGCTCAGTTGCTCGTACCGCTGCAGCAGGGTCTCCAGTTCCGTCGACCGGCCGGAGACTCCCAGCACGATCGCCCGGTAGAACATCAGCGCCGGCCAGTCGGCGGGCCGGGCCACCCGGGTCGTGGCCAGCCGGGTGTAGGCCTCGGCGTCGGCCAGCCTCCCGGCGTCCAGGGCTCCCCAGGTCATCGCCAGCAGGGCGGCGACCATGTCCGCCTCCCTGACGTACTCGCCACCGGAGAGCATCTCGGCCAGACCGACCGGATCGTCCAGGCCACGTTCGCGATGCGAGAGCAGCAGCACCCGGGCGGCGAACGCCCTGCGGGTGCCGGCGGGGTCGAGACGTCGAGGATCCTGGTCGATCGCCTCCAGCGCGTGCCGGGCGAACTCGGCGGCGTAGCTGGTGCTGCCGGCGTGGAGCGAGCTCTGCGTGACCAGCAGCAGATCCGAGCAGACCGCTGGATCCGCCGGCGGCGGTGCGGCGTCCAGCAACTCGGCGACCAGTTCGCGGATCCGTCCGGCGACACCCACGATCTGATCCACGTCGCCGCTCTGACGTACCAGTTCGAACCCCCGGGCCAACGCTCCCAGCCGTCGCCAGGGCTGCCGGGGCGAAAGTGCCGCCGTCCGGTCACCCAGCACGATCAGCGCGTTCGGCAGCGAGCGGCTGGGCGCCGCGCCCACACGTTGCCGGATCGCCAGCAGCCCCGGATGGTCCACCAGCGCCTGGGGTGGCACCTGCTGCAGCGGACGCCAGATCGGCGCCGGTCCGTCCGGCAACAGATCCCACAGCCAGCGGGCGAGGAGTCGTTCGGCCTCGGCCAACCGCCCGGTGGCCACCAGCGTGGCCGCCTCGAGCTCCCGGTCCTGGGTCTGCCGCGCGGCCGCGAGCACGGCCTCGGCGACCCGTGGGGCCGTCTCGTCCACCTCTTCGATGAACCGGGCGATGCCGAGCCGGACCGCCTCGTCCCAGCAGAAGACCCGCTGCCGGATCGCCGGAAGGTAGGCCATCTCGCCCAGGCCGATCCGGCGCAGCCGGTGGAGGTGGACCGAGGCCCGCGGGTCGCCGGTGATCAACTCGGCCTGCTGGGCGGAGAACCGCGGAACGCCGATCAGGGCTGACACGAACCGCGCCACTCCCGACGGCCAGGGGACCGAACCACCGCCGGCCAGGAACACCGCCAGCACCGAGCCGCGGCTCACCGTCCCCAGCTCGGCCTCGGTCGGGAAGGCGGAGATCGCGGCGGCGGTGAGACCGGGGTGGCCCTGGGTCGCCTCGCGTAGCGCTGCGGCGGCGCCCGGGATGGGCGAAAGCTGCTCCGCCGCCAGCAGCTCGGCCACCTCGTCGTCGGTGAACTCCAGATCCTGGTCGTCGATGATCGCGTGGGCGATACCCGCGCGAGCCGCGATCTGCGCCACCCCGGATCCATCGAACTGGGCCACGATCAGCCGCAGTTGGGAGTCGTCCTCGACCAGTCGCAGCAGCACGCCGGCCGCTGCCGGCTCGAGGTTGTCGGCCTCGGAGATCGCGATCGCCAGCGGTCCGCGGCCCCGGGCAACCTGCCGCCGGATCTCGTCGATCAGGGATTTCGAACCCAGCTGCGTGGGTGGCCCGTCTGCCCGGCCGAGCAGCCCGCTGAGGATCAGGTGCAGCACCTGGGCGCCCGTGGTCGCATGGGTGACCCGGACCACGATCCGGCGCTCACCGCTGGACTCGCGGCACCACTGGTTGAGCAGGGTCCGCTTTCCCCCGCCCGGCACCGCCTCGACCACCAGGAGCGGGAGGGGCGAGTCGAGGACGCTCAGCAGCCGGCTCCGGATCACCTCCGCCAACTGCCGCACCTCCCTCCAGCCAGCCCGGCCGCCTCGCTGGTCGGCTCCGGCACAGCACGGGGTGGCCCGCTGGGATGTTCGAGCCCACCTCAGGCGACGCACGTCCGGGCTGGAGCGGTTCGCTGGAGCCCGTGTGAGGCACTGTACGACATCGCGCGGGACGCTGCCCACCAGGGTTTCCCGGCGAGTCACCGAACCGCGCCAGGCGTGGCCCGGGCAGGGCGCCCCCACCAGGACTCGAACCTGGGACCGACAGATTAGAAGGCTGCTGCTCTATCCACTGAGCTATGGGGGCCTACCGTCCGATCGTATCGTCCGCAAGGATGGGCTTCATGCAGCCCACCGACGTCTACATCGATTCCCTGGAACGCGTCCACGAGCTCATCCCCGCCGTGCTGGACGGGCTCACCGCCGAGGACATCGCCTGGCGGCCGGACGCCGACGCCAACCCGATCGGCTGGCTGATCTGGCACCTGTTGCGGGCACAGGACGACCATGTCGCCGAGATCGGCGGACGCGAGCAGGTCTGGCTGGCCGACGGCTGGGAGCAGCGGTTCGGGTTGCCGTACCTCCCGTCCGCGGTCGGCTTCGGTATGACCAGCGACCAGGTCGGCCACTTCGAGATCGACGACCTCAGCCTGCTGACCGGCTACGCCGACGCGGTCTGGACGATGTCGGCCGAGGTGATTCGAGGGCTCGGCCAGGACGAACTGGACCGGATCATCGACACCCGTTGGGATCCGCCGGTGACCGTCGCCGTCCGGCTGGTCTCGGTGGTGATCGAGGTCGCCCAGCACATCGGGCAGGCGTCCTATGTTCGTGGGCAGCGGGAGCGGGCGGTCGGCACGGACTCCGGCTGGCAGGGCTATCCCGCCTGAGGTTCGCGTTGAGGGGTCATCGGCCGGCGGCGGTCAGTCCCCGACCGTGTCCCGAGCCCGCTGGACGATCAGCGGGTCGACCTGATCGACCACCGCATGATCCTTGCCCTCGTACTCGAACTGGCGCAGGAAGTAGCGCATCGCGTTCAGCCGGGCCCGTTTCTTGTCGTTGCTGCGGATCGTGATCCACGGCGCGTGATCGGTGTCGGTGCCGGCGAACATCGCCGTCTTCGCCTCGGTGTAGGCGTCCCAGCGTCCCAATGACTCCAGGTCCATCGGCGAGAGCTTCCAGCGGCGGACCGGATCGATCTGCCGGATCGCGAACCGGGTGCGCTGCTCGCGCTGGGTGACCGAGAACCAGAACTTCGTCAGGTGGATGCCGGCGTCGATGATCATCCGCTCGAACTCCGGCACCTGCTTCATGAACACCTCGTACTCGTCGTTGGTGCAGAAGCCCATCACGCGTTCGACGCCGGCGCGGTTGTACCAGGAGCGGTCGAACAGGACGATCTCGCCCTCGGTCGGGAAGTGCTGGACGTAACGCTGGAAGTACCACTGCCCCTGCTCGCGGCTGGTCGGGGTGGCGAGAGCGACCACCCGCGCGGCCCGCGGGTTGAGGTGCTCGGTGAACCGCTTGATGGTGCCGCCCTTGCCCGCGGCGTCCCGTCCCTCGAAGACGATGATGTGACGCAGCCCGATCTCCTGGCCCCAGTACTGCAGCTTGAGGAGTTCGACCTGCAGCAGGTACTTCTCGTGCTCGTAGGTGTCCCGGTCGAGCAGTTCGTCGTAGGGGTAGTCCTCCCGCCAGGTCTCCACCGCGCGGCCGCCGGGATCGATGAGTTGCGGATCCGTCCCCTGGGCCTCGGCGACGGTGTAGCCCTGGGCGACCAGCTGATCGATGAACTCTCGCAGGTTCACGTCGGCGTCGGGCAGGATGCCCTCAAGATCGGCCGGCCCGGTCATTCTTCCTCCTCGTCCACCCACGTCGGCGGATGCGTCAACCCTAGGACGTAACGGCGGACGGGCGACAGCGGCTCGCTCACGATCCCGCGCGGACGCCGGCTCCCGGGAGGCGCGGCCGGCGGCCGAGGGGGACGGACGTGGCGTCGCCGACCGGTGCGGCGCAATACAGTGGGGGCCGTGAATGACCTGCTGGTATGGATCGACTGCGAGATGACCGGGCTCGACCTGACTGCGGACGCCCTCATCGAGGTCGCCGCCCTGGTCACCGACGCGGACCTCAACGTCCTCGGCGCCGGCGTCGATGTGGTGATCCGTCCGAGCGACGAGGCACTGGCCCAGATGGGCGATTTCGTCCGGGAGATGCACGAGAAGTCCGGTCTGCTTCCGCTGCTCGAAAGTGGAATCCCGCTACCCGAGGCGGAGGTGCGGGTGCTCGACTACGTTCGCGAGTTCGTGCCGGAGGCCCGCCGCGCCCCGTTGGCCGGCAACACCGTCGGCACCGACCGCAGCTT
>JAEXCA010000260.1 GCA_023393755.1 Actinomycetes bacterium | reverse complement strand
ACAGATCCCGGCAAAGGCACCCCAACAGGGGGCCAGGCGATTCACGAGTCACACCCGCAGACGAGCACGACACCGACCCTGCCAGCCAGCCCCAGGCCAGCCAACAGAAGAGTTACAGGCGGTTCAGGTTGTAAGCCAGATCGCAACTACGTCGATGGGTGTTGCGCGGGAGCGCCTGCCACCAGTTGTTGACCGTAGAGCGGCTCAGCTCATCCAGCTGAACATCGCCGATCCCGACACGTGTCCGGTACCGGGTCGTGCTTCCGATGATCAGCTGCTCGGCCAGGATGTAGTAGCGCAGGCTGCTCTCGTACCGTGCCCGGGTGGAGGGCCGCAGCTCCGTGTTGTTCTCGAGCCACTGGCGGGCATAGCTCTCCACCGTTGTCCGGTTCGCCGAGGCCTCTGCCGCGTCTCGACGGGCCAACTCCCGCTCGGCTGGCGGTGTCCACTGATCTGTCTCGATCAGGCGACGCTCCAGCTCCAGCCAGACCCTGGCATCGCCCTCGGTCTGAAACGTGGTCGGCGCGAGGTAGTTGATGCTCGGCGTGACGCCCGGAACGCCGCCGTGCCGGTAGCTCGCCTGGTAGTTCCCGGACGACTTTACCCGCACAGTTCCCCATCGCGATCGAGTGCGCGAACGGCTGCGGGGTCGGGCCATGGCAATTCCCTTCTCCCACTCTCAGCGCAAAGGCCCGGGCCCTTATCGGGCCCTTGTGTACCGTTTGCATGCCTAGAAACGAGTATGCACTCGCATCAGGCTCTGCTCCATTCTACCTTGTCAGCACGCTGAAAGCACGGCCTCACTAGTGGAGACTTGAAGTGCCCTCGTCGGGTTCAAGTCCCTTCTCCGGTACGTCGTCCGTGGACCTACGGACCCGGATCCAGGCCTCCTAGGCCTGGTCGGCCAGCGCCGGCCAGTCGTCGCGGGGTGCGATCGGATCGCCCGGGTGGATGATCGCGGACCAGTGGGGGCGGCCGAGATGGTCGGTGACCCCGGTGTAGCCGAAGCCGGTGCGCTGAGCCACCGCGGCGGAGGGCAGGTTGCCGAGGAACGCGTACCAGTGGACGGCGGTCGCGCGCAGCGGGGCCTCCGGTGAGAAGGCGGTCTCGACCAGCCGGGCGACCGCGGCGCGCATGATGCCGTGTCCCCGGGCTCCGGCGCCGAGCCACCAGCCGATCTCGAGTTCACGGTCGCCATGGAGCTTCAGGCCGATGCTGCCCCACAGGCCGGTGAGCGGTGAGCCCTCGCCGACCCGGACGCCCCAGACGAGTTCGGGTCCCGCCTGCTCGACGCTGAGGGTTCCGGCCTCCAGCTGGCGCCAGGCCGTTGCGGCGTACTCGTTCACGAAGCCTTCGGCGGCCTCGGGTGGATAGGGGCTGGGGACCGTCGTCCAGCGCTGGATCTCCGGATCCTGGCAGAGTTCGTGCACCCGTTCCACGTCGGCGCCGGTGAACGGCGTCAGGCTGATCGGCAGCCCGTCCCGAGTGGTGGCGGTGAGCTGGCGCAGGTCCATCGGCCGGCGCTCAGAACCCGAGTTCGCGGCGCAGCTTGGCGACGTGCCCGGTGGCCCGGACGTTGTACTGCGCGACAGCGATCGTGCCGACGCCGGCGGCGTCCACGTCCACCACGAAGGTGGAGCGGATCACGCCCTCGATGTGCTTGCCGTAGAGCATCTTCGTGCCGAAGGCCCCGTACTCCTTCAGCACGGCCTTGTCCGGGTCGGCCAGCAGCGGGAAGTTCAGCTGGGACTGCTCCCGGAACTGGGCGAGCTTGGCCGGGCTGTCCGGTGAGATGCCGACCACCTGGTAGCCGGCCTTGGCCAGGTCGCTGAGCGCGGCGTCGAAGTCCACCGCCTGGATGGTGCACCCGGGAGTCAGCGCGGCCGGGAAGAAGTAGACGATCACCCGTCCGCCGGCGAAGTCGGCCAGCGACACCGGCTGCTGGTCGGCGTTCGGCAGGGTGAAGGCGGGCGCGGTGTCTCCAGGGTTCAGCTTGGCCATGCGTTCACCTTAGTGCTTCCGCGGCAGCGGAATCGGGGCTGCGGCGCAGTGGAATCCCGGCGTGGGGCAGCGCCCGGTGGATTGCTGGAATAGGGTGGCGGCAGACACCCGGATCGGAGGACACCATGGCTGAGGCCACCCGCACCAGGGCCGAGATCGAGGCCGACCTCGACGCCGCTCGGGACCGCCTGGCGCACAACATCGCCAGCCTGGTCAACGAGGTGCACCCGAGGGCGATCGCCCACCGCGCGGTGGCCGATGTCCGCGATGTCGCCGACACGAAGGTGAATCAGGTGAAGGCCCAGTTCATCGAACCGGACGGCACCCTGAACGTGCAGCGGGCCGGCCTGGTCGCGGCGGCGGTGGCCGGTGCGCTGGCCTTCTTCGCGGTGGTGCGGTCGATCGTCCGCCGCTGAGACCCTCGTCCCGCACGGCCGGGCCGGGCCGGGAGGAAAGCAACGGGCCTCTCGCTGAATATCCTCGCGAGAGGCCCGCCGTGCGCCGCCAGGGACTCGAACCCCGAACCCGCTAGTTATGAGTCGCGGGTGCTGCCTCGTCTGGCGCTGCTCGCAATGGTACACGTTGCCGCGACTGGCGTCCTCGATGTCGAGGCGGCGGTGCGATGAGGTTCGAGTCTGAGGCCCGGGTCTGGACGGTGTGGGTCGTCGACGATGAGAACACCCACGCCTATGGGGTCATTCAGGACATGGGGTTCTGTCACTTCGCCGCTACGTGTGAGGACTGCCCGGGGGAGACCGGCTATGGCCTGGAGCTCGGAGTCACCTACTCGTCGAAGACCAACGCGCAGGCGGCGCTCAAGAGGCACTACCGCAAGGTGCACGCCGAGGCGGTGGCGAGATGAGTGGCGATGTGTCCTGGACGTGGCGACTCGTAGCGGTAGTAGTTGGCGTCGTGTGCTTCCACCTCGGGGTGATGTGGTCATGACTCGGGCAGCGGGCGTCAAGCGCCGGTTGACGGCCAAACGCGAGCGGGAGACTCCGGAGTACGCTGCGTTCGTCCGGCGGGCGATCCGGTCACACGGCCGGCGGGTGGCTGACGCCGACCCGGAGGACCTGGCGGAGCTCGTCGCGATGCACGAGGTCTTGACCCTGGCGATCGACGATGCCGTGCTCGGCATGCGGGCGGCGCGGTCGGTGTCCTGGGCACAGATCGGGAGGGCGCTCGGGATCACTCGCCAAGCGGCACAGCAGCGCTACGGGCAACGCTCTCAGCGGAACCCCAGCGGCGCAATGCCCGGGCAAGTAGATCTCTGGTCATGACAACTACACAGGACGCGATTGAGGAGTGGCGCACCTGGATGCTGGCCGCTGGTCGACCAGGCACCACCGTCACCCTACGTACGTACCAACTGAGCCGCGTGGCCGTAGACCTCGACCTCTGGGCCGCCTCGACCGAAGACCTGGCCCGGTGGATGGCCGGTCACAGCTGGGCACAGGAGACCAAGCGCTCATGGCGGGCCGCCATGGTCGGCTTCTATCGCTGGGCGGTCCTCACCGGCCGAACGTCGACGAACCCGGCCCTCGGCCTGCCGATCGTAAAGGTGCCTCGGCGATCAGCCAGGCCGGCCCCACAGGCGGCGATCGACTTCGCCCTGGCCGGTGCCGACGACCGACTCTGGGTCGCGATCAACCTCGCCTGGCGCTGCGGGCTGCGCCGAGGCGAGATCTCGCGGGTGAACGGGGCCGACCTGCTCCAGGACCAGCACGGCAACGCCCTGGTCGTGCACGGCAAGGGCGGGCACGAGCGCATCGTCCCCATGCCGTCCGACATCGCCTACCGGGTTCGGCGGCGGTGCCAGGAGAACGGCGGGTGGTGCTTCCCCGGGGCGATCGAGGGGCACCTATCGCCCCGGCGTATCGGCGAGCTCGTAACCGAGGCACTGCCGATCGGGTGGACGACGCACACGTTGCGACACCACTTCGCGACCCGGAGCTATGCCCAGAGCGCTAACCTCGCTGCCGTGCAGGAGCTCCTTGGCCACGCCAAGCCCGAAACCACCCGAATCTACGTCCAGGTCGACGCGGTGGCGTTGAGGGAGGCCACCGCTTGGACGGCAGCGTAGATCGATGAAATACGGCCCGGCATTCGTGAGTGGCGAATGTCGGGCCGTATCTCGTTTACTAGGGGTTTCGTGTTAGGCCGGCGATTCGCCGGCGCCGGCGACGACCAGGGCGTCGCGGTGGGGGCATGGTGAAATCGCGGAGGGTGGCGACTTCGGCGGTGAGCCGGCTGTCCATGCGGTCCACGTCGGCGCGCAGTTCGCCGAGCTGGTGGCCGAGTGATCGCTGTCCGTCGAGGATGACGTCGAGCACACCGGCCTGGGCTTTGAGGGGCCCGTTGGTCTGCTGGGCGGCGGTGACGGCGGCGGTCTTGGCTTTGCGGGACCACCAGGCGGACAGGATCGCGGCGAGGCCGGCGAGGATGCCGCCGAGGTCGAGGATCCAGCTCACTCGGGATCGTCCTCGATTGCTCGGCGGGCGCCGGTGGGGGTTGAGGGGTCGGTGTTCCGGTCGGCCATGCCGAGCACGGCGGCCGCCAGGAGGGCCCAGGCGGTCAGCTGCTCGCCGGAGAGCAGGCCGTAGGTGCCGAACAGCGCGAGGGTGGCCCACGAGACCTTGTAGGCCCATTTCCGGCGGGTGGGGGTGAGTGCAGCTTCGAGGCGGTTGAGCATGGTCGTTCCTTCCTAGAGGTTGAGCAGGGCGCGGACGTCGCCGGCGACGGTGCGTCGGGTGGTCGGGGTGACGGGCAGGGCGGGCTTGATGGGCCGGGGGGTGTAGTCGTCGACGGCGAGCAGGCCGGCGAGGTCCAGGTCGAGGTGGCGGTTCTCGACGGTCTCGATCTGGACGGTGCGGGCGGCGAAGAGGATCGCGGCGCGGCGTAGGTGGGACGCGTGGCTCACCAGCGTGTAGCTGGTGGCGTGGCGGCGGAGGATCGGGATCGAGGCCCGGGCGTTGCCCACGGTCGACGAGCTGGTGTCCTCGATGAGGATGCGGGCGGGGTCGATGCCGGCGTCGATCAGCCAGCGGCGGCCGGCTTCGGCCTCGGTCACGCCGGCGCGGGGCGCGCCGCCGCTGATCAGCACCTTGGACGCCGGGTGCTGGTGGAGGGCCTGGGCGGCCAGGGCGAGCCGCTGGCGGTACTTCTCGGTCGGCTTGCCGGTGATGGACAGGGCGGACCCGAGGACGACGAAGGCGTGGCCGGCCGGGGTGAGCGCCGGCGGGGTGAAGGTGAGGTTGACGCCTCGGTCCCACCGGGCCCAGGTGTCGAGCAGCCAGGTCCAGCGGGGGCCGTCCCACGGGGCCCGGAGACGGAGCAGGCGCAGCGGCTCGGTGGTGGACTTGCCGGCGGCGTAGGCGTCGATCGCCTGCCGCAGGAAGACGGTGGGGCTGATCAGCCGGACGATGGTGGTCCAGCCCTTCGCGCGGCCGTACGGGGCCCGGTAGCGGGTCTCGCGTCCGGTCTGGTCGCCGGGCCGGCCGCCGGCGGACTTGCCGCGCTCGTCGGCCTCGGCCGACCACCAGCGGGTCTTGTCGCGGACGAAGACCACGTGGCCGGGGCCGACGACGAAGTCGCCGGGCTTGACCTTGGCCAGGGTGGTGAACCGGATCGCGCGGAAGAGGCCGGTGGCCAGCATCCGGGTCACGAAGTTGCCGGTCCAGAACGGGTCGGCCAGGTCGATGGGGTAGCCGGCGATCGCGGCGATCGCGCCGCAGCTGGACGAGCAGTCGCACTCGCGTCCCGGGCGCAGGGTCCGGGTCTTGCGGTCGAAGAACGACCAGCGGTCGGCCTGGTCGTAGCCGAGGTTCGCGGCGGCGAGCAGGTCGGCGGCCTTCTGTAGGCGGGCAATGGTCACGGGGAGTCCTTTCAGAGTGAGAATGTGATGTTGTCGAGGGAGACGATGCGGTCTCCTGTGACGCCGAGGGTGATCTGGATGAGCCCGGCCGGGGTGAGGACCATCGGGCCGAACTGGCCGTCGTAGGTGATGGCGGGCAGGTAGAGGGTGGTGGCCGGCCGGATGCCGGCGGGCAGGGTGCCAAGCTGCCGCTGGACGCCCGCGGTGAACGCGGCGACGAAGCTGCCGTGGCAGACTGCGATCCCGCCGCGAGCTCGCACGTTGGTGCCGTTGTAGACGGAGGCGCCGGCCGCTGGGGTGATCGGCTGCCAGTCGGTGTCAACGGGCTGGGCGCCGCCTCGCCGGGCGGTGATCCAGGCCTGGCCGTTGTCCAGTGCGACGCGGACCCGGTCTCCGGTTGTCAGGTTGCCGACCAGATCGACCGGCGGCAGCGCGAGGTCTGCGGTCTTGGTGTCGAGCCGCACTCGGAGCGGTGTGGTCGAGGTGACGGTGGCCCAGTAGGTTTCCTGGGTCGGGGTCGCCGGTTTTGCGGGGACCAGCAGGCCCAGGTTGTCGAAGAGGTCCATCAGATCACCGTCCGGAGGGTGGAGACGACCAGGCCGCCAACAGCGAGCCGTTGGCGGCGCTTCTGCAGGACCGCCAACCGGCCGTGGTACAGGCCGGCGTCGTTCAGGCCGGCGTCGATCCATGCGTGAGTGACGGTGTGCGCCTCGTAGACCTGCTGCAGCTCGGCGAGCCGGCGCGTGGCCCAGCCGGCGAGGTCGGAGGCCTCGATGTCGAGCGCGGTGTAGGTGCGCCAGAATCCGCGATTCAGTTTGGAGAACGGGTTGGCTGGTCGTTCGTCGATCGCCTCGGCCATGGCGGCTTCGCTGCTGCCATCCGTTTTGGCGATTGCCCGAACCCGGTTCGGCACCGCGAGCGGGTCGAATTGCCGGCCGACGCGGGGAAGGTAGCGATCACCCACAGCGCCGGCGAAGGTGAACCGCTTGGGGCGCAGGCTGGGCGGCGTGTAAGGCTCGGCTCGGAACCAGCCGAGCCCGTCGCACCACAGTGTGAGGTAGCCGGCGGCCGTCAACAGGTCGTTGACGATGCCCAGCTTCGTGGTGGCTGAGGGCCATCCGATGCCGGTGGCTGTGGTGGCCGGGGAGGCGGGGATGGAGATCTGGGTCTCGCCGGTCGAGGCAATGACATTGGCCACGGCTTCGATCAGGTTGGCGCCGGGCGGCACGGCGAACGGCTCGCCGTAGCTGTCGCCGTCCAGGATGGACGTCCGGTCGTACAGGTCGAGCTGCATCTCGACGCCGGTGGAGTCGGCGTCGTCGCCGGGGCTGGCGGGTAGCCCTGTGAGGAGCGGAATTGTGCGGCCGTTTAGGAGGTAGTTGATCCGCACGCGGTGGCGCAACCAGTCGATTTCTTCTGTAGGACGGATTCTGAGCGAAGCGCCGGCCCGCGGTGAGGTGTGGATCGACTCCTCGAGCAGTCCACCGGGCTGCACACCGCCCAGGGTGCGCAGGACCCGGTTCTGGTTGTCCAGCAGTTCGTAGCGGTAGTCCTCCTGGATGGTGTTACCCGACATGGCCGACCTCGGTCAGGGTGAAGGACACCGATGCTTTGGTGTTCCGGGCGTCGTGCTCGATCTGGACCTCACTGATCGATCCGAACACGCGGCGCAGCAGGTCGCGGTAGCAGATCGGAGCGGGCATCTCGCCGAGCTGCTCGAAGGCTCGCCAGCCGCCGAGTTCGGGCCGTCGGCCGTAGCCGTCCACCTCGCCGGAGATCCGCCAGGAGCGGGCTACTTCCGGGCCGACGAACTCCGTCGCTGAGGTGTCGCCGGCGAAGGTGTGGAGCACCTTCGTGCGCCGGACGGTGGCGACCACGCGCGGGTTGGCCTTGAGGCGGGCCTGGAAGCTCCAGTCCTCGCCGGCGTTGAGTAGCACCAACTCGGGGCTCGGCGTCGCGATCGGCAGCGGCGCCGAGCTGGCTGACGTGGGCGGGTCTGCCCAGGACAGGGCGACGTAGGTGACCGTGGTGTTGGTCGGCGGGATCTTGTCGACCAGGACGTCGTCTGGGTCGAGGGTGCCGATCCTGACGCCGTCGCGCCAGATCTCGACCTTGACCGCGGGACTCTGGCCCGGGCCGGCGGCCGGGGTGGCCACGGTCAGGGTGGTCTCAGCGCGATCGGGGTCCCAGGTGCCGGTGATGGTTGGGGCCGGTGGGCGCGCCAGGCTGGTCGTCCAGGTGGTACGGGCCTCCAGCGACCACAGGCCGAGCCCGTCAGCGGCGGCGACGCCGGCGACGTAGGTGACCGCATCATCGAGGACGTGGGTGAACGTCACGGCGGCAGTTGCGCCGGTCCCGGACTGCTGTTCCAGGATCTCGCCGGCGCTGTTGTACAGGGTGGCGATCCAGGCGGACTGGCCGGTGGCGCCGACGTAGGCCCACGGCAGTGTTGGGCGGCTCACAGCCGGGTCGGGGGCGGGCAGGGTGACAGACGGGGTGGGGGCGGTAGTGACGAGCTGGGAGGCCGACCACGGGCCGTAGGCGGCCGCGTCGCCCTTGGTGCAGACCTGGATCTCGTAGGTGGTGCCGTTGGTCAGGGTGCCCGCCGCAAGGGTGCGGCTGGCGGCGGTGGTGCCGGTCAGCTCGGTCCATGCGCCGGTCCCGTTGGTGCGGTAGCGCAGCTTGTAGCCGGCCTGGGCGGTGTGGTCGACCGGGTTGTGCTGCCAGGCCACGGCCAGGGCGGTCAGCGCCGCGTCCAGCACGGCGGGTGTGATGGCCACGGTGGGCGCCAGGGGTGGCGCGACCACGGTGACCACGTCGGACAGGGTGTAGGTCGACCACAGCCCGTTGTAGGCGCGGATGCGGAACTGGTGGGTCGCGGCCGGGTCGACGCCGCTGTAGACCTTGCTGTTGGCGGTGGCGGTCAGCGCCTCAGCGGCTCCCCATGTGCCGTTGACGGCGTGCTCGATGTGGTTTGCGGTGGCGAACACCGCCTCGTTGGCCCAGCCCACTGTGATGGTGGTGCCGGACTTGACCACGGTCAGGTGGGACGGCGCGGCCGGGCTGGTCGCGGTGTTGTCGGTGTACCCGTAGGGGCCGTAGCCGCTGGCGTTGCCGGCCCGCACTGCCCACTGGTAGGACCGGTCGAACACCGTGGTCGTGTCGCTCCACTGGGTGGCGTAGCCGGGCAGCGTGGCGACCACGACGAACGGACCCCACCCGGCGGCGGTGTACTCGCGCCGCTCGACGTAGACGTTGTCCCACGGTGCGCTGCTGGTAGCACCGTTGCCCCACTTGACCAGGTGGTTGGTGTCGCTGTTGTGGGTCACGGTGACCCACCCGGGAGCCTCCGGTACCTGCCAGGCCCGGGGAGGGAAGCCGATGTCGAAGTCCAGCTCGGTCACGGTGTTGTTGGGGTCGGACCAGTAGATGTCCGAGCTGACGGTCCGGGTTTGGGGCGCGCCGTAGTACAGCGCCACCCACGTGGCGACGGCGGTCATGGCGTCGCGTTCCCCAGCACCCGACAGCGCACAGGACTCGCTCTTGTAGTCCAGCGCCGTGCCGGACGCGAATACCAGGTCGCTGTTGGTGGTGGTCCAGCCGGCGGGCCGGTCGACTCGGACCCGCGGGTTGATCATCCGGGCCTGCGACCCGTCCGGCGAGGTCTCGATACCGTCCCAGGCAATGCCGTGGCGGACGCCTCGGACCTTCGCACCCCACACGATCGGCACGGTCAGCCTCCCATTCTGATCTTGCGCTGAAGCATCGCGACGAATTCCTCCAGGACGCTGGCCTCACGCTCGGTGCTGGGGGTCACGTCGACGTCGCCGAACCGGTAGAGATTCACGGTGCCGCCGGCGCGGACGGTTTCCAGGGCCAGGTCGGCGTCCATGCCGGTGAATGCGCCGATTACCTGCCGGCGAAGTTTCGCCATGGCGGCCAGCGGCTGGTCGATTCCGTCCTCGATCGCAGCGGCTGCTCCAGGAGCAAGCCACCCGAACAGGTCGTACATCAGCTGGGACGGGGAATGGATGCCGAAAGCGTCCTCGATCCAGCCCACGAACTGATCTTTGAATCCGACAACGCCGCGCTTGATGTCGTCCAGGTCCTCTTCGAATCCCTTCCACAGGCCGGCGAGAATGTCTTTTCCGGCCTGCAGGAGCCACTTGCCGGAATCGGCGAAGAATTGAAGGATGCGGCCGGGGAGCTCGGAAAACCACTTGACCAGGTCGTCCCAGGTCTTTTTGGCGGCCTTGGCGGCGTCGTCGAAAAAGCCGGTGATCTTCGCCCAGGTGTCGCCCATGAAGCCGGCGAATCGCTGCCACAGATCGGACAGGGCGGTGGTGAAGGTCTGCCAGGCGCGCTTGCCGTCCTCGGTGGAGGTGAAGAACCAGACCAGGCCGGCGACGAGCGCGGCGACGGCGGTGACGACCAGGCCGATCGGGTTGGCGGTCAGGGCGGCGTTGAGCAGCCCCTGGGCGGCCGCTGAGGCCTTCTGGGCGACCTCCAGGGTCGTCATGACGCCGGCGAGGGCCTGGAGGGTGGAGACGATCGTCAGGGCGGCTGAGAGGGCCTGGAAGCCGCCGACGAGGACCGCGACGACGGTGGCCAGGGCGACCACCATGCCCTGGTTGTCGCGGATCCAGTCCGACAGGCTCTTCACGGCCGGCACGACGGTGCCCTTGACGAAGTCGGCGAAGCTCTGGACGGTGGGCAGCAGGGACTGGGCGAGGCTGGTGGCGCCGTCCTCGAACGCGTCCGACATCTCCTTGAGGGTGCCGGACAGGGTCATGGCGTCGGCCTCGGCTTCGCCGGCCCGGTCGCCCATCATCTCGATCAGCACGGCATGCCGGGCCTGCGACTCGGTCAGGTTGTCGGTGGCCATCTTCTGCTGGACCAGGCCCCGGACGTAGTCGCCGTCCAGGCCGAGGGTCTTGGCCAGCGCCTTGTCCTTGCCCTGCAGGAAGCTGGTGACGGCGGTGGTGACCTCGGCGGCGGCGGTGTCGGTCGAGGCGGCGATGTCCAGCACGCCCTGGGTCATCTGCTCGGTCACGGCCCGGGCCTGGTCGCCGGCGTAGCCGAGGGTGCCGGTGATCGTCTTGGCCAGCTCGGAGCCGATGCCCATGGCCTCCTGGATGTTCGCCCCGACCACCTCGGCGGCGAACCCGTCGACGAAGGCTTGCGCGGCGTCGCCGCCCAGCTGGTCGGACAGGGCGTCGAACTGGTCGCCGTAGCCCTTCATCGCCTCCAGGGCCTGGTCGCCGAGGTCGGCCAGCGCGTCGAACATCTTCGAGCCGGCGGCCGCGCCGGCCACGCCGGCGAAGGTCTTGGCCGCGACGTCCTGGGTTTCGGCCATCTTCTTGTTGTAGTCGCGGATATCGCCCAGGACCGAAACGACTACCTGCTGGCCGGCCATATGTTCATCTCCTCAATTTCGCGACTTTTGTGTTCCAGGCTCGTGCTATGGCGTCCCGCTCGGCCATCGTGAGCGCCCAGTATTCGGCGGGCGTAAAGCCGAGGTTGACGACGAAGGTCGCCATTTCATCGAGCCGCCGGCGGCTAGGTACTTTTGGAATCGCCCCCTTTGGGCTTGACGATCGCCATCACGGCGTCCATGCCCAGGTCCTCGATGTCGGACACCTTGACCTTGGGGTTGGTGCGCTTCTCCATCACGTAGGCAATCGCGATCATGAGCCGCGCTTTCGGGGCGGTCTTGTCCTTGATCTGGGTGAGGGAGATACCGGAGAGCTTCTCGACGGTCGCGATTTCGCCGATGGTCAAGTTCTTGATGTTCATATCAGTCCGTTCTTTCTGAGGATTTCGCCCATTCCCTTGTCGAATGCCTCGACGATTTCGGCGGTCCGCGACGTCAAGGCGTCGGTCAGGAATGGTTTGGGTTCGATGTTGTGGGCCGGCCAGCCGTAGTGCTGGACGGCCGCGTGGGGCGCCCTGGCGCCGCCGGCCCGGATCACGGCCTTGGTCTTGCCCCGGCCGGCGCGGATCGACGCCGCCAGGTCGCCGTTGAGGACCGGGGGCCGGGCGGCGCGGACGACGATCATCCCGAGCTCGTGCATGAGCTCCTTCTGGTCGCCCGCGTCCGCCTGGGCCTTGCCGAGTGCCCGGTTGAGCTCGCGGAGCCCGTCGACCCGGACGGCGGCGGTGTTGTCCGGCACTACGCGGTGACCTTGGTGGGCTCTTCCTGGCAGTCGAACCGCACCTGGAAGGTGTAGGTGGAGTTGGCGCCGCCGCCCAGCTTCGGCTTGGGCGGGATCTTGACCGTGCCGGTCATGTGCGGCCGGTCGGCGGCCGGGACGGCGTTGCCGTGCACCGCGTAGACGTAGGGCACGATCTCGCCGGAGTAGTCCCACACCATCGACCAGAACGATGTCGGGTCGGTGGACTGGACGGCGGTCACGGAGATGAAGTGCTGGCGGGCCTCGCCGCCGGCGGCCGCGTCGGCGAACGTGGTCACGTCGCCCTTGGCCTCCTCGTTGTCGAGGATGGCCTCGGTCATGTCGGCCCAGTGGTCCTCCCCGTCGAAGCTGAGGGAGAGGGCCTGGCCCTTGATGCGCTTGCTCATAGCTCGATCTCTTTCGTGCAGGTGATCTGGACAGTGGGGTACTGGGCGCCGGCGGCGGCCAGTGGGTAGGGCTGCGACACGGACTCGACCGTCAAGCCGCCGTTGACGAGGGCCACGACGGCGTCCTCGGCGGCGGAGTCGAGCTCGTCCTGGATGGTGGCCGACGCTCCTGGCCGCAGGATCACCAAGACCTCCCAGCGGGCCAGGAACCGGCCATAGGCGCTGCCGGGGGTCAGGTACGGGCTGCCGGCCTGCAGGACGGTCATGGCGCCCTCGGCGGGCGGCGAGACCCGCTCCGGGACGTTGGGGTGGCCGCCGAGCAGGCCGGCGATCGTCTGCCGTTCGTCGTGCAGGCTCATGCGATCCCCGGCCCTAGGTGGCGGGCCAGGATCGGGTAGGCGCTGACCATGGGATCGCGGGCGATCCGGATCGGCGACCCGTCCAGGCCGGTGAACTGGGCCACGCCGTTCGGCGCCTGCCGGCGGTGGTAGAGCTCGCTGCCGACCTCCAGGATCGCCCGATCGAGGACCGTGGCCGGCAGCTGGACGGCGCCGACGTAGTCGGCGACCAGCTGGACGGCCTCGGCCCAGCAGTCGGCCACGTAGGCGCTGTCGCCGGCGTCGGCCTTGACGTAGGTCGCCAGGGCGGCCGCCGTCTTGCGGGCCTCGATCGGGGTGTCGGTCATGATCAGGCGAGCTTGACCGGGACGACGCCGGCGGGGATCTCGGCCGCCACGGCACCGTACCGGTAGACCGCGAACGTCTTGGACAGGTTGACGATGCTCTCGTCGGACAGCGACACCAGGGCGCTGTCGCGCTGCCGGATCGCGCGGCTGTTGCAGAACGTCGCGGCGTCGGCCAGCTGGCCGGTGTCGAGGCGGACGGGCAGGCCGGCGAACTGGCCGGACAGGCCGGGCAGGCTCAGCGTGCCGGAGTGATTGTCCTCGGCGACCTTGAACACACGTTCGCCGGCCACGGTCAGAGACCGGAGCTTCTTGAACACGGTCTTGGACGCCAGCAGCTTCTCCAGCGGCAGGCCGTTCAGCTCGAACCGGATCGCGGCGTCGATCAGCAGGTTCTCCCAGTGGTCGACGGTGCTGGCGGCCAGGGTGGCGCCCAGGGGCAGCACGCCGGCGTCGTCGGCGATCGCCTGGCGCTGCGCGACCAGGGCGTTGTAGGCGGCCCGCAGGACGAGCTTCTTGCGGATGCCGGCGGCCATGGCCAGCGCCTCTAGCGAGGTGTCCAGGACGCCCACGGTGGCCCGCTCGATCTCCTGCCGGGTGAGCTGGGTGCCGCCGGCGAAGGTCTTGACCGGCGCGGTGCGGGTCGTGATCTTGACGTTGCCCATGGTGATGTCGTCACCCTCGGCGGCCTGCTCGTTGACGGCGATCGAGTTGGTGTCGAGCTCGGCGAACTCGATGCTCATCCCGGCGTCGGGCAGCGGGCCGGTGGAGAACGTCTCGGCGAGAACGCCGGAGCTGGCGTCGAAGATCCGCACCAGGTTGCCGACCCAGCCGGGCTTGAGGATCGCGTCGGCGCTGGTGCCGCCCTCGTAGGCGCGCTCCAGCATCTCCTCGTAGGCGCGGATCGTGTCGCTGTCGCCGGCGACCAGGGCCTTCAGGACCTCGCCGGCGCTGCGGTTGTCGACGGGCGGGGTCGGCGGGGTCGGGGTGAAGGTGTCGAACCTGCGGGTCAGGTCCTCGATGGACTGGCGGACCTCGGTCAGGTCCTCGGGCGTGATGGTGTCGGTCGGCATAGCCGGTCCTTCCTTTGTGGGTTCGTTGCGGACGTCGGTGATGGATGCGGTCGGGTAGAACGGGAACGACACCAGCGAGAACTCGCGGGCGATCACGTCGGTGTAGTGGCGGGTGGTGACGCCGTCGACGACGACGTCCTCCCAGGCGCGCGGGATGAACCCGATCGACAGACGGGTGACGGTGCCGTCCTTGAGCAGGGTGTAGGCGGTCTGGGCGTCGGGTGTGGTCGACAGCCGTCCGGTGATCTCGAAGCCGGCGGCGGTGTCCCGGCCGGCGAGGATGGTGCCGATCGGCATCTTGCTGTCGTGCTGCCACAGCACCAGGGGCGGGACGTCGTCGGCCAGGTGCACGCTGCCGGGGTCGAAGCACTCGAAGAAGCTCGACCACCACTCGACGACGTCGCCGTAGGGAACGCCGATGCCGGTGAACTCGCGGGAGTCGGTGTCGCCGGCGCGGACCTCGATGATGGCGTGCCGGAGCTCGGGGATCTGGGTCATGCTTGGTCCTCTACGGGTGCGGGTTGGGTGGGGCGGGGCCGGTCGTCGATGCCGGGGATTTCGGGCAGGCCCTCGATGTCGCGGGCCTCGGAGGGCAGCAGGAAGCCGGCGGTGATGCCGAGCTGGTGGGCGGCGTAGCGGCTGGCGGTGTCGGGGCGGAGGATGCCGTCGAGGTTGAACCGGGCCTCTTGCTGGCCGGGCAGCACCGACGACAGGGCGTCCTCGATCTCGCCGAAGTAGTCGCCGAGCGACCAGCGGACGAACGTGAGGTCGGCCTGGCTGATGTTGGTGTAGGTCATGGACTTGCCCTCGATGACGGCCAGGAGCAGGTGGGCCGGCACGCCGAACAGTCGGGCGATCGCGGTGGTGTCGAACTGGCGGGTCGCGATGAACTGGGCGTCCTCGGGCGACAGCAGCACCGGGCTGTAGCTCAACCCCTTGCCCAGGACGGCGACCTCGCGCTTCTCGCGGGCCTGCCAGGCGGCCTTGGCCTGGTCGGCCTCGGCCTTGGTGAGCGGCTGGTCGGAGGTCAGCAGGCCGGTGGGCACGTCGCCGGAGTTGAAGAACTCGGCGCCGTAGCGGCTCACCTCGCGGGCGCCGGCGAGCTCTTCGCGGGCGGCCTGGATCGGGCCGAGCGCGTCGAGCCGGCCGGGGATGCGCAGCAGGCCGAGGTGGCGGAACTCGTCGGGCCGCAGCGGCCGGGCCTCGCCGGCGACGGACAGGGTGCCGTCCTTGCGGAGTGAGCACTTGTGCGGCGGCAGGACCTTGACGTTGGCGGTCACGCCCTGGTCATTGGTCTTGATCCGCCAGTAGGCGTTGCCGCGCAGCGCCAGCGAGCCGATGTTCAGTTTCAGCCACTGGCGGAGCCGCATGTCGATGTCGGGCTTGCGGATCAGCGAGGGCCGGTCGAGCAGCTGCCGACCGCGCCAGACGTCGATGGACAGGCCGGCGACGCCGAGCTCCAGGAGCTGCACGGCCCGGTAGACGGCGATCATGCTCAACGCGGAGTCGGGGCCGATCTGGTCGCGGGCTGGGATGGTGATCGGGGCGGCCGGCGGGGCGGGATCGTCGCGGACGATCAGGCCGAGAGCGGCGGCGGCTCGGGCGATCGGGTTCGGCATGTGGGCGATGGTGGGGCAGGGGGTGTGACATTCCGCGAATCGCCGGCGAGTCGGTGGCGCTTCTGCCGGGCGGCGTTGCGGGCCCGGTGGGAGCCGGGGTGCACGCGGAGCTCGTGGTCGACGCACTGCTGGCGGGCCGACTGCTCGCTGGTCGTGGTCTGGCCTCGCCAGCCGCAGGAGCACAGCGGCAGGCGGGTGTGGTGGCCTCGGTCGATGGTGATGCGCATCAGAACACCTGGATCGTGAGTGGGCGGGTGGCGGCGTAGTGGGCGGCGATGGCGAGGGCCCGCAGCGCGTCGATCTGGCCCTCGGACCGGTCGGCGTCGAATGCTTTGACGCCGCCGAGGTTGCGGGTGACCAGCGCGGCGGCCTGCTCGACGAGGGTGCTGGTGCCGTCGTGGTGGAGCCGGCCGGCCGCGACGGCGTCAAGCGTCCATTGACACGCCGAGCCGTAGTCGCGGGCGGTCTGGACGGTGAGGTAGATCGGGTCGTCCAGGGCCGCCAGATCGGCGATCAGCGACCGGGTCGGGCCGGTCGGGTCGGCCAGCATGAACCGGACGCCGGCGCGGCGGAGGTCGTCGAGAGCGTCGGGCACCCAGCCGATGCCGGGCCGGCTGGCCAGCACCTGGACGAGGACGGCGTTGGGCTGGTCGGGGTCGGGCCAGGCCGCGATGATCGTGGCGGCGCTGCGGTCGACGGCCAGGTCGACGCCGATCGCGACGTCGGCCAGGGCGGGCATGGTGGCGGGGTCGACGCCGGCCAGGGCGCTCAGCACCTCGGGGTCGAGCTCGTAGGCGGTCGCGTCGTCCTCGGCGTCGAGGTTGAGGTAGCCGCGCTTCCACTCCACCAGGCTGTACTTCGACCGGTCGGCCCACAGCGACGCCAGCGTGACCGTGTGCCCGATCGCCGGGTGGAACGCCAGACTGGCGGGGTCCTCGGGATCGCACCCGGGCTCGGCCGAGGACTCGAAGAACGCGATGTCGGCGTCCGGGTCGAGCACGGCGAGCCGGCCCTTGCGGAGCCACTCGTTGAACCAGGTCGACCGCCGGCCGCCCTTGGTGGAGAAGATCCACAGCTGCCGCCACTCGGCGACGGTCTGGGTCGGGCCGATCGAGCCCATGAGCGCCGACCCGCCGGCGTCGTCGAAAGCGAACGCCTCGTCGACGCCCAGGAGCCCGACCTTGCGCTTGCCGTCCAGGGCCTTCGGGCCGGGCGCGTACGGCGCGATGAACGACCCGTTGGTGAACCGGACGCCGGGATCGCCGGCGCCGTTGCTGACCTTGCGGACCCGGCGGGCCAGGAGCCGGTTGACCTCGGTGCCGAGCTCGTCAGCGGTCGGCGGGTCGACCACGGCCAGCACGCCGGTGCGCCACAGGTCCCGCGCCGAGAGGCCGGTCTGGGCGGTGGTGTAGGTCAGGTGCCGGCGGCGGCGAACCGACCGCTCCAGCTGCACCACGGTGAATTCCTGGCTTTTGCCGGCCTGCCGGGGCACGGTGACAATCACGATCGGATACCGGTATTGGTTCGGGATTTCCGGATGATGTTCTGTCGAGACCCGCGCAACGTGGTCCTGCCACGGCATAAAAGGCGTGCCGGTCATGCGGGCAATAGCGCGCAGCGCGTCCTGCTCGTGCACGGCGCCGGGGGTCGCGGCGGTCGCGTAGCGGAAGAGGTCAATCGGTGGCACGGACCAGCCCCTCCAGCGCGGCCGCCAGGTCGTCCTCGCCCTCGTCGGGTTCCTCCGGGACGGGCAACGCGGCGATCGCCTCGCGGAGCTCGCGCGCCACCTGGGCGGCGGCGTACCCGCGTGCGGTCATGCCGGCGATCTGGGCCAGGTGCAGCACCAGGGCGGCGCTGAGCTCGTGCTCAGGACGCAGCACATTCATCTCGCGGAGCCGGGCGACGTGCTTTTCCGCGACCTCGGCCAGGCCGCTTTTCGGCATTCCTGCTATTCCTGACGGAATCAGCGCGTCTTGATTCATTTCCGGGTTTCCTGGCTTTTTTCTGGACGGTTTGAGAGAGAATCACGACGGAGGGCGGGGTCGGCGTGGGGGTAGGGACGGAAAAAACCGGGCGCCTCGACCGGCGTGCGCGCCGGCGGCGGCGCCGGCGGCCGGTTGCCGCGCCGGCTGTTGCATCCGAGGTGGGCCGGCCGCAGGTTCTCGATCGCGTCCGTGCCGCCCTTCGACCTCGGCACCTGGTGGTCGATCGACAGGCCTCGACGATGCCGGCGAGACACCAGCGGGCTGATCGGCTCGGAGCACAGCCAGCACCGCCACCCGTAGGTGCCGGTGACCAGGTCGGCCAGGGCGTGGATCGTGCGGCCGTCAGCCCAGGCCACGACGAGTTCCAGCTGCCAGGCCGAGCCGCTGGAGCTCCCGCAACGCGACCCGGGCACGGACGGCCGCGCTGCTCGCAGCCGCCACCTCATCGGACTGCCGCTGGGTGCGCAGCTGGCGGATCAGCTGGTCGGACGTGTGGGTCAGCTGGTCGGACTGAGCAGCGAACTCGTCGAACCAGGCCAGGCCGCCGCTCATGACTCGTCGAACGGCAGGACCGCAGCCTCGGCCTGGACCGCCGCGACCAGCTGACGCCACGGCATCCTCGATGCCGGTTGACCCGGGTGGCGCCCGGGGTGGGTGGGCATGACCAGCTGGTGGGACCGGGGAGCGGACGCCTCGTAACGGTGGCGGGTGCCGACAGGCACCCTCCGTTGAGACCTCTCGCACCGCTCGGGGGTGCGCTGGCAGATCCGGCAGGGCGTGACGGGCTCGGGCATGGCAACTCCTGGGTCGGAATGGTGGTTGTCGGGCGCGGAACCGCGTCCCGGTTCCTCTCCCTCTAGGGGGAGGGGTGCACTGAGTTCCACATGGGGTGACAAGGGGGATCGGGCTCTTCGGCGGGTCTTGGCGTGCCGGATGCCCGCCCGGTCGAGCCGGTCGCGGGTGTCCAGCCGGCGTTGACGCCGCCGGCGGTCCAGGTGCCCCCGGGCGTGCCGGATCAGGGCCGACAGCGCCGTCTTCGACACCCGCACCCAGCCGGGCTCCGGCTTGCCGTGACGGACCCCGCCCGGCGACCAGGCGATGATGCCCAGGTCGACCAGCATCGCGAGCCTGGTCGACGTCCAGCGCTTGCTCAGGCCGGCCGCGTCCGCGACCTGGGGCACGGTCACCCGGCCCTGGGCGCTGTCGTGCGGCAGCAGCGCGACCAGGGCGTGCAGCACATGCCGCAGCCCACCGCCGGCCCGGCCGTCCAGCACGGTATCGGCCCAACCG
>JAEXCA010000247.1 GCA_023393755.1 Actinomycetes bacterium | reverse complement strand
GGCCGTGGGCGGTCCGTTCGGTATCGTCGCAGCACGAAACCCCAACGGTCCGCTGGACCGGGTTCTGACCGGTACGGCCGTGGTTCTGGTCAGCACTCCGACCTTCATCTTCGGTCTGGTGCTGATCTACGTGTTCGCGGTCCGGCTCGGCTGGCTGCCGGCCGGTGGAATGGGTGAGCCTGGCATGCCGCCGACCGTCGCCAGCACGTTCCAGCATGCCCTGTTGCCATCGCTGGTGCTTGGTCTGGCCAACGCCGCACCGCTCGCCAGGTTCGCCCGCTCGGGAATGCTGGAGGTCCTGGCGTCGGACTACGTCCGCACGGCTCGGTCCAAGGGGCTCAGTGGCCGTGCCATCATGATGCGGCACGGCATCCGCAACGCGTCCCTGCCGTTGATCACTCTGGTCGCCTTGTTGATACCCGACCTGGTCGCGGGAGCGGTGATCACCGAGCAGGTGTTCGCTTGGCCCGGTATGGGACGGCTGGTGGTCTCATCGGCCCAGACCGGCGATCCGGCAGTGATGATGGCCATCATCGTGATGGTGTCGCTGACCGTGATCACCGTCAACCTGATCGCCGACATCCTGTACGCGATTGCTGATCCGCGGGTGAGGGTATCGTGACGGCCGAACTGCAGGAAAGAAGGAACCCCGCCGAGCCCGAACGAGCGAACCGGGGCCGCCAGGTCATCCGCGAGATCCTGCGCAACAGGCTGGCGCTCGCCTCGTTGGTCTTCCTGACCGCGGTGTCCTTGTTCGCATTCTTGGCACCGCTGTTACCGGGCCTCGATCCCTACCAGGTCAACCTTGCGCACCTCGACGAGGGCGCGAGCTGGCAGTATGTCTTCGGCACGGACGGATCCGGCCGGGATACCTTCGCTCGCACCGTCTATGCGACCCGCACCTCATTGATCGTCGGGTTCTCCTCGGTTGGCATCTACATCTGCATTGGCACCGTTCTCGGCACGGTCGCCGGATTCTTCGGCGGTGCCATCGACGCTGTGATCTCGCGGTTGGTGGACGCGCTACTGAGCATCCCGTTGCTGTTGCTCGTCACGGTGTTCGTCGCGTTCCTCCAGCCCGGGGTCTTGACGGTCATCCTGGTGATAGGCCTTCTGGGTTGGCCGGCGACAGTCCGGATCACTCGCGCGCAAACGCTCTCGCTGCGGGAGTCGGACTTCATCGTTGCGGCTCGGGTGACCGGACTGACGGCGGGACGGATCCTGCGTGTGCACGTGCTCCCCAACCTCGCCGCCCCCGTTATCGTGGTCGCCTCGCTCGGCGTCGGTACGGCGATTCTGCTTGAGGCTGCCCTGGGCTTCCTTGGCCTGGGAGTCAGACCCCCAACGCCAAGCCTGGGGGTGATGGTCACGGCGGCGGTCGACTCAGTCGTGCTGCGTAATCATCCCTGGCAGTGGCTGCCGCCGTCGATCGTGCTGGCACTCCTGGTGATGGCGGTCAACATACTCGGCGACGCGGTTCGCGATGCTCTGGCACCGCGCTTGGGAGGGACAAAGGGACTATGAGTACATCGCCCGCCCTGGAGGTGGATGACCTTCATGTCACCTTTGGCTCCGGTGACCGGTCTGTTCACGCTGTACGCGGTGTTTCCCTGGAACTCGCGCGAGGTGAGATTCTCGGGATCGTCGGTGAGTCGGGGTGCGGCAAGAGCACCACGACCCTTGCCATCCCCCGGCTTCTCACCGGATCCGTGACGGTCCGCGCCCGTCGGGTGACGGTCGCAGGCGTGGACGTGACAAAGCCGGACGACAAGACGCTCTCAGCCGTGCGTGGGCGTCGGATCGGCATGGTGTTCCAGGACCCCACCTCCAGCCTCAACCCATCGATGACGATTGGGAAGCAGATCGCCGAGACGCTGCGTCTCCACCTGGGACTGGATCGAGTTCAGGCGATGGAGAGGGCCGTGGAGTTGCTCCGTGAGGTGGGGATTCCGGACGCTTCATTGCGTGTCAAGGAGTTTCCCCATCGGTTGAGCGGCGGCCAAAGACAGCGCGTGATGATCGCGATTGCGGTCGCCTGCCGGCCGGCGGTGGTCATCGCCGACGAGGCGACCACGGCCCTCGACGTCACGGTTCAGGCGGAGATCCTCGATCTGCTGCGCAGGCTGCGCGACGACGCCGGGACGGCTCTGATCATCGTCACCCACGACTTGGGCGTCGTGGGAGATTTCGCTGATCGAGTGGCGGTGATGTACGCCGGGAGAGTGGTGGAGTCGGGTCCTGTGCGCGACGTCATCAGTCGACCCTCCCATCCCTACACAGAGGCCCTGCTGGCGTGTGCGCCGCGACTTGGCGCCAGTTCGCACGGGATTCGCCCCATAGATGGGAGCCCGCCGGACTTGAGCCGGCCGATTGTGGGCTGTGCCTTCGCCGATCGCTGCCAACGCAGAACAGAACGTTGCTCGCAGGAGGATCCGGCGCTGACGCCCGATGCCGTCCACCAGGTCGCGTGCTGGAACCCCGTCGGCCGCGACGGCGATGGAGCTGCTAGGAGGCTGCAGTGAGTCCGAACCGTGATGAGGTGCTCCGGGTCGACGATCTGACCGTTCGTTTTCCCCGCGGTGGCGGGCTTACCGGGCGCCCTCACAACTGGCTCACCGCGGTCGACCAGGTCAACTTCACCATCAGGCGTGGCGAAACCCTCGCGCTCGTCGGCGAGTCGGGCTCCGGCAAGACCACAACCGGACGCGCGGTAGTGCGGGTGCAGTCCACAACCTCGGGGCGGATCACGCTGCTCGGCCAGGACATAACCGCGCTGTCCGGCAGCGCCCTGAGACGAGTGCGCCAGCACCTTCAGATGGTGTTCCAGGATCCGACCGGCAGCTTGAACCCGCGGCGCACGGTGAGTCAGGTTCTGGAGGAATCGCTACGCGCACACGGTATGTCCAGAGCCGAGGCTGAAAGCGCGGCCGTCGAACTGATGGAACAGGTCGGCCTCGGGCGGATCCATCGCGACAAGTACCCCCACGAGCTCAGTGGCGGTCAGCGCCAGCGCGTCGGGATCGCGCGGGCGCTCTCGACCCGCCCCTCAGTGGTTGTGTGTGACGAACCGGTGAGCTCGCTGGATGTGTCGATCCAGGCACAGATCATGCTTCTTCTCCAGAGGCTCCAGGCCGAGATGGGCCTGGCCTACCTGTTCGTTTCCCACGACCTTGCCGTTGTCCAGTCGCTCGCCCACCGCGTCGCGGTGATGTTCCGTGGTCGGCTGGTCGAGATCGGGACGGTGGGCCAAGTGTTCGCGGCGCCCCGGCATCCCTACACCGCGGCTCTCCTCGCGGCGGTTCCGCGAGGTGACCCGGATGCCCGCCGGAGCACCGTGATCGGACTTCGGTCCGCCTCGACCGACGAAGTGGCGTCTGCGGGCTGCCCGTTTCGGAACCGGTGCTGGGCCTACGAGGCGCTGGGGCGTCCGACCGATTGTGAGGAGACTCCTCCGGACGTGATTCGGGAGAACGTGCCCGGAGTGGAGTGGGCGGCCGCTTGCCACCACAGCGACGAGGTATCGGTGCTGGCCACGCAGGAGTTGGGCGCCGTCTTGGCGGCATCGACAGGGATGGAGGAGGAATGACCACCGCAACCACGCTGATTGGACGCTGGCCGCTGGAGGTTGACGGTAGAGACGAGTCCGGCAACGGTCACCATGCGAACGTTACGGACGCCCAGTTCGTTGTCTCTGGCCGCCTGGGTTGCACCGAGTTCGGTCAGGAAGGCGCGGCCGTCGTTCCCGCAGCCGCGCTCGCACCGCTAGCCGACGGGCTGTTCAGCATTGCCGCATGGGTCCAGCTACCCGAGCAGCTTCCCGACATCGGGGGGACGATCGCGTCCAGTTTCGAACCCAGCCAGCGGCGGGGCTTCGAACTGGGAGTGCAACACGCCATCTCGACCACCAGCCAGCACAACAGCCGTAACCTTGAGTTCGGCGTCGACTGGGGCAGCGACCCGGTGTGGGAAGACTGCGGACGACCGGGTGATTCGGCTGCAGTCTGGGCATTCGCCGTGTACGACGGACGCCTCTATGCCGGAACCCTGGGGACGGACGACCGCGGTCATGTCTGGCGCTCGGACGGCACCGGGTGGACCGATCTCGGGACTGTTGGCGAAGCCAATTCGGTCACGTGCCTCGCCGTGCACGACGGTGCGCTGTACGCCGCGACCACCCGCTATCGGACGGGCGGATCGGCCTTGCCGGAGTCGTCGAACGACTCGCCCGGTGGGTCGATCTGGCGCTACACGGGAGACGAGGGCTGGCAACCGGCCGGCCAACTCGACGGGGTGGATTCCGTTGGTGGTTTCGCAACCCACGGCGGGCAACTCTATGCCTGTGCTCTCTACCAGCGGGGCGTGTTCCGCTTGGTGGCGTCGGATCACTGGGAGCACTGCGGAGACCCAGGTCGCCGGCTCCTGGCGCTGGGCGTGTTCCAAGGACGACTGCTGGGTGCGGGAAACGACCACCTCGACGTCGCCGACGCCATCGCCAAGACGCGGGCGGGTATCGTCATCGAGCCCGACGAGGCCAGAGGTGGTGGTGGTGTCTTCGCGTGGGATCCGCCGGACCGATGGACGTCTCTCGGCATGCAGCAGCAAACGACCCAGGTGTACTCACTGGGCGTCTATCAGGGTCGGCTCTACGCTTCGACGTGGCCCAACGGCCTGGTGCACCGCTGGGAGGATGAGCAGAGGTGGAGCTCAGTGGGACGCCTTGGTGAGGAGACCGAGGTCATGGGGCTGATCGGGTACAACGGCTCGTTCTACGGAGGGACTCTTCCGCACGCGGAGATTCATCGTTTCGACGGGCCCGGGAATTGGCGACGCATCGGTGTCCTTGATGTCACCCCCGATGTCAGATACCGTCGCGCAGCTGCCCTCGCGACGTATCAGGGACGGCTGTGGTGCGGCACCTTGCCGTCAGGTCGTGTCCATGCGATGCGGGCGGGTGCTGTGGCAACCTACGACAGCGCGCTCTCCGGTCGGTGGCATCACGTGGTGGGTCGATGCGATCGAGAAGGAGTCAGCTTGTTCGTCGACGGTGCCCAGGTCGGCACACAGCGTGGTCTTGAGCATTCCGGATCGCTGGCGAGCGGGCATGACCTCATACTGGGTAACGGCAGTAGAGCCCGTTTCGGCGGGAGGCTTCGGGACGTGCGTCTGTACCGCGGCGTCCTGGACGACGCTCAGATCGCTCGCCTGGCTGCTGCCCAGGGTGACTCGGAGCTGGGATTCTGATGGCTGGGCAAGCTCGACTCCTTCCACGGATCTCCACCCCAGAGGCCCTGGTCAGCGAACTCAAGGCGGCGATTCTCCACGGCTCGCTGCCGGGGGGCAGTCGTCTGACGGAGATCGATCTGGCCGAGACTCATGGGGTCAGCCGCCAATCCATCAAGCAGGCGCTGCTGGAGCTGAGCCGGCTGGGCCTGGTCGAACAGCGGCGTCACCGTGGTGTGTGGGTACGTGAGCTGACCCTCGCCGATGTTGAGGACCTCTACTGGACACGGTATGTGATCGAGTCCGAAGCAGCCTCATACGCGGCCCTGGAGCCGACTTCCTGGGGGCGCGTCCAACGCTGCGTGGAGCAGTTGGAGCGACTGCCGGCGGACGCTGCCTGGAGCGAGGTGGTCGAGGCCGACTGGCACTTTCATCGCGAACTGGTCGCCTCGGTGGGCAGCGTCCGGCTGAGCCGGGTCCACGACCTGCTGGAGGGGGAGACGCTTCTGTCCTTCATGCGTTGTGACTACGACGCTCCCGCTGCGGTCGCACAGGTTCACCGCGCGCTCTTCGAAGTCATCCGCACGGGAGACCCGACCGCCAGTACACGTGCCCTGCGGCTGCACCTCGAGGCCGGCAAGCAACTCGTGTTCGAGAACCGCTTCAGCCGTTGATCGCCGGGCGAGCGTGAGAACTGCAACAAGTTGCAGCAGGCGTATTAGGCTGGCGTCGCTACCCAGGGCAGTGGCTCAGCGGAAGGTGCCTCCACCCTGCATCGAGGAGGCTGACGTATGACCACGATCTACTCCATAGCGGCCCGTTGCGGGGTCTCGCCGTCCACCGTGTCCAGAGCGTTCAACCGGCCTGAACTGGTGCGCCGGGAGGTGCGTGCCCGCATTCTCGCGGTGGCTGAGGAGGTGGGCTACCGGCCCAATCGGTCGGCGCGCGTGCTGGCCAGTGGCCGAGCCGACGCGATCGGTTTGCTCGTTCCGGATATCACCAACCCCTTCTTCCCGCCGGTGATGCGTGCGATCGAGCAGCAGGCCTGGCTCGAAGACAGGTTCGTCGTCCTGGTCGACACCGGCGAGGATATCGATCGGGAGCATGCCGCCATCGGCCGCCTTCGCAGCCAGGTCGACGGCATCATCATGATCTCGTCACGCTCGCCGTCGAAAACGCTTCGCGACGCTCTGGCGGGTACGACGGGAGTTCTGGTGAACCGTGCGAGTCGGGTTCTTCCGCACGTCATCGTGGACGACTCGCAGGCAATGAACGAGGTTGTGGAGACGCTCAGCGACCTTGGTCATCGCGATATCGCGTACATCAGCGGCCCGCTGGACTCGTGGATGAACAGCCGGCGGTTGCACTTGCTGACCACGGCGGCCGAGGCCAAAGGCATCGGCGTAGTGGTGCTGGGGCCCTATCCGGCAACCCACGAGGGCGGCCGACGTGCGGTCGACGGACTCGCGGAATGCGGCTGTCGGTGCGCGGTCGCCTTCGACGATGTGATGGCGTCCGGGGTCCTGGTCGGCTTGGCCGAAGCGGGCTATCGGGTTCCTGACGATATCAGCGTGGTGGGCTGCGATGACATCGCGCTGTCTTCAATGCTGCACCCGGCGATGTCATCGATTGCTTCCAGCCCGCAGGAGTTGGCCGCGGCGGCCCTGTCGTTGCTCGATTCGCAGACCGAGCAACGGTCGGTCCGTATTGCCAGTACCTTCGTGCGGCGAGGATCGACCGGGGCAGTACCTTCCTGAACCGGCCGTGGTCGGCCGGGCGCTGCTCTACGATCGGTCGCACCGGAAGGAGCGGGTATGCGGATCGGGATCGGAAGCGACCGGGCGGGGTGCGAACTCAAGGGCGTGGTCGCCGAGCATCTGCGTGCCGCGGGGCACGAGGTGCTCGACCACGGGCCGCTGGCGGGTGAGGAGCCGCTCTACTCGGCCCACTACGCCCGTAGAGTCGCCCACGCCGTCCGGGAGGGTGCCATCGACCGCGGCGTGCTGATCTGCGGCACGGGGGTGGGGATCTCGATCGCGGCGAACAAGGTGCGTGGGATCCGTGCGGGGGTGTGCTCGGAGCCGTTCACCGCCCGGCACACCCGGGAGAACAACGGCAGTCAGATCATCGCCTTCGGAGCCTTCGTGGTGGGCCCGGAGTTGGCCAAGGAGATCGTCGACGCCTTCCTGGCGGCCGAGTTCAAGGGGGGACGATACCTCGACCGGTTCTACCAGATCACCGCGATCGAGGATGAGGAAGCCGCTCGCGGCTGACGAACTCTGAGCCCGTCGAAGGGCTACTCGAACGGGCTGCTCAGCGCGGCCCGGCCGGGCGGGATCGGATGGTGGCGGCCGGGGAGCCTGGTGAGCGCGGCCCGCTGGACGGCGTTCCTGCCGAACCGGTTGTTGATCCGGTCGGCGGCCTGCTCCGCCTCCCGCCAGCCGGTGTCGGGATCCCCGAGGGCAGGCTGCAGGTGCGCCTCGTCCGCCGGGACCAGCCCGGCCACCCGGATGCCGACCCGGCGGATCGGCTTGGCGCGCATCCGGGGCTGGGCGTAGAGGGTCAGCGCGGCGGCGTACAGCTCGTGGGCGGTGTCGATCGGGCTCGGCAGGGTGAGCGAGCCGGAGATCGCCTTGAAGTCGGCGAACCTGACGCCGAGAGTCACCACCCGTCCGAGCAGGCCTGCCTTGCGCAGCCGGCGGGCGACGCTGCTGGCGACCCGCAGGATCTCGGCCTTCACCACCGCCGGATCGGCAGTGTCGGCGTAGAAGGTCTCCTGGTTGCCCACCCCGACGGCGCCGGCGTGCTGCAGGCTGACGTGGCTGGACGACCGTCCCCACGCCAACTGGGAGAGTGCCCGGCCCTGGTGCGGGCCGAAGGCGCGCTGCAGCGAGTCCAGCGGCGTGTTGGCCAGGTCGCCGACGGTCAGGATGCCGCGCCGGTGCAGCACCGTGGTCGTGCTGTCGCCAATGCCGTACAGGCTGCCGACCGGCAGGGGATGCAGGAAGCCCGTGACCTGCTCGGGCGGCACCTCGAACAGGCCGTCCGGTTTTGCGGCGCGGGAGGCCATCTTGGCCACCAGCCGGTTCGGCCCGATCCCGACCGAGCAGGGAAGCCGCTCCCGCTCGCGCACCAGCCGGCGGATCCGCTGTCCGACGGCCTCGGCGGATCCCCACATCCGGAGCGCGCCGGTGACGTCCAGGTAGGCCTCGTCGATCGAAGCGACCTCGACGATCGCCACCACCGTCCGGATGATCTCCATCACCTTGCGCGAGGCGTCGAGGTACTCCTCGAAGTTGGGCCGGATGCCGATCCCGTTGGGGCACAGCCGCTTGGCCCTGGAAGAGGGCATGCCGCCCTCGACGCCCCACTCCTTCGCCAGCCGGTTGGCCGACAGGACGACCCCGCGTCCGTCGCCGCCGACCCACATCGGGAGGCGGGCCAGCGAGGGTTGCTTGCGGATCTCCACCGAGGCGTAGAAGGAGTCCATGTCGACGTGCATGATGACCGCCACCGCCCCGCCTCCGTTCGAACAGATGTTCGATATCAGGGTGACGCGATGGGGCCTTGCCGTCAAGCGCGGCGGGGATTTGCCGAGCGGGTGGCCTGGCTGGTTCGCTGCGGCAGCGAAGTGAACAAATCGGACTCCAGATTGCCCAAATTGGCCCGCAACGGCCCCCGGGAGGCAATCTGGAGGTCGATTTGTTCGCGGTGCGGGCTATCAGGCGGTGGGTGGGCCAGACTGCTCCGTCAGGCCGACAAAGACGTCCTCCAGGGTGGCGCCGGGGCCGAAGGAGGCGCGAAGTTCGGTGGGGGTGCCCTGGGCGATCAGCCGGCCGCCGTGGATGAACGCCAGGCGATGGCAGTGGGTGGCCTCGTCCATGTAGTGGGTGGTGACGAACAGGGTGATGCCCTGCTCCGCCAGCTCGTAGAGCAGCTCCCAGAACTGCCTCCGGGCCACCGGGTCGACGCCGGACGTCGGCTCGTCCAGGAAGAGCAGTTCGGGGGAGTGGATGGTGGCGGTGCCGAGTGACAGGCGCTGCCGCCAGCCGACCGAGAGGTTGCGGGCGAGTTCGTCCTCGCGTCCGGTCAGGCCGGCCATTCGGAGAATCCACTCGCGGCGCTCGGCGAACTCATCACGGCCCAGGCCGTGGATCTGGGCGTAGAACCTCAGGTTCTCGGCGACGGTGAGATCCTCGAACAGGGAGAACTTCTGCGACATGTAGCCGATCCGGGCCCGGACCCGTTCGGGGTGCCTGACCACGTCCTCGCCCAGTACCCGGGCCTGGCCGGCGGTCGGGGTGACGCTGCCGGTGAGCATCCGGATGGTGGTGGTCTTGCCCGAACCGTTCGGTCCGAGGAAGCCGAACACCTGGCCGCGGGGCACCTCGAACTCGATGCCGTCGACCGCGGTGAAGGAGCCGAAGGTCTTCACCAGGCCATGGACGGAGAGGGCGGGGGCTTCGAGACTCGCGCTTCGCGCGACCTCAGCCACCGGGTTGGCCCCATCCGATCCCTGAGGTCGGCCGGAGGCCGAGTCTCGAAGGGTCGGGGATTCGCGCTCAGCCATGACTACTCCGTGATCCGGCGGCGGGTGGCGAGGACGGCCGAGCCGAAGAAGACCACCCCGAAGGCGGCCAGCGCCAGCAGCGGGACGGCCAGCTCGACGAACCCGCTGCCCTTGATGAAGGACGCCCGCAGCACGTCCAGGGCATGCCGCAGCGGGATCAGGTTGATGAACGGCTGGATCACCTCGGGCATGGACTGGATCGGGAAGATGAAGCCGGAGAGCACGATCATCGGCAGCATCAGGAACAGGGTGATCTGCACAGCCTGTGAGCGGGTCCGGGCTAGCAGCGAGATCAGCAGCCCCTGCCCGATGCAGACCAGCAGGAACAGCGCCAAGCCGAGCAGCACCACCCACAGATTGCCGTAGAACGGCACCCGGAACCACAGCGTACCGACCGCCGCCACGATCGCCATCTGCGCCACCGCCAGCACCGCGTACGGGGTCACCTTCCCAGCGATGTACTCACCCGGCCGCACCGGGGTGACGAAGAGCTGCTCCAGGGTGCCCGACTCGCGCTCCCGCACGACGGCCTGGGACATGATCGCGGCCAGCGAGATCATCAGGATGGCTGCGATCAGCGCCGGGATCATGGTGTTGATCGGGTCGAGGGTGGGGTTGAACAGCACCCGGATCCGGGCGTCGATCCCTGGTGCGCCGGAACCCAGCCCGAGGTCGGACAGCCGGGCCAGGTTGGCCCGGGCGACGATCTGGGACGCGTACCCGCTCGCCACCGACGAGACCTGCGAATCCGAACCGTCCACCACGATGCCGATCCCGGCGGTCTGTCCGGCGAGCAGCTTCTGCTGGGTGCCTTCCGGGATGACCACGGCGACGGTGATCTGCCCGGTGTCCAGCAGGGGCTGGAGTTCGGCCTCGCTGGCCGGACGCTGGATGACGGAGAAGTAGCCCGACCCGCTGAACGCATCGACCAACTCCCGGGAGGTGGCGGAGTTGTCCAGGTCGACCACCGCGGTGTCGAGGTGCTTGATGTCGGCCGCCACCACGTAGCCGAACAGGATCAGCTGGGCGATGGGCATGATCATCAGCAGCCGCAGCAGCATGGGATCCCGCCGCAGCTGGGTGAACTCCTTCCAGATCAGCGTCCGGATCCGCCGCCAGCTCATCGCGTCCTCCGGCTGAACAGCACCGACGCCACGGTCAGTGCGATCAGGGCGTAGCCGCCGAGCGCGGCCAGTTCGGGCCACAGCTCGGCCCAGCCGGCACCCTTGAGGAAGACGCCGCGGGTGACCGCCACCATGTAGCGGGCGGGGAAGGCGTACGAGATCCACTGCAGGACGACCGGGATCTGGTTCAACGCGAACACGAAGCCCGAGAGCAGGAAGGCCGGCAGGAAGGTGAACAGCAGTGCGGCGATGTTCGCCACGTCCAGGCTGAGTGCGACCGCCGAGATTACCAGCCCCAGGCCCAGGCAGCAGAACACGAACAGCGCCGCCCCCGTGCCCAGCAGGACCGGATCGCCGCGCAACGGCACCCCGAACACCCAGACCGCCAGCGCGGAGATCACGACCAGATCGATGAAGGCCAGCGCCGTCCAGGGCAGCAGCTTGCCCAGCATGAGTTCGGGCTGGCGCAGCGGGCTGATCGCCAGCTGTTCGGACGTCCCCAGTTCACGCTCCCGCACCAGCGATACGGCGGTCTGCTGCACGGTGACGATCGCCAGGATGACCACGATCAGCCCCGGTACCAGGAAGATCGCCGAGCGCCGCTCCGGGTTATACCAGGTACGCACCCGCGGTTCGAGCTGGCCGAGGCCGGTGACGTCCACGCCCTGGGAGTCGGCCCACTCGACGGCCACCCGCTGGGTGGCGAGCAGGTTGAGGGCATTGGTGTAGGCCTGCGCCACCCGGGCCGAGTTGGGCTGGCTGCCGTCGATCAGCACGCCCACCTGTGCCTGGGTTCCACTGGCCAGGGCGCGTCCGAACCCGGCCGGGACGATCACCGCGACCTCGGCCCGGTTCTCTCCGAAGGCCTGCTCGGCCCGGGCGGGGGAGTCGGCGTACTCGACGATCTCGAACAGCGGGGAGCCGACGTAGTCGCGCAGGTACTCCCGGCTGGCCGGGGTGCGGTCGGCGTCCACCACCACGGTCGGCAGGTGATCGACGTCGAAGCTGATCGCGTAGGCGAACAACAGCAGCTGGACGACCGGCATCAGCAGCACGATGGCGATCGCCCGCGGGTCGCGCCACAGATGGCGGAACTCCTTCGAGACCACCGCGCCGATCCGGTCGAGGGCATTCATGCCGCCGCCTCGGCGAAGTAGGCGAACACCGACTCCATATCCATCGGGATCTCGCGCACCTCGGCGTCAATGCCGGAGGTGGCCAGGAGGCTGCTGACAATCGATGGCTGAGGTCGACCCGGAGGGTCGAGTCTCGAAGCCTCGGCGAGGACTGGACCACCGGGGACGGTTCCGGGGCCACCCGGGACGGTTCCGGGAGCATCAGGAACCGTCCCCGGTGGTCCCGGCGGAAGGTGAGTCAGGACGCGGACGGTGTCGCCCAGCAGGTGGGCCTGGCTCACCCCGGGCTGCTCGCGCAGGACGGCGAGCGCCGCTCGCGGATCGGGGGCGACCACCTCCAGCAGGGTGCCGGGGACGGCGTCCTTCAACTCCTGCAGGGTTCCGGTGTGGGTGATCCGGCCGGCGTCCAGGAAGCCGACGTGGCTGCAGCGCTCTGCCTCGTCCATGTAGGGAGTGGCGACCAGGACGGTGCGTCCGGTGGCGTGGATGCCGGCCAGGATCCGCCAGAACTCCCGGCGGGAGACCGGGTCGACGCCGGTGGTGGGCTCGTCCAGCAGCAGTAGATCGGGATCGTGCATCAGGGTGCTGGCGAGCATCAGCTTCTGCTTCATGCCGCCGGAGAGCAGCCGGGCCTGGCGGCCGGCGAACGGCGCCAGGCCCATGCTCTCCAGCAGTTCGGCGGCGCGTTCCCGGCGGCGGGGCTTGGCCACGCCGCGGATCCGGGCGAAGAACTCCAGGTTCTCGGTCACGCTCAGATCGGGGTACATCGAGAACCGCTGCGACATGTAGCCGATCCGCGGGGCCAGCGAGTCCGCGGCCCGGGTGACCGAGAGGCCGAAGACCTCGGCGTCCCCGGCGTCCGGCAGCAGGACGGTGGCCAGCATCCGGATCAGCGTCGACTTCCCCGCGCCGTCCGGGCCGAGCAGGCCGAAGACCGCGCCCTCGGAGATGTCGAGGGACACCTCGGCCACGGCTTCGAGCTCGCCGAAGCGCTTGGTGAGACCGCTGAGCCGGACGCCGGGGGCCATGGTCAGCCGAAGGTGACGTCGGCGGGCATGCCGGCCCGCAGCGTGTCGGGGTCGTCCACCCGGACCCGGACCTCGAACACCAGGGTGGCGCGCTGATCCTCGGTCTGGACGGTGTTCGGGGTGAACTCGGCCTCGGACGCCACGTAGCTGACCGTGCCGCGCGCCTCGGTCGCCAGGCTGGGGGAGGCGATCCCAACCTGCTGGCCGACCCTGACCTCGCCGATCCGCGGCTCGGGGACGAAGACCCTGACGAACACCTCGGCCGGGTCGCTCAGCGTCAGGAGCGCGCGCCCGGGGGCGGCGTTCTGGCCGGCATCGGCCGCCAGGCTGACCACCTGGCCGTCCCGCGGCGCGGTCACGGTGGCGAACTCGAGCTGGAGCTTCGCGAGTTCGACGGCGGCCTCGGCCTGGGTCAGCCGGGCCTTCGCCGCGGTGACATCGGCCTTGGTGGCGTCGGAGTCCTCCTCGGCATTGGTGACCGCCGCCTTCGCCGCCTTCACGCCCTGTTCGGCCTGTTGCAGCTGCAGGTCGAGGGCACGCCGGTCGAGCAGGACGAGTTCGTCGCCGGCCCTCACGGTGTCGCCCTCGGCGACCTTCACCTCGTCCACCCGTCCGGTCAGCGCGGGGGAGACCTGGTACTCGCGGGATTCGGCGGTGCCGCTGGCCCGCAGCGCGCCGTCCGCCTCAGCGGAGTGGGTGCTGCTCCACCACCACCAGAAGCCGCCGGCCAGCAGCAGTACCACCAGGACGATCACCGGGATCGGGGGACGCTTATGGGTTGCCATGGGGTTCACCTTCTGCGGCGCCGGACGGGTTCGGCCGGCAGGGTTGGAGGGAGACGGTGACCGGCGCTCCGGCGGGGAGGACGGCCGGGCTGGTGAGTTCGACGGCGAAGGCCCTGGTCAGGTGGACCTCGTCGGTGGCGTAGCTGGTGGGCGGGAAGTCCGCCGCGGTGGCGATCCGGCTGAGCCCGGCGGTGGCCGTCTCGCCCCAGTCGGTCCGGATCTCCGCCGCGTCCCCGACGCAGACCGTGGCGGCCTGGGTGGGGGAGAGCCAGGTGACCAGCCGGCTGGGCTGGTCGGGGCGGATCGCCGCCAGGGTGGCGCCCGCGGCCAGCCGATCCCCGGCGGCGGCGATCCGGACGATCGTGCCGTCCCGCGGGGCGACGACCACCGCCTGGTCGAGCTGGGCCCGCGCCAGGTCGACGCCGACCGAGGCGGTGTCGACCGCCACCTCGGCCAGCCTGTGCAAGCTGACCAGCTGGGCGCGGGCATCGCGCAGTTCGGCGGCGGCGTCCTCGAGCTTCGCCAGGCCTTCGGTGGCCTTCCGGATCCCGGTGTTCAGCTTGGCCAGTCCGGTCCTGGCCTGGGTGAGGCCCCTGCCGAGTTCGGCCAGCCCGGCGTCCAGCTTCTTCAGCGCGGCGGCCAGCTGACCGATCCCGTCGTCGAGCCTGGCGAGTCCGGCTTCGAGTTCCGGGCGGTTCGGAGCCTCCGCGGGCAGTGCGGCCAGCGCCCGCTGCAGTTGCTCCCGTTGCGCGATCAGCTGATCCCGCTGGTTCCGGAGCGCGGCTCGCTGCCTGGTGAGCGTTGTGCGGGTGCTGGCGAGCTGCCTGATCGCCTTCCTCACCTCGCGGCGCTTCTGCTTGAGCTCGGCGATCGCGTCCTTGACCTCGGCCCGCTTGTCGGCGATCTCCCGCCCGGCGTCGTCGACGGTGTCCTGCGCCGAAACCAGCGCGCCGACCTGGCCCCGGGCGACCCGCAGGTCGGCCTCCGCGGCGGTCAGGCCGGCCCGCAGCAGCCGGTCGTCCAGCCGCACCACCGGCTGGCCGGCGGTCACCCGGTCGCCCTCCCGGACGGTGACCTCGGCCACGCCGACGAACGACCCCGGCCTGGACCCCGACGACCCCGGCGCCGCAGGAAGGGTCGTCGAGCCCGCGGCGAAGCCCGCATCCAGGTTCACCGTCACCACGGCCAGCGCGGGTACCGCCACCACGTCGAGGTCATCGACCACCGTGGCCTGGACGCGCAGCCCGGGATCGCCGGCGCACCCCGCCAGCAGCACCGCCAGGCCGGCCAGGCCGGCGCGCCACCTCATGGCTGCACCCGTACCGAGCGCAGGAAGGTGTCCACCAGGAACTCCAGGTCGGCGGTGGCGGGCGGCGGGAGAGGTTCGGCGCGCAGCAGGCCGTCCAGCACCACGAAGCTGAAGATCGGGCCGATGTACATCCGGGCGGAGAGTTCGGGGCGCTCGCTGTGGATCAGCCCGCGGGACGACGCGTGGGCGAGCACCGCCTGGGTCCGGTGGAGCAGCTGTCCCGGCAGCAGGTCGCGGATCGCGTCGCGCAGTTCCGGAATCCGGAACGCCTCCCCGAGCACCAACCGCACCAGCGCCAGGCGTCGGGTGCTCAGCATCTCCGTGGTGAGTGCCCGGGCGATGCCGACCAGCGCGGCGCGCAACTCCGCGACCGACTCCGGTGCCGGCGGGGGACCGGAGAAGATCCCGGAGGTATCGACCTCGCTGGCCAGCACGTCGGCCAGCACGTCGGCCAGCAGGACGGCCTTGGCGGGGAAGTAGCGGTAGACGGTCTGCTTGCTCACCCCGGCGTGGGCGACCACGGCGTCCATGGAGGTGCCGGCGAACCCGTTCTCGACGAACAGCTCGCGGGCGGAGTCGATGATCTGCTGCCGCTTGGCAGCTGCCCGGCGCCGGCTCGCGTCCATGGATCAAACTGTACGGTTCAGTTTGATTTGGGGCAAGGCGGCGTGGCGGTGATCGGCGGGTGAGCCGCTGGACCGGCGCTTGTACGCTTGCCCCCATGATGTCCACTGTCGAGGCGCGGGCGCGCAGGCTGAACAACCTGCCGACCGAGTTGGTGGACACCCGGCCGCTGCCGCAACGCGCGCTCAGCTCGTGGTGGACCTGGCTGACGCTGGGGCTGGCCATCATCTTCGCCGCCTGCCTGACGGCGCTCTACCTCGAACTCACCGCCGACCAGCCGACCGTCGACGGCACCGTCCCGGGGGTGAACCCGTCCGCCATCCGCCGGGGCGCCTGGTACGCGACCTCGACCCTGCTGTTCTGGGTCGTGGTGTTCCTGACCGCCGACCGGTGGCGTCCGCAGCGCTGGATGGTCTGGTTCCTCTCGCTGGGCTGGGGTGGCACCGTGGCCACCTTCGCCGCCTACCACGTGAACTCGTGGGCGGCGATGCAGATGCAGGTGACCGGGGACTTCGACCCCTCCACCAGTGCCCGGGCGGCGATCTTCGTCGCCCCCTTCGTCGAGGAGGCGGCCAAGGCCAGCGTGCTGTTCGGGCTGGCCATCCTGGCCCGCTACGAGCTGGTGTCGAAGGTGTCGCTGGTGGTGATGGGCGGGCTGTCCGGCGCCGGCTTCGCGTTCACCGAGAACATCATCTACTACGCCCGCGCGATCGTGTACTCCTCGCAGACCATCGACGTGGGCGACGCCGAGCAGGCGGTGGTCGAGCTGGTCTGGATGCGTGGCTTCTGGACCGCCTTCGGGCATCCGCTGTTCACCATGATGACCGCTGTCGGCGTGGCGGTCGCGCTGCGCACCCGCAGCAAGGTGGTGCGGGTGCTGGCGCCGTTGGCCGGCTACGGGCTGGCCGCCCTGCTGCACATGGTGTTCAACTCCCAGGCCACGCTCAGCCAGGGGGACGCGCAGCTGCTGCTGTACTGGGCGGTCGCCGTGCCGCTGGTCCTCTCCGCGGTGATCTGGGTGGTCCGCCAGGTGCTCGCCCAGAGCAGGGTGATCCGGGTCCGGCTGGCCGACTACGTCGTGGTGGGCTGGCTCCGGGCCGAGGATCCGCTGCTGTTCAGCCGGCTGCGCACTCGGTGGCGCGCCCTGCTGGTGGCGCTCACCCGGGGCTGGCGCTGCTTCCTGGCCACCCGGGAGCTGCAGCGCAGGCTGACCGAGCTCGCCTATCTGCGGGACGCGCAGGTCCGCGGCGTGGTCGACCAGGCCGGCGACGAACGGGCCCACGAGCTGATCCAGCGGGTCCGCGAGCTGCGGCCGCTGGCGATCGACGACCCGCGCGGGCTGAAGCTCGCGTTGCCGCGGTTGCGCCGCCGGACGCTCGACTATCCGCCGCCCAGCTACCCCGGCCCGGCCGGACTCGGCGGTTCCTGGCCGGCGCCCACCACCCAGCCGAACGCACCGGGCTACTCGGCGGTCGACCCGAAGTGGGGTCCGCCCAGCTGACCGCGTCCTCGGCGGTGGCGAGCAGCGGACCCGCCGGGCGTTGTATGGTGCGCAGCGACGCGACGCGGCAGGCTGGGACCTGAGAAAGCGAGGAGGCTGGATGGGCGAGGAACGCGCCCGGGCGTTGAGCGGGCTGCGCGACGCCCTCGCCGGGGTCCGGCTGCCGCTCGGGCTGCCCGGTGCGGAGGCCGCCGCCGTCCGCGCCCGCGAGGCGGTCGCGCAACTCGACGACTACGTCCTTCCCCGGCTGAACCGGCTGGAGGCCCCACTGCTGGCGGTGGTCGGCGGCTCCACCGGCGCCGGCAAGTCCACCCTGGTCAACTCGGTGATCGGACGGGTGGTCAGCGCACCCGGGGTGATCCGCCCGACCACCCGTTCGCCGGTCCTGGTCCATCACCCGGACGACGCCGGCTGGTTCGGCGCCGACCGGATCCTGCCCGGCCTGGCCCGCAGCGCCGACCGGGTGGCGGACGCCAGGACGCTGCAGCTGGTGCCGGAGCCGACCCTGCCGCCCGGCCTGGCGATCCTGGACGCCCCCGACGTCGACTCGGTGGTGGCGGAGAACCGGGCGCTGGCCGCGCAACTGCTGGCCGCGGCGGATCTGTGGCTGTTCGTCACCTCCGCCGCCCGCTACGCCGATGCCGTCCCCTGGGACTACCTGCGTTCGGCCGCGGCCCGCGACGCGGTGGTCGCGGTGGTGCTCGACCGGGTCCCGCCGGCCGCGATGGCCGAGGTGCCGGTGCACCTGGGTCAGATGATGGGCCAGCGCGGGCTGGGTTCGTCCCCGCTCTTCGCCGTCCCCGAGACCACCGTGGACGAGGCCGGGCTGCTGCCGGAGGCGGCGGTCGCGCCGATCCGGGACTGGCTGGCCGAGCTGGCCCGCGACGCCGCCAGCCGGCGGGCGGTGGTGCTGCAGACCCTGGACGGGGCGATCCGCTCGCTGGTCGGCTCGGCCCCCGGGATAGCGCAGGCGGTGAGCGACCAGGCGGCGGCGATCCTCACCCTGCGGCAGGACGCCGAGCAGTCCTACGCCGAGGCGGTCCGCACCGTCGCCGTGCAGACCGCGGACGGCAGCATGTTGCGCGGCGAGGTGCTGGAACGCTGGCACGACTTCGTCGGCACCGGCGAGTTCTTCCGGGCGGTCGAGCAGAAGATCGGCTGGCTGCGCGACCGGATGGTCGCCGCGCTGCGGGGCGAGCCCCGGCAGGCCGACGAGGTCACCGCCGCGGTGGAATCCGGCATGGAGGTGCTGATCCGGGAGGCCGGCGAGGCGGCCGCCGAACGGACCGCCTCGGCCTGGCAGGCCCACCCCGCCGGACGGGAGCTGCTGGCCGCCGACGAGGAACTGAACCGGGCGAGCCGGGAGTTCGATGCCGCCGCCAGACTGCTGGTGCGCGACTGGCAGTCGGACGTGATGGACCTGGTCAGCGAGGTCGGCGCCGCGAAGAAGTCACGGGCGCGGTTCTGGGCGCTCGGGGTGAACGGCGTCGGCGTGGCGCTGATGGTCCTGGTGTTCTCCCAGACCGGTGGCCTGGTGGGGGCGGAGCTCGGCGTGGCGGGCGGCACCGCCGTGCTCGCCCAGCGGGTGCTGGAGGCCATCTTCGGCGAGGACGCGGTGCGCAGGCTGGCCAAGCAGGCCAAGCAGCGGCTGGACGACCGGGTGCAGGTGCTGCTGGCCGGCGAGCTGGCCCGCTACGAGACCGCGCTGGCGGCGGTCGACCTGCGGCCGGAGCAGGCGGAGGCGATCACCGCGGCGCTGCGCGAGGTGGGGGTGCAGCCCCCCAACGTCCAGGAGCTGGAGCCGGGGACGCCCGCCGCCCTGCCCCCGGCGGAGCCCGGACCGGCTTCGGTGCCGGCGGCGGCGGAGGAGCCGGTGC
>JAEXCA010000225.1 GCA_023393755.1 Actinomycetes bacterium | reverse complement strand
AGCCGTGGGTGGTGCCGTGGTGCTCCCGGCGGTGGTGGCGACGCTCCGCCACGGGTTCTGGGCGCTGAGGTAGTCGGCCAGGATCGGCGGGAAGATGCTGACCAGGTTGTCGGCGCCGTAGGAGACGTACCTGGCCAGGCCAAGGGCGAAGAGCCGGGAGAGCCGCTCCCCGCCGATCTGCGCCTCGGCTTCGGCGGCCGGCAGCGGCCCGGACGCGGCCAGCCGCTGCGCGCCCTCCAGGTGCTGGGGCTCGAGGTCGATCAGCAACGGCGCCAGGGTGCCGGCGAAGAGGTCCGACCAGAGTTCGCCCGGAAGGTTCCACTGACCGCCGGGGTTCAGGGTGAGCTGGTCGGAGAGCCGGGTGACGGTGAGGATCGCGTGGGTGATGCCGTACAGGCCGCCGGAGGCGGCGGCGATCCGGGAGAGCGTCCTGGTCTCCACCGGACCGCCGAGCAGGTCGGCGGCCAGGTCGGCCAACTGGCTCAGCCCCAGGGACGGCACCGGGATCCGCACCGCCCGGGTGATCCCGGCCGCCGCGGTGTCGGAGGCCGCCCGGCGGGAGACCAGCGCGACGAACCCGGTGCGCCGCTGCACGGCCAGCAGGGCGCCGGCGGACTGCGGGTCGAGGTCGTCCGCGTCGTCGCAGACCAGCACGGGCGACCGGTTCGCCACGTAGCGCTCCAGGGCGGAGGTGACCTCCGGCAGCGAACGACGGGAGATCTCGATCTCGCCGCTGAGGTTCATCAGGGCGCCGAACGGCTCCTGGCGCCAGGCGCTGATGCCCTCCACCCGGAGCACGTTGCGGCCCTCGTCCCGCAGCCGGTCGGAGATCCGGCCCAGGATCATCGACCGGCCGGAGCCACGGATCCCGGTGAAGACCACGCTGATCCCCTGCGAGAGGAACCGCATCGCCTGGTCGATCTGGCTCTCGAAGACGGGATAGACCAGGTTGGGAGGGATCATGGTGCCATGCCTTCGCGTCTCAGCCGGTTACGGGGGTGTCGATCGGTGAATGGCCACGCCTGCCATTCCCCAAGCATGCCCTATCGGCCGGGTCGCGCAAGAGGCCGGGTTTGCGCACTTTCCCGGTGGGTGTCTTCGCCGCCTGCAACGAAACCGGGGGCTGCGAGACTCTTCCCAGTGTGAGCGTCACCAGTTGGAGCGGAGTCGTGGTGGAGGTGGAGCCTTCGTTCGATGACTACGTCCGGGCGCGCTCGGACCGGCTGATCCGGCTGGCCTGGCTGATCACCAGGCACTGGGAGGACGCGCGGGACGCCGTGCAGGACGCGCTGGCCGCGCTCTACCCGCGGTGGGACCGGCTGCCGGGTGGCGACCGCCGGGACGCCTACGTCCACCGGACGGTGGTCAACGCCTGCCTCGCCGTGATCCGCCGCCGGCGGGTGCAGCCGGTGCCGGATCCGACCGCGCTGGCCGAGGCTCCGGTCGCGGCCGATCCCAGCGGGGCGCTGGCCGAGGCGGACGCGGCCTGGCGGCTGTGCGCGGAGTTGCCGCCCGCGCAGCGCGCGGCGGTGGTGCTGCGCTTCTACGACGACTGCAGCTTCGGCCAGATCGCCGAAGCCCTCGGGTGCCGGGAGGCGACCGCGCGCTCCCACGTCCATCGGGCGTTGGCGGCGCTGCGTTCCCGGCTGCAGAAAGGTGACGACGATGAATGATCCGGAGCAGGCCTTCCGCGATGCGCTGCGACGGGCCGACACCGTGCCGGTGCCGGTGCCGCCGATCGAGCCGAACGAGGTGCGGGGCGGTGGCCGCCGCCCGCGGCCCTGGCGGACGGTGCTGGCCGCCGCGGCGGCGCTGACGCTCGTCGCCGGGGTGGGGATCGCGGTGTGGGTGACCTGGGGACGCGGCCTCCCGGCCGTCCCGATCGCTCCCGGTGTCCCGTCCGGCGTGCCCTCGCAGGACGCGGGTCCGCCGTCCGTGGCGCCCTCCGCCGACTATGTCGCGGCGACCGCGGAAGTGGACATCTACTCCGGCCGGCAGAACCCCGTGGTGGAGCTCGAACCGAATCTGGCCGACGAACTCTACGCCCTGCTGGACGACCGGGCCGGCGCGCTGCAGGAGACCGAGCCGCCCGAGCTCGCCCTCGGCTTCCGGGGGTTCGTGGTGCATGCCGACGGCGGCCGGCCCCAGTTGCGCATCCTGCCGGACACGGTCTACGTGATCCAGGCCGAGGATCGGTACCACCGGCTTTCCGACCCGGACAAGGTGTTCCACCGGATCGTCTTCGCCGCGGTCCGCGATTCGCTCCCGGCCGAGGTGGTCAAGGTGATCAGCGAGAGCGAAGCCGGAGCCACCGTGCCCTCGAAGCCCGCGATCCCGTCGGACGGACCCGAGCAGGTCGGCGACACCGCCACCTGGGAACTCATCGAGCCCGACCAGCATCCGGTCGGTCTGGAATCGACCACGATCATCATCGGCGTCACCCGGCTGGGCTGCAACGGCGGGGTCACCGGAGAGTTGCTCGAACCCGTGGTGGAGTACACCGGGTCGCACGTGATCATCCGCGTCGACGCGGTGGCGCTGGACGACGACCGTCCGCGGACCTGCCAGGGCAACGACGTCGTCCCGGTGGTGGTCGAGCTCACCGAGCCGATCGGCGCCCGCGACCTGGTGGACGCCGCCTGCCTGGTCGGCGAGGCGGTCACCACCAGCACCTGTGCCGCGGGTCCCGTCCGCTGGACGCCGTAGTCGGCGACGTCCCGGCAATCTGGTGTCGTACCTACCCGGCATCCCAGCCGGGAAGCCGGGCGAGCGCGACACCAGATGGTCAGAGTCGAAGGAAGTCAGGGGTGGGGAGGCCGGGCCGCCAGCCGGCCGTCCGAAGCAGGGCGGTCAGTTCCGCCGCCAGGGCGCCGTTCCATGCCTCCCTGCCGGTGAACCGGCGGATCAGCGTCCGGTCGGTGAGGATGGCGTTCTGACGTGCTCGATCCCGGAACAGGGCGGTTGGCGTCTCGTGCTCGTCGCGGCCGTCGATCTCGACCAGCAGCCATCGTCCGTCGGGAAGCAGCCAGGCCAGGTCGACCCTGGCCAGCAGGCGACCGTCCCGGCCGAGGACGCGGAGCTGGAGCTGGTCCGGGGGAATCCCGGCGTCCGTGCAGCCCAGCCGCGCCCAGGTCTCCGCGGGTGACTCTGCCCGCGGATCGGACTCCTCCCACCAGGGATGGGTGCGTCGCACCCCGGCGCAGAAGCGTGCCCGGTCATGCGCGGCCCGCAGGTCCGCGGCGGACAGCCCACGCTGATTGCGCGCCGAGTCCATCATCGCCACCCCGTGCCGGCGCTCCAGGTGGGGGACGGCCTGCGCGAGCGCGTCCGGCACCGTCACGAGCGCGATGTCACCCAGCGTCAGCCATCGGTTCAGCCTGATCCGGCGCAGGGTGACGGCGTCCTGCGTGCGTCGGGAACTTCCGTTCGGGAAGGTCACCTCCGGCGGATCACGGCCGGCGCCCCCTGCACGCCGTGCAGGACGAGGGCCGCCACCCCGGTCACGACCGCTCCGGGGCGAGCCAGTGCCCCCAGAACGGCCGACCGGCGACGTTGCCGGTCGATCTGGTGGCGTTCCGCGAGCGGGACGAGCCCGGACAGATCGAAGACACCGCGCGCGACCCGCCGCCAGTCGCCGCGGCTCACCGCCTCGCTGACCTGTTGGCTGGACAGGCCGGCTTCCAGGCACTGCCGGGTCGAGACCAGGCCCTCCTGACGGACGGCAATGCCGGCCAGGGGAGTGGGGATGGCGGGCGGTCGTCGTGGCATGGCTCCCATTCGACCCAACGACGCGGCTTCCCGTCCGCTCCCGCCGGCCCACCGACAACAACCGGACAACAGCTGGTGTCGCGCCTACCCGGCATCCGTGCCCGGAAGCCGGGTTAGCACGACAGTAGATTCCCGAGGGCGGCCGCTCAGCCGACCCGCCAGCGCTCCAGCAGGGCGTCGACCGCGTCGAGTTCGATCGCCAGCTCGCGATCGCCGGCTGGCTGGAGGTCGCGGACGAAAGCCCGCTCGTCACCCTGGATGAGTTCCTCGACGGTGACCGGACCGAACTGCTCCCGCCACGCGGCGAGAGCCTGATCGCACCCGGGCGCCTGGACGCAGACACCCCAGTGCTCCTCATCGAACGCCCAGACCGCGGCTCCCGCGGAGAGAGCCATGCCCACGCCGGTCTCGACGTACACCAGGTGCATTCCATCACTATCGCACTCGATCCGCCGCTGGTGACGGCCCTGGTCGTTGACATCTCCGGCGAGCGGGGCAGGCTGAGGTCCGGGACCGGTCCCGGGCCCGGACGGGAGTGCACGATGAACGATCTTGCCCGACGGGTCGCCTCGACGGTGGCGGACGCACGCGGACGCCGGACACTCACCGTGCTCGACCTCGGCCGGCTCAGCGACGCCGAGCGGACGGCCGCCATGGCGGCAGTGCTCGACGGCAGATCCGGCGACTCCCTCCTGGCAAGGTGGGACCGGAACTGGCTGAGAGGACTGGTCAGCGGTACCGTCCTGGCGGCGGGAGCCGTCTCGCTGGGCTTCGCCGTCACCGTGGCGACCGAGGGAACCGCCGGCGGGTTCCTCCTGGTCGGCGCCTTCCCGGCCGTCGTGATGGGGGTACGCAAGCTCAGCGACCACCTGGACTCACCGTCCCGGATCGCCTGGCCGGCCGGGCTCGCCGCAGCCAGGACACTGACGGTTGCGATCACTCCGGAGGACCGACTCGCCCATGACCTGTGGACCCGCGGACACCAGTTGTGGCGGCGGGTCAGCGAACAGGCGGACGATCTGCCGCAGGCCGAGTTGAGCATGGTGCGCGACCTGGCCTATCAGGCACAGGCCGAGGTGGCCCGCCTGGTGGACGCCGAACGGCGGCACCTGAGCCGCGAGGCGGACGAGCGCACCCGGGCCGCCTGCAGCGCTCTCGCCCGGCTGGAGCGGGCCGCGGCGCTCACGCTGGGGCTCGCCGAACGGGCGCGCCGCGGGGCGGTCATCCCCGGACCGGCGGCCGAACCCGGCGGCGTGCTGTCCGAAGCCGATGAGCCGAGCCCGGACCGGGCCTGGTCGTTGTATCGCTAGTCGAGCCGGCGGCCCAGCACCACCACGTCCTGCGGGGCGTAGCCGAGGTGGTCGTAGAAGGCCAGGACGCCGACGTTGTCGGTGTGCGCACCATGAACTGGAGCTTGGGGACGCCGCGCTCCACCAGCCAGCGCTCGCAGGCGTCCATCAGGGCACGGCCCAGTCCACCGCCCTGCGCGGACGGCGCCACGGCCAGGTAGTAGACCCAGCCGCGGTGACCGTCGTGACCGATCATCGCCGTCCCGACCAGCTCCCCGGCCCGCCGCAGCCCCAGCACGGCGGAGGACGGGCCCGCCACCGCCCGGGAGAAGTCGGCGTGGGCGTCGTTCCAGGGACGGGTCAGGCCGGTCAGCTGCCACAGCGCGACCGCGGCGTCGGCGTCCGGCGCGCCGAGCTCCACGACGTCCATCAGATCTTCCGGATCCGTACCCAGCTGACCTTGTGGTCGGCCGCCTTGCGCAGGATGGCGGTCGCCCGGCCGCGGGTCGGCTTGATGTTGGCCTGCAGGTTGGGGCCGTTGATCGTGTCCCAGATGTCGCTCGCCTGGGAGAACGCCTCGGCCTCGGGGATCTCGGCGAACCGGCGGAAGTAGGACTTGGGATCGCGGAACGCCGTCTCCCGCAACGCCAGGAACCGCCGCAGGTACCACGACTTCACGTCGCCGTCGTCGGCGTCGACGTAGACCGAGAAGTCGAAGAAGTCGCTCACCGCCAGGCCCATCGTGCCGTTCGCCCGGCGCCGCGCCGGCTGCAGCACGTTCAGCCCCTCGATGATCAGGATGTCGGGCTGGCGCACCACCACCTCCTGGTCGGGGACGATGTCGTACGCCAGGTGGGAGTACACCGGTGCGCGCACCTCGGCGGCGCCCGACTTCACGTCCATCACGAACGTGACCAGCCGCCGCCGGTCGTAGGACTCCGGGAAGCCCTTGCGCTCCAGCAGGCCGAGTTCCTCCAGGTGGGCGTTGGGGAAGAGGAAGCCGTCGGTGGTGACCAGATCCACCTGGGGGTTGCCGGGCGCCCGGCTGAGCAGCTCCCGCAGCAGCCGCGAGGTGGTCGACTTGCCCACCGCCACCGAACCCGCCACCCCGATCACGAACGGAGTGCGCGCGCCCGACAGCCCGAGGTAGCTGTGGCTGTCGCGGTACAGCGCGGCGGTCCGGTCGGAGTACAGCTGGATCAGTTCGGTCAGCGGCAGGTAGACCTCCCGCACCTCGTCGACGTCGGTGGGCTCGTTCACCCCGCGCAGCCGGGCCAGGGTCTCGGTCTCCAGATCCGGCCGGGCCGCGGCCAGCGCCGCCCAGTGGCGTCGCTCCAGCGTCAGATAGGGGCCGAAGGGGTCGTCCTCGGGGGCCGGCAACTCTGGCGCGGGTGTGTGCACCCGCCCTAGTCTGCCGTGTCCGACCAGTAGAGTGCCGGATATGTGCGGAATCATCGGATACGTGGGCCCACGGGTGGCCAGGGACGTGGTCACCTCGGGTCTGAAGCGGATGGAGTACCGCGGCTACGACTCCGCCGGGGTGGCCGTGATCAGCGACGGTGCGATCGAACTCCGTAAGAAGGCCGGCAAGATCGCCAACCTGATCGAGGAGCTCGGCCGCGATCCGCTGCCGGAGACCGGGATCGGGATCGGGCACACCCGCTGGGCCACCCACGGCGGCCCGACCGACGCCAACGCGCACCCGCACCTTTCCGCCACCGGACGGGTGGTGGTGATCCACAACGGGATCATCGAGAACTTCGCCGCGCTGCGCCAGGAGCTGGAGGCCGGCGGCGTCGGCTTCCGTTCCGAGACCGACACCGAGGTGGCCGCCCACCTGCTGGGCGCCGAGGTGGAGGCCGGCGCCAGCCTCGCGAACGCGATGCGGACGGTCTGCCGGCGGCTGGAGGGCGCCTTCACCCTGGTGGCCCTCGACGCCCACGACCCCGACCGGCTGGTCGCCGCCCGGCGCAACTCGCCGCTGGTGCTCGGCGTCGGCGAGGGCGAGAACTTCGTCGCCTCGGACGTCGCGGCGTTCATCGAGTTCACCCGCAACGCCGTCGAACTCGGCCAGGACCGGGTGGTCGAGGTGACCCGGGACGGCTACACGGTGACCGACTTCGACGGGAACCCGGCCGACTCCCGTCCGTTCGAGGTCACCTGGGATCTCTCCGCGGCCGAGAAGGCCGGCTACGACTGGTTCATGCGCAAGGAGATCTTCGAGCAGCCCCAGGCGGTGGCCGACACCCTGCTGGGCCGCTACACCGCCGACGGTGCGCTCAAGCTGGACGAACTGCGGATCTCCGAGGCCGAGCTCCGCACCATCGACAAGATCATCATCGTCGCCTGTGGGACGGCCTACTACGCCGGCCTGGTGGCCAAGTACGCCATCGAGCACTGGACGCGGGTCGCCTGCGAGGTCGAGATCGCGTCGGAGTTCCGGTACCGCGACCCGATCATCACCCGCTCCACCCTGGTGGTCACGATCAGCCAGTCGGGGGAGACCGCCGACACCCTGATGGCGATCCGGCACGCCCGCGAGCAGCACGCCAAGGTGATCGCGATCTGCAACACCAACGGCGCCACCATCCCGCGGGAATCGGACGCGGTGATCTACACCCACGCCGGGCCGGAGATCGGCGTCGCTTCCACCAAGGGCTTCCTCACCCAGGTCGCCGCCTGCTACCTGCTGGGCCTCTACCTCGCCCAGGTCCGCGGCACCATGTTCGGCGACGAGATCGCCCGCTGGATGGACGAACTGGCCGGCACCCCCGAGCTGATCCAGCAGGTGCTGGACGGCCTGGACCCGATCAAGACGCTGGCCGGCGACTTCGTCGACAAGAGGTCGGTGCTGTTCCTCGGCCGGCACGTCGGCTACCCGGTCGCCCTGGAGGGCGCGCTGAAGCTGAAGGAGTTGGCCTACCTGCACGCCGAGGGCTTCCCGGCCGGCGAACTCAAGCACGGCCCGATCGCGCTGGTCGAGCCGGGCGTCCCGGTCTTCGTGGTGGTGCCGCCGCAGGGTCGCGACCAGCTGCACGACAAGGTGGTCTCCAACATCCAGGAGGTGCGGGCCCGCGGCGCGCTCACCGTCGTCCTGGCCGAGCAGGGGGACGACGAGGTGGCGCCGTTCGCCGACGTGGTCTTCCCGCTGCCGAAGGTCTCCACCATCCTGCAGCCGCTGGTGGCCACCGTCCCGCTGCAGTACTTCGCCTGCGAACTGGCCACCCTGAAGGGCTACGACGTCGACCAGCCGCGCAACCTGGCCAAGTCCGTCACCGTGGAGTGAGCCGATGATCATCGGGCTCGGCATCGACGTCACCCAGGTCTCCCGGTTCACCCGGGCGGCCGCCCGCCAGGGCGTGCTCGAACGGGTGTTCACCGCGACCGAACGGGACGCGTCGATGCAGCGGATGGCCGGCCGGTTCGCCGCCAAGGAGGCGCTCGCCAAGGCGCTCGGCGCCCCTTCCGGGCTGATCTGGACCGACGTCGAGGTGCGCGCCGACGACAGCGGCAAGCCCTACTTCAGCTGCACCGGGACGGTGGCCCGCAGGGTCGCCGAACTCGGCATCGGACGCCTCCACCTGTCGATCACCCACGACGCCGGGATCGCCGCGGCTGTCGTAGTCTGCGAGGCATGATGCAGGGCGTTTACTCAGTTGCGACCATCCGGGCGGCCGAATCGGCCGCCATTGCTGTTGTGGGGGAGGATGCGCTGATGCAGCGCGCGGCGGCCGCGCTGGCGTCGGCGGCGGCGCGGGAGTTGCGCCGGCGCTGGGGCGGGCTCCACGGCCGTCACCTGCTGGTCGTGGCCGGCAGCGGCAACAACGGTGGCGATGCGCTGTTCGCGGCGGCCCGGCTGGCCCGCCGCGGGGTGCGGGTGCGCGCCTGGCGTCCGGGGTCCGGGGTGCACCGGGCGGGCTGGGAGGCCTTCCTGGCGTCCGGCGGACGGGAGCTGGACACCGCCGCCGCGGTGGCGGAGCTGAGCGACACCGATCTGGTGCTGGACGGCGTCACCGGGATCGGCGGCCAGGCCGGGCTGCGGGCACCGGTGGCCGACTTCGCCCGGGCCTGCGCCGAGGGCGGCGTGCCGGTGATGGCGGTCGACCTGCCCTCCGGGGTGCCGGCGGACCTGCCGTTCGTGAGCCTGGTCCCGGCCGGGGAGCAGGTCGATCCGGTGACCGTCCCCGAGCCGGCCCGGAGCACGATCGGCGACGGGCTGGCAGCCCACTTCACCGCCGACGTCACGGTCACCTTCGGCGGGTTGAAGGCCTGTCACGTGATCGAGCCGGCCCGCTCGGCCTGCGGCCGGATCGAGCTGGTCGACATCGGTCTGCCGCCGATGGAGCCCGAACTCGAGCTCTGGGGGCCGGACGAGGTGGCGGACGCCTGGCCGGCGCCGACCGCGACCTCCGACAAGTACTCCCGCGGCGTGGTCGGCGTGGACGCCGGGTCGGCCCGCTACCCGGGCGCCGGCGTGCTCGCCGCCCTCGGGGCGGTGCGCGGCGGAGCGGGCATGGTGCGCTATCTGGGTCCGGCCGAGGTGGCCGGCGCCGTGCTGCAGCGGCTGCCCAATGTGGTGGCCGGCGAGGGACGGGTGCAGGCGCTGGTGCACGGCAGTGGCTGGGGCGACCGCCCGGACGGCCCGGACGTGGTCGCTGCGGCGGTGGTCAGCGGGCTCCCGGTGGTGGTGGACGCCGACGCGCTCGGCATGCTGCCGCACCGGCTGCATCCACAGGTGCTGCTCACCCCGCATGCCGGGGAGTTGGCCCGGCTGCTGGGGATCTCCCGCGAGCAGGTCACGGCCGATCCGTTGGCCGCGGTGCGGCACGCGGTGGTGCGCACCGGCGCCACCGTCCTGCTCAAGGGGGCGACGCAGCTGGTCGCCACGCCCGGCCGGGCGGTCGTCCAGGTGGCGGTTCCGGGCCCGGCCTGGACGGCCCAGGCGGGCTCGGGGGATCTGCTGGCCGGGATCTGCGGCGCGCTGCTGGCCGCCGGACTGCCGGCGCCACAGGCAGCGGCGCTCGGTGCGAGCCTGCAGGCGCTGGCCGCTCCGCAGCGTCCGGTACCCCCGCAGGAGTACGAACTCGCCCTCCCGTCGCGCTGAGCGGGATCGACCCCCGGGGAGGGTCGTGGTGGCCCCTCTCGAGGGGTGCCAGCGCTCGAGGTGCTTCACATCCCCGCCGGGCGGAGGGATGATGGCGCCACGCGCACCTTCGTGCGTCACACCCCGAAGGAGTAGTGATGGGCAAGTACACCCAAGAGGCGCAGGCGATCATCGATGCCGTCGGTGGCGTCGACAACATCTCCGCAGCCACCAACTGTGTCACCCGGCTCCGGTTCGCCCTGAAGGATGAGAGCAAGGTCGACAACGCCGCCCTGGAGGCGGTCGACATGGTCAAGGGGTCGTTCTCGACCGCCGGCCAGTTCCAGGTGATCATCGGGCCCGGCCTGGTCGAGGAGGTCGCGATCGACGTGGCCGAGCTCACCGGCGGGCACACCGCCACCAAGGAGGAGGTCAAGGCCGCCGCGGCAGAGAAGCTGAACCCGCTGCAGCAGTTCGTCAAGATCTTCTCCGACATCTTCGTCCCGCTGCTGCCGGCGCTGGTCACCGCCGGTCTGCTGATGGGCATCAACAACATCCTGACCCAGCCGGGCATCTTCGGACCCCAGTCGCTGGTCGAGGCGAACCCGGGCCTGGCCGGTGTCGCCGGGATCATCATCACGATCGCCAACACCTCGTTCGTCTTCCTGCCGGTGCTGGTCGGCTGGTCGGCGGTCAAGCGGTTCGGCGGCAACCCGCTGCTCGGCATCGTGCTGGGCGCCATGCTGGTCCACCCCGACCTGCTGAACGCCTGGGGGCTGGGCAGCGCCCGCAGCGGCGACGGGGTCCCGTTCTGGGATCTGTTCGGCTGGCACATCGACAAGATCGGCTACCAGGGGCAGATGCTGCCCATGCTGGTGGCCGCCTGGGTGCTGGCCAAGGTGGAGTTGTGGCTGAAGGCCAAGGTCAAGGAGAGCTTCCACCTGCTGGTGGTGGCCCCGGTCGCCCTGCTGGTCACCGGCTTCCTCGCCTTCGCCGTGATCGGCCCGGTCACCTTCTGGATCGGCGATCTGCTGGCCCAGGGCGTCACCTGGCTGTTCAACCTGGTTCCCGCGGTCGGTGGCCTGGTCTACGGCACGCTCTACGGCGTGATGGTGATCACCGGCATGCACCACACCTTCCTGGCGGTCGATCTGCAGTTGCTGGCCTCCTCGCCGGCGACGGCGGGACGTCCGGAGACCTTCCTGTGGCCGATCCTGGCGCTGTCCAACATCTGTCAGGGCTCGGTGGCGTTCGGCATGTACTTCGTGCTGCAGAACGCCAAGCAGAAGTCGCTGGCCGCCACCTCGGGCCTCTCGGCGTGGCTGGGCATCACCGAGCCGGCCATGTTCGGCGTGAACCTGCGCTACAAGTACCCCTTCCTGATCTCGATCGTCTGCGCCGGCCTCGCCGGTGCCTTCATCTCGATCTTCGGGGTGGTGGCGTCCAGCATCGGCGTCGGCGGCGTGCCGGGCATCTTCGCGATCTGGCCGGAGTACTGGCCGGTGTTCGGCGGTGCGATGGCGTTCTGCATCCTCGTCCCGGGCCTGGTCACCCTGGCCTACGGCAAGCGCCAGCTCGCCGACCAGGACGTCGCCGCGATCAAGGCCGCCGAGGAGGCCGACCTGGCGGCGGCCGAGGCCTGAGCCGCCAGGACGATCCCGGACGACGACCGCCAGGCCGCTGACAGCGGCGGGAGGGAGGAGTCTTGACGAGGTCCGCGCCAGCGGCCGAGGAACATCGGGTCGCCCGCAGGGCGGGTCAGCTCCTCGCTCCGCTCGTCGAGACGTCGCGCGGGACGCGGATCCCCGCGTCTCGCGCGTCCGTCGCGAAGGGTCGTCCGATCCACTCCGCCCAACCCACCCCGAAGGAGAACGCGTCATGCCCGAACTGGACTGGAAGAGGACGGCGGTCGTCTATCAGATCTACCCGCGGTCGTTCGCCGACTCCGACGGGGACGGGCTGGGCGACCTCCCCGGGATCATCGGCAAGCTGGATCACATCGCGGCCCTGGGCTGCGATGTGATCTGGCTGACCCCGGTCTACGACTCGCCGCAGAACGACAACGGCTACGACATCCGCAACTACCACCAGGTGTATCCGCCGTTCGGCACCATGGCCGACCTGGAGCGGCTGCTGGAGGAGGCCCACGCCCGTGGCATCCGGCTGGTGATGGACATGGTGGTGAACCACTGCTCGACCGAGCACGAGTGGTTCGTCCAGGCCCGCTCCAGCCGCGACAACCCGTATCGCGACTACTTCATCTGGAAGGATCCGGCGCCGGACGGCGGTCCGCCGACCAACTGGGTCTCCAAGTTCGGCGGCAACGCCTGGGAGTACGACGAGCAGACCGGCCAGTACTACCTGCACCTGTTCGACGTCACCCAGGCCGACCTGAACTGGGAGAACCCGAAGCTGCGCGCCGAGATCTACCGGCTGATGCGCTGGTGGTTCGCCAAGGGGATGGACGGCTTCCGGCTGGATGTGGTGAACCTGTTGAGCAAGGACCAGTCCTTCCCGCAGGCGCCGCCCGGCACCGACGGCCGGCAGTTCTACACCGACGGGCCGCGGATCCACGAGTACCTGCACGAGATGAACGTCGAGGCCTTCCGCGGCAAGCTGACCGTGGGGGAGATGTCCTCTACAACTGTCGAGCACTGCGTGCGATACACCCGTCCGGAGAACCGGGAACTCGACATGACCTTCTCGTTCCACCACCTGAAGGTGGACTACCCGGGCGGGGAGAAGTGGACCGACGCCCCGATGGACTTCCTGGCGCTGAAGGACATCCTCACCCACTGGCAGGTCGGCATGGCCGAGGGCGGCGGCTGGAACGCGGTGTTCTGGTGCAACCACGACCAGCCGCGGGTGGTCTCCCGGTTCGGCGACGACGGGCGCTACCGGGTGGAGTCGGCCAAGCTGCTGGCGACCGCCGTCCACCTGCTGCAGGGGACGCCCTACATCTACCAGGGCGAGGAGTTCGGGATGACCAACCCGCACTTCACCTCGATCTCGCAGTACAAGGACGTCGAGTCGCTCAACGCCTACCGGGAACTGCTGGCCGCCGGGAAGCCGGAGGACGAGGTGCTGCGCATCCTGGATCGCAAGTCGCGGGACAATTCGCGCACCCCGGTGCAGTGGGACGACTCGCCGCATGCCGGCTTCACCACCGGCGAGCCGTGGATCGAGGTCGCCTCGAACTACCCCGAGGTCAACGCCGCCGCGGCGGTGGCCGACCCGGACAGCGTCTTCCACCACTACCGGAAGCTGATCGAGCTGCGGAAGACCGATCCGCTGGTCACCACCGGACGCTACGAACTGCTCGATCGCGAGCATCCGTCGGTGTACGCCTACCTGCGCCGCGGCGAGGGTGAGGCCCTGCTGGTGGTGAACAACTTCTACGCCGACCCGGTGACCTGGCGGCTGCCCTCCGAGGCGGGGGAGTACGCGTCCCGGGCCCTGGTCCTGGGCAACTACCCAGACCCGGAGTTGGGCAACGACCCGATCCTGCTGCGCCCCTACGAGTCAGTGGTGCTCCGCCTGACCAGCTGAACGAACATCGTCGCCAGGTCCAGCTCAGTGGAAGGATCCTGTCAGCAGCGCATGTGTATGCTGTGCCCGTCGTTCTTAGGGGGGTCGCATGCGACGGTTCTTGGCTGCACTTGCACTGGCGTCGGTCGTCCTGGCGCTCACCCCGGGGATTGCTGAGGCGAAGACGTCGAAGTTCAGGATCGCTGGAAGCGCGAGGATCTCAGGCGTCACTTCCGTGGGGAACACCCTGAGTCTTGCTGTGCCGGGGTTTCGTCCGGAGCCCACGAAAGTCATCTACAAGTGGACGCGTAGTGGGGTCACGCTCCGGGGCGCGACCGGCGATAGCGTCGTTGCTTCGCTGCCAGGCATCTATCAGGCAAGGGTGACCGCCAAGAAGAGGAAGTACTCCGCGAGGACCGTGTCATCGAACGCCGTCTACGTGACGCAGCGCGAGACGATCGCCATCGGGTCGTCCCACGGATGTGGGCTTCACGCTGATGGACAGGTTGAGTGCTGGGGACACAACAGCGACGGCCAACTGGGTGATGGTACGACCACCTCGAGAGCCACAGCAGCTCCGGTGATCGGTCTGCCGGATCCAGTGGTCGAGGTCGAAGCCCTGGAGTTCAGCACCTGCGCGCTCACCGTGAAGGGCGAAGTCTGGTGTTGGGGCCGTGACTACCGGGGGGTGCTCGGCAACGGCCAGGCCGTGGATCCCGACCTCTACTTCTGGGACGCTCCGATCCAGACGGCTCCGAGCAGGGTGGTCGGTCTAGGTGGCACGGTCGAGACTCTCGGCGGAACCTGCGCTCTGCTGGCGGGCGGCACCGTTCAGTGCTGGGGCGACGGCGAGTCGGGCCAGCTCGGAAATGGTCAGAGTCTGTCGTCCGCCACTCCGGTGAGTGTCGTCGGCGTTGCCGGTGCAACACACGTCTCAAGCTACGACGACACCGCCTGTGCAGTGACAGGCGGGAAGGTCAAATGCTGGGGCTGGGGGAACTTCGGTGAGTTGGGGAATGGCAAGCGGGGTCATAGCGCCACGCCGGTGACCGTCAGCGGCATCTCGAACGCGGTTCAGGTTCAGGTTGGCGGAGAACATGTTTGTACCCTGCTGGCCACCTCGCGGGTGAAGTGCTGGGGATACAACAAGCTTGGATCGATCGGTGACAAGACCCGCACCAATCGGACGAAGCCGGTTCACGTTGCCGGGCTCACGAAGGTGAGCGCCATCGCCACCGACCGAGGCGCCACCTGTGCGCTGACGGCCGCTGGTGCCGTCCGCTGCTGGGGGCTCGGGTATGGGCCGAAGGTGAAGACCGTGACCGGCCTGTCCAAGGGTGCCACGGCGTTGTTCGGCGGGCACTGCGCGACCAAGGCGACCGGCAGCATCGTCTGCTGGTCCGACAACAAGTACGGCCGGCTGGGAACCGATCCGGCGATAGCCCTCGACGATTCGGATGGTCCCGCGAGTCAGCTCCGCGCACCCCAACCCCAGCGGGTGTTCCAGCCCTGAGCCGAGTGCAAGCCCGAGTTCGGTGATACCGGGCGAAGCGACGGCCGGGCGACGGAGGTAGGCCGACAGGGCGACGCTGGTAGAGTTTCGCGCTGGTGTCTGGTGAGGAGCGTGGCAGGTTGCTGGTGGCCGAGGCTCGGATTGACGACGGGCGGCTCGTCCGCTTTCTCGCACCCTCCGAAGCTGACGCGGGGCGGCTGCTGGTCGTGATCGCGGACGCCTTCGGGCATCGCCCTCCGGTCGATCCGCCGCCGCCGGCGCTGAGCGAGACCACCGAATCGGTCGCGGCCGCGCTGGCCAGGGGGTTCGGGGTGCTCGCCGAGGTGGACGGCGAAGCCGTCGGCGCGCTGATCGTCGTCCAGGACGCCGACCGGGCCTGGATCACCCGGGTCTCGGTGCGACCGGCGTTCCAACGGCACGGCATCGCCTCGGCCATGGTCGAGGTGGCGCTCGATCTGCTCGCCGAGCGCGGGGTGCCGACCGCCGACCTGATCGCGCGGGCCGAGTTCCCGCAGGTGGTTGCCTGGTGGCGCCGCCACGGGTTCGTCCAGATCGACGCCGAGGGCACGCGCCTGCACCTCTCCCGAGCGATGCCGGTCTGCGTCGAGGTGCCGACCGCCGAGGCGATGCAGCAGCTGGGGCGCCGGCTGGCCGGGCTGGTCGCGGCCGGTGACCTGTTGATCGCCTCGGGCGACCTCGGAGCCGGCAAGACCACCCTGACCCAGGGGATCGGGGCCGGCATGGGCGTCACCGGCGCGATCATCTCGCCCACCTTCGTGCTTGCCCGGATCCACCCCAACCCGGCCGGCGGCCCGGGCCTGGTGCACGTCGACGCCTACCGACTGGGCTCCTTCGCCGAGCTGGAGGATCTCGACCTCGAGGTCTCGCTGGCCGGCTCCGTCACCCTGGTGGAATGGGGCACGGGAGTCGCGGAGGGGCTGAGCGACGACCGGCTGGAGATCGACATCCGCCGCTCGCTCGACCCCGAGGACGAGACCCGCTGGGTGTTCCTCACCCCGATCGGCGAACGCTGGACCGCAGTCCGCCCCGAACTGGAGGCATTGGCATGAGCACCCCACGAAGTCCTCTCCTTTGCTGCGCTCCTCCGAACCACGTCGTGGGGACCCGGCTATGAGCATCGTGCTGGGGATCGACACCTCCGGGGTGGTCTGCGCCGGCATCGCGAAGGACGGCGAGGTGCTGGCTTCCGGCGTGATCCCGGACACCCGCGCCCACGCCGAGCAGTTGATGCCGCTGGTGCAGCAGGTGGTGGCCGAGGCCGGACTGGCCGGGCTGGCACAGGTCGACCAGATCGCGGTGGGGGTCGGTCCCGGCCCGTTCACCGGCCTGCGGGTGGGCGTGGTGGCCGCCATCACCCTGGGGGAGGCGCTGGGGGTTGCGGTGCGCGGGGTCTGCTCGCTGGATGTCCTGGCTCAGCAGGCACTTTCGGTGGCTGAGGTCGCTGCGGAGCAGCGAGTCTCGAAGCCTGGAAGCACCTCGCCCGGGCTTCGAGACCCGCTCCTGCCGAGCGACCTCAGCCACCGGGATCCCGGCTTCATCGTCGCCGTCGATGCCCGGCGCAAGGAGTGGTACTGGGCCACCTATGCCGCTGATGGCAGCCGGACGGGGGGCCCGTTCGTCACCGCGCCGGAGGAGCTGCCCGATCTGCCGAGGGTTGGCCCGGTGACCGGCCTGGCGATCGAGTTCGACGCCGGTGTCCTGGCCGCGCTCGCCGACGAACTGCCGGACGCCGGGCTGGAACCCCTCTACCTGCGCCGCCCGGACGCCGAGGTGCCGACCGCGCGCAAGTCCACCCTGCTGCCGCCCCGGCTGGCTCCCAGGAGGATCCGATGATCATCTCGTCCGCCCGCGCCGACGACCTCGACCAGATCCTGGTGCTCGAGGAGGCCGGCTTCGACCGTCCGCTGCGCTGGAGCCGGGAGGCCTGGCAGGCCGAACTCGACAACCCCGAGCGCCTGGTGCTGGTGCGGCACGACGCCCGTGGGCTGGTGGTCGGGGTGGCCACCTTCAGCCTGGCCGCCGACATGGCCGACCTGTTGCGGGTGATCGTCGCTCCCGATTCCCGCGGCCGGGGGATCGGCGGCTCGCTGATCCGCGCCGGCATGGACTGGGCCAAGGCGGTGGGCGCCCGCCGGATGCTGCTCGAGGTGCGTCCGGACAACGCCTCCGCCGTCCGCACCTACGAGAAGCTGGGGTTCGCCACCCTCGACCGGCGGCGGGACTACTACGGCACCGGCGTGGACGCCCTGGTGATGGCGGTGAAACTGTGAACACCCCCGTTGGCGGACCACTGATCCTGGGGATCGAATCCTCCTGCGACGAGACCGGCGTCGGGATCGTCCGCGGTCACGAACTGCTGGCCAACGAGGTCGCCAGCTCGGTCGACCTGCACGTCCGGTTCGGTGGTGTGGTGCCCGAGGTGGCCAGTCGCGCCCACCTGCAGGCGATGGCGCCGACCCTGCGCCGGGCGCTGGCCAAGGCCGACGTCGACCTGACCCAGGTGGACGCCATCGCGGTGACCGCCGGACCCGGTCTGATGGGCGCGCTGGTGGTCGGACTCTCGGCCGCCAAGGCGCTGTCGGTCGCGCTGAACAAGCCGCTCTACGGGGTGAACCACCTGATCGGCCACGTCGCGGTCGACCTGCTCGACCACGGCGACCTGCCGCAGCCCTGCGCCGCGCTGCTGGTCTCCGGCGGGCACACCTCGCTGCTGGCGGTGGGCGACATCACCAGCGACATCCGGGAGTTGGGTGCCACCATCGACGACGCCGCCGGCGAGGCCTACGACAAGGTCGCCCGGCTGCTCGGGCTCGCCTACCCCGGTGGACCGGTGATCGACAAGGCCGCCGCCGACGGCGACCCGAAGGCGATCGCCTTCCCGCGCGGGCTGACCGCGTCCAAGGATCTGGTGAAGCACCGCTTCGACTACTCGTTCTCTGGTCTGAAGACTGCCGTCTCCCGCTGGGTGGAGACCCGCCGCCGCGACGGGCTGGACGTCCCGATCGCCGATGTCGCCGCGTCCTTCCAGGAGGCGGTCTGCGATGTGCTCACCGCCAAGGCGGTGGACGCCTGCGAGCACCTCGGCGTCGACACCCTGCTGCTGGGTGGCGGGGTGGCCGCGAACTCCCGGCTCCGTGCCCTGCTGGAGGAGCGGACGGCCGCCCGCGGCATCACGCTGCGCCGACCCCGTCCGGCGTTGTGCACCGACAACGGCGCGATGATCGCCGTGCTGGGCGCCGAGGTGGTCACCGCCGGCCTGCCGCCGTCCGCGCTGACCATCGGCGCCGACCCGGGCATGAACGTCGCCAAGGTCGTCGCCTGATGCCCGCCCACCGATCCCTGAGGTCCGACCGCGCAGCCGTGAGGCCACGTCGATCCCTGAGGTCCGGCTGCTCGGCAGCCGGAGTCTCGAAGGGTCGTCCCTGATGCCGTACACCCCCGTCCTGGCCACCCTCGGCTACGTGCTCTCGCCCGACCGCAGCCGCGTCCTGATGGTGCGTCGCAGCCGGGACGGTGACGTCCACCAGGGCAAGTACAACGGCCTGGGCGGCAAGCTCGAAGCGGACGAGGACGTGGTCGGCTGCATGATCCGGGAGCTACGCGAGGAGACCGGGATCGTGGTCACCTCGCTGCGGCTCCGCGGCACCATCTCCTGGCCCGGCTTCGGCAAGGGCGGCGAGGACTACTCCTCGCTTCGCTCGTCAGGTCCTTCCTCGCCCTCGGACGAGCTCGAGCAAGCCCGGCTCGCCGCTCAGGCTTCGTCGGACTGGTTCGGCTTCCTCTTCGTGGTGGACGGCTTCACCGGCGAACCGCCCGACCACAATGACGACGGCCCGCTGGAATGGGTGGAGATCGACCGGCTGGCCGAGCTGCCGATGTGGGAGGGCGACCGGCACTTCCTGCCGCTGGTGTTCGGCGACGGTCCCGCCTTCCACGGCGTCATGCCCTACCGGGACGGGCGTCCGGTCTCCTGGAGCTACACCACCCTCGCCTGAGGTACGTTGGCCGGCGCGCAGCCCGGCACTATGCTGTGAACCGGTTCAGCCCGGTTGGGTCGGCCGTCGACGAAGGAGTTGTCCATGGCACTGACCGTGTCCGCTTCCGGTACCCATCTGGAACGCGACGGCGTCTTCCTGCCGCTGCTGATCGACACCGCGTGGGCGGCGCTGAGTGACGCCACCGAGGAGGACTGGCGGATCTACCTGTCGCTGCGCCGCCGCCAGGGGTTCACGGCGGTGATCCTGACCGTGCTGCCGATCGTCCACGACCGGATCGAAGGACGACGGAGCCGCTACCCGTACCGCCGGCTGACCGACGGCGGCTTCGACTGGGAGCAGCCGGACGACGGCTACTTCGAGACCGCCCGCCGGTTCGTCGAGATCGCCCGGTCGGAGTACCGGCTGGAGGTGATCCTGGCGGTCACCTGGACCAACTACCTGCCGGGGACGTGGGCGTCCCGGGTCCCCCCGTCGGTGGTGATGCCGCCGCCGGTGCTGCGCCGGCACGTCGCCCGGGTGGCCGACACCTTCGAGCCGCTGGAGCCGGTCTTCGCGATCGGCGGCGACGACGGCTACGACTCGCCGGCGGCCAACCAGCTGTACCACGAGGTGATCGACATCCTGCGGGAGCGCGCCCCCGGCACCCTGATCACCACCCACGCCGCGCCCAACCCCTACACCCCGGCGGAGCTGCTCGATCGGCTCGACTTCCACCTCTACCAGTCCGGACACAACGTGGACCTGCAGTCCTCCGCCTGGGAGCAGGCGATGGCGCTCTCCGCCCGCCAGCCCCGCCGGCCGGTGGTCAATGTCGAGCCACCCTACGAGTGGCACGGCATGATCAACGGCTCCGGACGGTGGGGGCCGGCTGAACTGCGCTGCGCGGAATGGGCGAGCGTACTGGCCGGTGCCGGAGCCGGGATGGGCTATGCGGCGCACGGGGTGTGGATGTGGGCCACCACCGACGGCCGGTTCCTGCACGACGGCGACTCCCTGGAACCCGCGACCTGGGTGGAGGCGATGAGCTTTCCCGGGGTCCGGGACGTGGCGCTGCTCGGCCACCTGCTGGCCGCCCATCGGCTCCACCGGTTGCGGGAGGCACAGCACCTGCTGCCGGAGCCGCCCGACGCCGGGTTCCGAGGCGGGGCCGCGCCGGACGGTTCGCTCCTGGCGCTCTATCTGCCCTACGGCCGGCGGCTCCGCGTGGCCGCCGACCTGACCCGCTACCGGATCACCGCCTGGGATCTCGCCGAGCGGTCACCGTTCGTCCCCGAGTTGGAGCAGGTGGACGGCGGCACGGTGGTCCGTCCGTCGGGGGCGCGGCAGGACGCGCTGGTGGTCGCGGAGCGCGACCCGATCCAAGCAGGCTGACCGGCAGGGCTGAGGCGACCCGCCGACCGTGGTCCCGAGCGGGTCGGAGGCGCGTCAGACGGTCGGCTCTGGGCCGGTCGGCCTGGGCTCGGCCTTGGTGTGCTTGCTGCCCATCCCCAGCCCGAGCCCGGCCAGGAAGCCGCCGAGCAGCAGCCCGGCGCCACCGGAGGCGAGCTGAACCAGCGGGTTGTCGAACTGTGCGCTGCGACCCGTGGAGAGCGCGGCGTAGTGCCAGTAGGCGATCCAGCCACCCCAGATCGCGACTCCGATGCCGGCGATGGCGACGAGGATGCCGAACCACATGGTGACGAGGGAGACGATCCGCATGGGCACATCCTAGTCACGGACCTCCCGCTCCCCCAGGAGCGACCCGTCCCGCCCGGGCGAAGAACACTCCCACCCGGTCGCGCTCGGGTGGGCGCCGGCCGGACGGGCGGCGTACAGTCACCGCCGTGGATGAGTCGCTGGCGCGCTGGCTGGTCGGCCCCGGTGGCGCCGAGGCGCTGGCGGAGGCGGCCGGCTGGCCCGATCCCTCCTCGCTGGCGGCCGCGCGGGCACTGCGGCGTCGCTGGACGCCCGAACAGGCGGCGGCGGTCACCCGGCAGGTGGAACTCAGGCGCCGGGCGGTGGCCAAGTTCGGCGAACGTTCCGGGGAACTGTTCTTCACCTCGGACGGACTGGAGCAGGCGACCCGCGCCGGGGTCGCCGCCTGGCGGGCCGGCCGCTTCGCCGCCGCCGGTGCGGAGCGCGTGATCGACCTGGGTTGCGGGATCGGCGCGGACGCGCTGGCCTTCGCCGACGCCGGGCTGGAGGTGGTGGCGGTCGAACGCGACCCCGCCACCGCCGTCCTCGCTCAGGCGAACCTGGCCGACCGCGGCCGGGTGGTCACCGGCGACGCGGTGGGGCTGGCCGATCGTCTGACCGGTCCCGGCGATGCGGTCTTCCTCGACCCCGCCCGGCGCACCGCCCGCGGCCGTACCTGGCGGGTGGCGGACGTCAGCCCGTCCTGGGAGTGGGCGGTCGGCAGGCTGGCCGATCGGGTCGGCTGCCTCAAGGCCGGTCCGGGAATCGCGCACGCCGACCTGCCGGAGGCGCTGGCGGCCGCCTGGGTGAGCGACCGCGGCGATCTGGTGGAGGCCGGGCTGTGGTCGGGCCAACCGGACTGGACGCCCGGTTCGCGGGCGGTCGTCCTGCTGCCGGACGGCATCGAGTGGCCGGTCGAGCAACGCCCGGCCCCCAGGATCGGGGCGGTGGGTCGCTATCTCCACGAGCCCGACCCGGCGGTGATCCGCGCCGGCGGCATCCCGGCCCTGGCCGAGCGGCTCGATGGCCGGCTGCTGGCCCCCGGCATCGCCTATCTGACCACCGACAACCTGGTGGAGACGCCGCTGGCCACCGGATTCGAGATCGAACGGGTGCTCCCGCACGACGAACGGACGTTGCGCGGCTGGGTGCGCGAGGCCGCCATCGGCGCCCTGGAGATCAAGGTCCGCGGCCTGGATCTCGATCCCGCCGCGCTGCGCCGGCGGCTGAAGCTCGCCGGCCCCCGCTCCGCGACGGTGATTCTGACCCCGACCCCCGACGGTGCCCGCGCCCTGATCGCCCGCAGGCTCCGCGACCCAGGGGCTGAGGAACGCTGATCAGGGCGCGTGGTGGTGGCATCGGCGGCTGAGGTCGGCCCGCAGGGCCGAGTCCCGAAGCCCCGGCGACCCTTCGGAGGCGACGACGCGAGCGCGGCGTGAGCCTGTTCACCCTCACCGAGGAGGAAGCCTGGACGCCGCAGGCGTCCCGACCCGCGCCACCCGCGACCTCAGGGTCGCTCAGGACAGCTGCCAGGAGTGGGGCGGGACGCCGTCCACCGGCTCGTCGGAGATGTTCAGCCGCAGCTCCAGGCGCTGGTCGGGCCCGGCCAGGTGGATGGTGATCGAGGTGTTCGACACCGCCGAGGTGGTGACGTCGGCGTCGACCAGCCAGGGGTGCCGGCGGCGCAGCGCGATCATCGCCCGGTAGTGGTCGTGCAGGTCGGCACCGAACGGCAGCAGCCCGTCGGGCGAGTCGGGGAAGGGCGGCCGGACCGCGTCGTCGCCCGCGGCGTGTTCCTGCTTCTCGCCGGTGAAGCCCTGCTCGTCGCCGGCGTAGATCGAGGGCACCCCGGGCAGCAGCATCAGCAGCACCACGGCGAGCCTGACGTGCCGCGGATCCTCCAGCTGGGTGGCGATCCGGGTGACGTCGTGGTTGCTCAGGAAGGTCTGCGGCCGGAACTGCTTCACGAACTCGCGGTGGTGCTGCAGTGCCCAGTCCAGGGCGAAGAAGTTGCGGTCCTTCAGCGCCGTCCAGGTCAGGTGCCACAGTTCGTACTGGGTGATCGAGTCGATCCCCGCCTCGGCGACGAACTCGTCGAAGGGGCCGTGGATCAGCTCGCCCAGGATCCAGACCTCGGGATGCGCCGCCCGCACCCGGTCGATGATCGGACGCCAGGCCGCCGCGCCGGCCGAGTAGGCGGCGTCCAGCCGCCAGGCGTCCGCTCCCCGGTCGAGCCAGTGGATCATCACATCGCCGACGTACCCGGCCACCACCGGATTGCCGAGGTCCAACTCCACCAGGCGGGGATGCCCCTCGAAGTTCCACGGGTAGCCCTCCGGCGACCACTTGATCCAGTCGCCCTCGGGGGTGCCCGGGCCGGCCGCGATCGCCCGCCGGACGATCTCGTGGTCACGGGCCAGGTGGTTGAACACGCCGTCGAGGCAGATCCGGATGCCCCGGGCGCGGGCCTGGAGGACCAACTCGTCGAAGTCGGCCGCGTCGCCCAGCCGGGGATCGATCCGATAGTGGTCGAGGGTGTCGTAGCCGTGGGACCCGGCGGCGAAGACCGGCGCCAGCAGCAACCCGTTCGCACCCAGCTCGATCACGTAGTCCAGCCAGTTCAGCAGCTTCGGCAGACGGTGGCTCACCTCGGTGACGGCATTGCGTTCGGCGTCGACGAAACCGAGCGGATAGACGTGCCACCAGATCACACTCGCGGACCATTCGTTCGGCATCCACGAGATTGTAGCCAGCCGTCCCGTCCGCCGGGCAGTGCCCACGGTGGCCCTGGCGGCTGGCACGATCAGGGTGACAGGGGCCGACACTGGAGTAGCTTGTGGGCAACCGCGGGCATCGGAAGAGGAGTCACTATGCGCCGTTCGGGCAGGGTGAGACGGTTCGGGCTGATCGGTGTCGCCACGGCACTGGTCATCACGCTGGCCGGCTGCTCCGCCGACAGCCGGGTGCCGGTGGTCGAGCAGGAGATCGCGGACACGGCGACGCGGGCCACGCCTCTCATGATCGGGGTGCTCACGCCGGACGTGGCGAAGGTGCTGGAGAAGGCCGGCGACCAGACGTCGGTGCTGATGCCGGTGCTCGCCCCCGACCTGACCACGGCGACGGCCGAGGTGAATGCCCAGCCCGCCACCACCGAACCACTCCGGACGGTCGACGAGGCGGCCGCGGCGCTCGCCGACAGCGGGCTGGCCGCCTGGCTGGCCTGGCTGGAGGGCAACCGTGACGCGGTCGGCTACGTCGAGACCTCCATCCCGGTGACGGTCAGCGGGAAGGACGGCGGTCCGGCGTCCGTGCGGGTGGACGAGGCCGCGCTGAGGCTCTTCGCGGAGCCGATCGAGCAGGCCAACCTCGAACTCTTCGTCAGCGCCGCCGAGCGCACCCCGCAGTGGCAGCGCGCCATGGTGGAGGTCCACGCCCTCGACTTCCTGTCGCCGGTGACCGGGCTCACCGGCACCTTCCTGGGCCTGGCGACCCTGGAGAGCGTCGAACCTGCCGGAGACGGACGGTTCACCGTGGCGGTCAGCCATCCCGATCCCCGGGACGCGATCCTCTACCAGGTCCAGAAGGCGCTGGAGTCCTACGGGACCGGCAAGATCTGGGGCGAGGTCACCAGGGCCGACTTCGAATCCAGGATGGATTCGATCACCGACCTCCCGGCGGACCAGCCGCGATCCACCACCCAGGCGACGGTGAAGGTCACCACCACCGCCGAGGGCCAGTACCAGCTCACCGCCTCGCTGAGGGACAATCTGGCCGCGCAGGCCGTCCGCTACCGGGCGGAGGCGGAGCCCGGTTCGTTCACCGCGCCGGCCGACCTCGACCGGGTCCGTGAGGACGCGATCGCCGGCGCCCTGGAGGAGCTCGCCAAGCGGGTGGTGAAGGAGCAGAAGCGCCCCGGGACCAAGCTGCTGGTCGGGGGCAAGTCGGGCCAGCGGGTGACGATCAGGACCGGCCGCAGCGGTGACAAGCACGTGACCTTCTTCAAGTGGGACTCCAAGAAGCAGGTGGCGTCGGCCTTCATCCGCTCCGGCAAGACGCTGAGCCTGCGTCTGCCCCGGGGGAACTACCGGCTGGTGTACTCCAGCGGCGACACCTGGTACGGCAAGAAGTACTCCTTCGGCCCGACCGGCCGGTACACCGAGTTCAAGGCCTCGTCCTCGGTGTCGGGCCCGATGAAGATCGTCATCAAGGCGAACTACACCTACACCGTCAGCATCGAGACCGGGTCCGGCGGGGACAGTGGTTCGGTGCCCTCGGGTTCGACCGACAACCCCTACGAGGAGTGAGGCCGCGGCATGGTCGACTGGAGCAACTACGAGTACGCCCGCGCGGCGCTGAACGATCCCCGGCTGCCGGCCGCCGAACTCGCCGCGATCGCCGCCGTCCAGCCGGCGTTGTGGCCCCAGGTGGCCGCGCACCCGGCGGCCTATCCCGACCTGCTGGGCTGGCTGGCCTCCCGTGGCGTGCCGGTGCCCCCGCGGTATCCCGGCCCGGTGCAGCCCGCGCCGCAGGGCCCGCCGCCCCAGGGTGTGCATCAGCAGGCCATGCTCGCCGGGGCGCCGTACCCACCAGCCGACTACCCCCCGGCGGGCTACCAGGCTCCGCAGCCGGCCCGGCCGCCGGAGCAGACCCCGGTCCTCCCGGCGGCGATGACACCGCCGGCCGCTGCCGAAGTGCAGCCACCGACTCTCCCGGAGCCGGTCGCCAGCCCGGACGTGGCGCCGGAACAGGATCCCGCCGTCGTCGGGCCGGAGCCCGCCGCGGACCTGCTGCCGGAACCGTCGGCCGAACCGACCCAGGAGCTTCCTTCGACGGCGCCGACCGAGGTGCTTCCGCCGGTGGAACCCGAGCCGACCGAGATCATCCCGGCAACGGTCGAGGCCTTCCCGCCGATCGGGGAGGCGGCGGACGCGCGCCCGAACGGCATCGCGGCGCCGCAGCCGGCGACCGTCCAGCCGATGCCCTCGTCCGCGCCGCTACCGCCGCAGGCCATGCCGTACGGCGGGGCTCCGCAGCGGGCGCCGTTCCCGCCGGCCGGCTATCCGCCGCAGGGAATGCCACCGCAGGGAACGCCGCATCAGCAGGGAATGCCACCCCAGGGAATGCCGCCCCAGGGGATGCCGCAGCAGCCCTACCAGCCCTCCGCGCAGTTCGCGCCGTCGGGCTACTGGGCACCCGGGCCGGCAATGGCCCCGCAGGGCATGGCGCCGCAAGGACCGCCGCAGCCGGCCGCCCAGGGTCAGGGTTCGCGGCGGAAGCTGATGGTGATCATCGCGGCGGTGGTCGTCGTCCTCGGCGGTGGCGCCGGGGCCTGGGCGATGACCCAGGCCGGCGGCGGCGACAGCTGGCGGCCGACCAACGTCCGAACCGTCCCGCCGGGTACCCCCGCCGACGTCGGACGCTGACCGCGCGGTGGTCGCCGGAGCGGCGACATCCCCCGGCTCGCTGGCACTCGGCTTGATCGAGTGCTAGCACCGGTATAGATTCGGTTTAGCACTCTCCCCTGGAGTGTGCCAATGCCGAGGTGGCACCGCGACGACACCGAAGCGAGTACCTGACCACTCGGGGCCGCATGGCCCACCACGAACGAAAGGGTTTTGACGTGGCAGTCACGATCAAGCCGCTCGAGGATCGCATCCTCGTCCAGCCGCTGGAGGCCGAGCAGACCACCGCCTCCGGCCTGGTCATCCCGGATACCGCCAAGGAGAAGCCGCAGGAGGGTCGCGTCCTGGCCACCGGCCCCGGGCGGATCGACGACAACGGCAACCGCGTCCCGCTGGACGTCGCCGAGGGCGATGTCGTCATCTTCAGCAAGTACGGCGGCACCGAGGTCAAGTACAACGGCGAGGAGTACCTGCTCCTGAACGCCCGCGACATCCTCGCCGTCGTCACCAAGTAAGGACCCGACACCTATGCCAAAGATCCTTCAGTTCGACGAGGAAGCCCGCCGCTCGCTCGAGCGCGGCGTGGACGCCCTCGCCAATGCCGTGAAGGTCACCCTCGGCCCGAAGGGCCGCTACGTCGTCCTGGACAAGAAGTGGGGCGCTCCGACCATCACCAACGACGGCGTGACCGTCGCCAAGGAGGTCGAGCTCACCGATCCGTTCGAGAACCTCGGCGCCCAGCTCGCCAAGGAGGTCGCGACCAAGACCAACGACGTGGCCGGTGACGGCACCACCACCGCGACCGTCCTCGCCCAGGCTCTGGTGCACGAGGGCCTGCGCGCGGTGGCCTCCGGCGCCAACCCGATCGAGCTCAAGCGTGGCATCGACGCGGCCGTTTCCGCGGTCGAGGAGGAGCTGCGCAAGCTGGCCCGGGAGATCGAGACCACCGATGACATGGCTTCGGTGGCCACCATCTCGGCCCGCGACGAGGAGATCGGCGCTCTGATCGCCGACGCCTTCGACAAGGTCGGCAAGGACGGCGTGATCACGGTCGACGAGTCGAACACCTTCGGCACCGAACTCGAGTTCACCGAGGGCATGCAGTTCGACAAGGGCTACCTGTCGCCGTACTTCGTCACCGATCCCGATCGGATGGAGGCGGTGCTCGAGGATCCGTACATCCTGATCAACTCGGGCAAGATCTCCTCGATGAACGACCTGCTCCCGGTGCTGGAGAAGGTCATCGGTGCCGGCGGCACCCTGTTCATCGTGGCCGAGGACGTCGACGGCGAGGCGCTGTCCACCCTGATCGTGAACAAGATCCGTGGTGTGTTCACCTCGGTGGCCGTCAAGGCTCCGGCCTTCGGCGACCGCCGCAAGGCCATGCTGGAGGACATCGCGACGCTCACCGGCGGTCAGGTGATCGCTCCCGAGGTCGGCCTCAAGCTCGACCAGATCGGCCTGGATTCGCTGGGCCGCGCCCGTCGGGTGGTGATCACCAAGGACAACACCACGATCGTGGACGGTGCCGGTGACCCCGAAGCCGTCGCCGGCCGGGTGGCGCAGTTGCGCGCCGAGATCGAGCGGACCGATTCCGACTGGGATCGGGAGAAGCTGCAGGAGCGGGTCGCCAAGCTCGCCGGTGGCGTCTGTGTGATCAAGGTCGGCGCGGCCACCGAGGTGGAGCTCAAGGAGAAGAAGCACCGCATCGAGGACGCCGTCTCGGCGACCCGCGCGGCGATCGAGGAGGGCATCGTCGCCGGTGGCGGCTCCGCTCTCATCCACGCCGCCAAGGCTCTGGCCGACGGCCTGGGCAAGTCGGGCGACGAGAAGACCGGTGTGGCGATCGTCGCCAAGTCGGTGGTCGAGCCGCTGCGCTGGATCGCGGAGAACGGCGGCGAGCCGGGCTACGTGATCGTCTCCAAGGTCGCCGAACTCACCCCGGGCAACGGCTACAACGCCGCCACCGGCGAGTACATCGACCTGATCGCGGCCGGCGTCATCGACCCGGTCAAGGTCACCCGCTCGGCGCTGGCGAATGCCGCCTCGATCGCCGGTCTGCTGCTCACCACCGAGACCTCGGTGGTCGAGAAGC
>JAEXCA010000211.1 GCA_023393755.1 Actinomycetes bacterium | reverse complement strand
GGCCGTGGGTGTCGAGCTCGGGGTCGGGGAGACCGTCGGGGTCGAGTCGGGGGTGGGGGACGCCGTGGGGGCGCTGGCGGTGGGCGTCGGCGTGGGCGACGTGGTCGGCTTCACGGTCGGGGTGGAGGTCGGCGATGCCGGGGGCTGAGCGCTGACCGTCGGCGACGGGGTGGCGCTGGGAGTCGGCGAGACGGTCGGCTTCGGCACCACCGGCTTCGACTCGAGCACGACGTCGACCAGGTAGTTCGACCCGGTGTCGTTGTGGGAGGTCGGGCGCTTGCTCTTCCTGCTGTAGTTGAACACCCCACCGTTCCTCGGGATGGTGATCTCGCCCTGCGTCCGCTTCCTGGTGAAGTCCTCCCGAACCACCGCGAAGTCGCCGTCGGAGGCCAGGTAGGAGGCGACGTAGGTCTTGCCCTTGGTGACCTCGACCGGCTCGCTCAGCTGTACCGTCTGCCATCCCTGCTTGCTGGACTTCGGGAAGGTCACCTGCGCCAGCAACTTGCCCCGGGACGTCCAGAGCGAGCCCTGGTAGGCCTTCTTCTGCAGGGCGCTGCGGTAGAACTGGAGGGCGACGATCGTGCCGTCCGCGGCGGCGGAGAACTTCACGCCGAGATTCACCGGTCGCGGATCCTCGACCACGGTGGCCTTCGGCCTGGAGTCGGACAGTGCGCCGATCGAGGCGGTGGCGGTGGTCGAACCGGCCACCAGTCCGAGGGTCAGCAGCACGGCTGTCAGGACGGCCAACGGGCCGACGCCGAGCCCCCTGGCGGAGCGGTCGGGCGCGGGTGACGCGAGGGCATGGCGGGGCACGTAAGAGGTCATCCGTGTCTTCCTGTGTCGGGTCGGATCCGTCGCCCCTCGTCCCCACGCAGGTACGTTTCCTGAGAAAAGGGTAAACGTAAGGTGAGGAGGGGTCAAGCAACCTGTCCGACCGACGAACCGGGCCGGTGGGTCAGGGGCCGACGATCACGACCAGCGCCAGGAGGGTGACGCTCAGCGCGATCTCGATCAGGCCGAGCGCCAGCGGACGCAGTGGACGCCGCTCCGCGAGCGCCGGCAGCAGCGCCGACCGAAGGGTGGTGACCAGGAAGAACACCGGCCAGGCGCGGGGGAGCAGCCCGCCGACGGCGAGGGCCGAGGCGGCCACGGTCCACGCCGCATGCCAGCCGATCGACGCGTTGCGCCAGGCCAGGCTGCCCCGCTCCCTGATCATCGCCTTGACGTGGAGGACCGTGCCGCCGAAGTAGCCGAACATGATCGCCGCCACCAACGCGGTGGGGGTGAAGGCGGGGTCGCCCGGCATGGTCGACGGATCGGGGAACCGCGCCACCAGCACCATCGCCGAGGCCAGGCCGGTGGTGAGCAGCCCGCCGGCCAGGTGCCGCTCCCGGCGCCGCGAGGCCAACCAGAGGGCGACCAGCAGGGGCGGTCCGAAGATCGCCAGCCACCAGCTGACCGCCGGGCCGGCCAGCCAGATCGTGACCGCCCCGGCCAGCGCGGTGAGGGTGCAGTAGATCGCCAGCGCCGGTAGCCAGCGACGGCGGCGGGCCGGCGGCGACTTCAGCCAGCCGGAGGTGGCGTGGAAGCAGAAGTAGCCCAGCACCCAGGTGGCGAACATCGGCCCGAGGTGGAACGGCAGCCCGCCGGCCCGCCAGCACAGGATCGCTCCGGCGGCGAACGGCACCACCAGCATCGCCCACGCACCATGCTGGTTCGGCAACCAGCCGGTGGTGCGGGTGCGTTCGGCCATATCCGGCACGGTAGCCCAACGGACCGAACCGGCGGGAACCGGACGCCTTCCGTCGCGGTTTCCGGTCCCGGTGGCGCCGGGCTCTCCGGGGCCTTCTTCCCGGCCGGCGCCGGACCGCTACGGATCGACCGTCGGCTCGCCGTCCGGGGCCGGCACGGAACCCGGCGTCATGGCGGTTCGGTGGGAGCGGGTGACGGTGTAGTGGCGGTCGCGGGCGACGACCCGGGTGGGGCCGACCTCGGTGCGGAGGAAGGGCAGATAGGGCAGGTGGGAGTTGAACACCGCCCAGAGTTCGCCACCCGGCGCCAGCACGGGGATCGCGCCGCGGAGCAGGTCGAAGCCGGGGGTGGAGTCCTTCGTGGTGCCGCGGTGGAAGGGCGGATTGCAGACCACCAGGTCGACCGAGCCCGGTGGCTCGGCCAGGGTGTCGTCCCGGCGCACCTCCACCCTGGCGCCGTTCGCCGCGGCGGTCCCGCGGGCGGAGGCGCAGGCCGCGCGGGAGACATCGACGGCCAGCACGTCGTGGCCCTGCCGGGCGAGCCAGGTGGCCAGGATCCCGGTGCCGCAACCCAGGTCGACGGCACGGGACGCACCGCTGTGCCCACCCGGCACGGGGTCGCCACCGGCCAGGGCATGGAGCAGCAGGCGGGTGCCTGCGTCCAGCCGGTCGGCGGCGAAGGCGCCCGCGTGGCTGACCACGACGAGATCGTCCAGCGTCGCGGTGTGCGGCCAGGACAGGCCGCCGGGGATCGGCGCGGAAGCGTGCAGCACCCGGGACTTCTGCCGTCCCAGGCTGGCCCGGACCACTCCGAAGCTGGCCGCCAGCACGTCGTTCATGGTGTGGGTGATGTGCTTCTGGCGTCCGCCGGCGAGCAGCCGGACCTCCGGGCCGGCGAAGGCCGCCACGCGTTGGGCGTAGTCCTGCAGCATGCCGAGGCTCTTGGGCAACCTGAGCAGGACCAGCGTGACTCCGGCCAGGCCGCCCTCGTCCAGCGCGTCCAGTGCGGGGAGGGCGAGGTCGCGCTCGTCCCGCAGGTCGTCGCAGTAGGCCTGTACCGGCTGCCCGGCGGCATGGAGGTGGTTGGCCAGACCCGGGTCGTCGATCACCAGGATCGCGCCACCGTCGGGTGGCGGGCCGGCCTGAGCTGGGGCGGCGGCCTCGTCCAGCAGCAGGCGGGAGACCGGATCAAGCGTCACTGGCGAGCTGTCCCCGTTCCTTGAGGTCGGCGATGATCCGGGCGTGGAAGTCCTCGTCGATCCGGTACTTGGCCCGGTAGATCAGGTAGCTGATCGCGATCAGCACCAGTGGCAGCACCAGCATCACCAGGCGCATGATCAGCAGCCCCCGGGCGTCCACGTCGCCGAAGGCGTTCGCCTCGTTGATGCCGGAGACGATGGCGGTGATCCCGACGATCGCGGCGGCGAGCGCCGCGCCCACCTTGTTGATGAAGGGCTGCAGCGCGAAGGTGACCGCCACGTTGCGGCGTCCCAGCTTCCAGTGGCCGTAGTCGATGGTGTCGGTGATGAACACCAGCATCAGCAGCACAACGTAGCTCTGCCCGATGAACAGCAGCAGGCCCGCGATCCCGATCGGGATCATGTTCATCGGAGCGAAGAAGAACACCAGGTAGCCGACCAGGATCATCGCGATGGCGGCGGTGTAGAGCGTGGCCCGGCGGAACCTGCGGCGCAGCAGCGGGAAGGACGCGTACCCCAGCAGCTGGGCGACCCCGAGCACGGCGCCGAAGAGGGTGTACATCCCCTCGTCGCCGTAGGCGTACTTGAAGAAGTAGACCCCGAAGCTGGTGGTGGTGATGTAGCCGGTCATGAACAGCGTCATGGCGATGGCCACCCAGAGCAGCTGGTCGTTCTTCACCACCACGCCGGCGATCTCGCGCAGGCTGGTGCGCTCCTGCTCGACCGCGATCTTCGGCTCCTTGACGCCGAACAGGGTGACCGCCTGCCCCAGCAGCATGATCGTGACCAGCGCGATCGCCAGGACCGTCCAGCCCTGGGTGCGGCCGAAGGCCTTGGTGAGGACGCCCTCGGAACCGACCAGCGGGACGATCGCCACCACCACCGAGAACAGGCCGATGGTGGCGAAGATCTTGGCCACCGCGCCGATCCGTTCCCTGGCCTTCTGGTCGACGGTCAGGGCAGGGAGCATCGACCAGTAGGGAATGTCGTTGGCCGTCCAGGAGAGGCCCCACAGCAGGTAGACGACCGCGAAGCCGACCACCCAGCCAGCGCCACGGAGGCCGAGGTCGGTGAACATCATGACGGTGAAGCCGGCGGAGGCGATCACGCCGGCGGTGATCCAGGGCTTGTAGTGGCCCCAGCGGGAGCGGGTGTTGTCGACGATGGAGCCCATCACGACGTCCATCACCGCGTCGAACAGCCGGGCCGCCAGCACCAGGATGGAGACCCAACCCAGTTCCCAGTCGGTCAGGTCGAGCGCTTCGGTGAGGAACACCAGGAAGTACATGCTGACCAGGGTGTAGACCATGTCGCGGCCCAGCGTCCCCACCCCGAAGGTCCATTTGTTGCGCCGCTCAAGCGGATCGACCGCCGGCGTCGGGTCCGGTCCAGGGCTACTGGCTGCCATGGCGCCAATCTATGCCAATCAAGCCTTCGGCCACCGTCAGCCACGAGCTGATATCGGACGGGTGTCAGTGTCGGATGGGACGATTTCGAGATGAAGGAGCGATTGGAAGACTTCGTGCGACCAGAAGAGACAAGCGCGAAGTTGGTGCTGCTGCTGCGTGGTGGCGTGCACGCTGAACACGTCGACCGACTCCAGGATCAAGCCGGTCAGCTCAACCGACGTTTCTCTTTCGAGGGTGGAGGCTGCTACGGCATCTCGGTTTTCGCGGCAACCGAACAGTCCGAGCCCTGGGTGCTGGCGCGTCACATGGGTGTTCGCCGGCGGTACTACCGGGTGCGCTATCCCGAGATCGCGCAATTGCGCATCCTGCCGACTTTTCGTAGCCCTCACTGGACAGTCCTGTTCAGCGGACCTGAGGGTCCGGACTACAGCTACTTTGTGGACGCGCTTGGTGAGTTGAGGGACAATCCGTACTACAGGCATGGGTCAGGAAGGAGCAGGAGATGACCAGTCAGAATCTCATCGACTTCGCCGAATACCATGCCGACCTCGAACTGGACTTCGCCAACGAAGACCAGACCGGGTATCTCTGGACGTGGCTGGATTCTGCCCACGACCCAGACCAGATCGTGCCTGGAGCGGTCCTGATCCTGCGGGACGGTGAGGATGTGGCGATGGGCCAGGTGGTTGATCTGGTCTCGGCGGATGGAGGCACGATCGTGCACCTCGACCTGCTTCCCGGTGCCATTGAGGACTATCGCGCGGCCATCGAACGGGCGACCACCGGATCCGGTGGATCAGCGTTTCGCTAGTGCCCAGGCGGCACCCGAGCAGTTCACCTCGTCCGATTGGTGGGGTATCTGCCGCCCAGCACCCAGCGGCGGTAGGCGTCGGCGGTCACGCCGCGGTTGGCGATGATGTCGGCGTAGAACCGGCCTGACTCGCGGACGGTGCGCCGCTGAGTCTCGTAGTCGAGTTCGACCAGGCCGAACCGGGGCTCCTCGCCGTCAGCCCATTCGAAGTTGTCGGTGAAGCACCAGTGGTAGAACCGCTCGATCGGTAGGGCGGAGTCGGCGATCACCTTGAGGTGGTCGTAGAGGAACAGCGACCGGAAGGCATCGGCGGCGTCCGGGGTGCCGTTCTCGGTGATCCAGATTGGGCCGGGGTACTGGTCGTGGGTCCACTGCGCCACCTCGACCAGACCCTCGGGATAGATCTCCCAGCCCAGGTCATTGACCGGGACGTTGTTCGCCACCCCGTCGGCCAGGCCGGTCACCGAACTGCGGGTGTAGTAGTTGATCCCCTGGAAGTCGTAGTACTGGCCGGGGTCAATCTCACGAGGCTGGACGAACGGGGCCAGGAACCGGCCGACGCTGAACGCCCGGGTCAGCGCGGTCTGGAAGAGGTATTCGGCACCCCGGGCACTGACCCGATCCAACGGGTTCCATCGCCGCTTCGGGGCGAACGATCGCAGGTGGTTGGCCACCCCCACCTTCGCCTGTGGCCAGGCCCGGTGGATGGTCAGGTAGGTGCGGATGTGAGCAGCCGCCATCGCCTGCATCACCTTCTGCGCCCGCCGAATCGAGCCGGTGACCCCAGGTGGCCAACTGCCGTCCACCCAGCCCTGGGTGGCGTAGACGTTCGGCTCGTTGATCGTGATCCACTCGTCCGCCAGATCGCCCAGGTTCACCAGGACGAAGTCAACGTAGCGGTCGAACACGGTCAGGGCGTGGCGGGATTCCCAGCCGCCGTCGGCCTCGAACCACCACGGGTTATTGAAGTGGTGCAGGGTGACCAGCGGTGCGATGCCGGCGGCCCGCAGTGCGGTGAGTTCCTCGCGGTAGTGGTTGACCGCGCTCCGATCGAACTGACCGGGGGAGGGCTCCAACCGGGCCCACTCCAGGCCCATCCGGTAGTGCTGCACGCCGAGCTCACCGAGCAGGGCGATGTCCGGCTCGACCTGGTTCCAGTGGTCGGCGGCCCGCCGCGGCGTGGTGCCGTCCTTGATCCGTCCGGGCTGGTCGGCCCAGCGGTGCCAATTGGTGTCGGCGTCCCCGCCCTCGATCTGGGTCGCCGCGGTGGCCACCCCCAGCGAGAGCCCGGTCAGCGCGAAGCCCGGTGGGTCGAACGGTGCGGTCTGCGGCATCGGTGCCTCCTCGCCTCCAACGCCACCACCAGTGGCGGGTGGCTGTCAACGTGGTCTCGGCGCGGTCGGGAGCGACCGGACGGCCGCCGTCCATCCACTACGATTCGTCGTAGACGTCCCGATCACGTGAAACCATCTGCCGGAACACGGTACGGTTAGGGACGACACAAGCCAGGGGGCGCCGGGACGGCCGGCGTCGTGCTGTGGCCGAGGTCGCAGTTGCTGGCAGCACCCAGAATGCCCGTCAAAGGAGATATCGAACGAGTATGACCAAGTTTGTCTATGAATTCAGCGAGGGCGACGCCTCGATGCGCAACCTGCTGGGTGGCAAGGGTGCCAACCTGGCCGAGATGACCGGCCTCGGCATGCCGGTGCCGCAGGGCTTCACCATCACCACCGAGGCCTGTACCCAGTACTACCTCGACGGCGAGGTCATCAACGACGACATCCAGGCCCAGATCCTGGAGTTCATCGGCAAGCTCGAGGGGATGACCGGCAAGAAGTTCGGCGATCCCGAGAACCCGCTGCTGGTGTCGGTCCGTTCCGGCTCCCGCGCCTCCATGCCGGGCATGATGGACACCATCCTCAACCTGGGCATGAACGACACCGTGGTGGAGAGCTTCGCCGCCAAGACCGGCAACCCGCGGTTCGCCTACGACTCCTACCGTCGGTTCATCCAGATGTACTCCGACGTCGTGATGGAGGTCGGCAAGGCCTACTTCGAGAAGCTGATCGACGAGATGAAGGAAGCCCGCGGCGTCAGCCTCGACACCGAGCTCACCGCGGACGACCTGAAGGAGCTCGCCGAGCAGTTCAAGGCCGAGTACAAGAACAAGATCGGTGCCGACTTCCCGGCCGACCCGGTCGAGCAGCTGATGGGCGCCGTGAAGGCCGTCTTCCGCTCCTGGGACAACCCGCGCGCGGTCTACTACCGCCGGATGAACGACATCCCGGGCGACTGGGGCACCGCGGTCAACGTCCAGTCGATGGTGTTCGGCAACATGGGCGACACCTCCGGCACCGGCGTGGCCTTCAGCCGCAACCCGGCCACCGGTGACAAGGGCCTGTACGGCGAGTTCCTGATGAACGCCCAGGGCGAGGACGTCGTCGCCGGCATCCGCACCCCGGAGACCATCGACCAGCTGAAGGCCGAGAACCCGGCCGTCTACGAGCAGTTCGTCGAGATCGTCGGCCGGCTGGAGAACCACTACGCCGACATGCAGGACATGGAGTTCACCATCGAAGAGGGCAAGCTCTTCATGCTCCAGACCCGTAACGGCAAGCGCACCGCCGCCGCCGCCTTCAAGATCGCCTGCGATCTGGTGGACGAGGGCAAGATCACCCCGGAGAAGGCCGTGGCGATGATCGATCCCAAGCAGATCGACGCGCTGCTGCACCCGCAGTTCGACGTGGCCAAGCTGAAGGCCGCCACGGTCATCGGCAAGGGTCTGCCGGCCTCCCCGGGCGCCGCCACCGGCAAGGTCTCCTTCACCGCCGAGGACGCCGCCGCCCGCGGCAAGAACGGCGAGTCGGTCATCCTGGTCCGGCTGGAGACCACCCCCGAGGACATCGAGGGCATGCACTACGCCAAGGGCATCCTGACCGCCCGTGGCGGCATGACCTCGCACGCCGCCGTGGTCGCCCGCGGCATGGGCACCTGCTGCGTCTCCGGTCTGGGTGAGGTCTCCTTCGCCGCCGACGGCAAGTCCTTCTCGCTGGGCGGCAAGACCTTCACCGAGAACGACTGGATCTCCCTGGACGGCTCCACCGGCAACGTGTACGGCGAGGCGATCGACACCGTGCCGGCCGAGATCGGCGGCTACTTCGGCCGGATCATGGAGTGGGCGGACGGAATCCGCACCCTCAAGGTCCGGACCAACGCCGACTCCCCGGCGGACGCCGAGCAGGCCCGCGAGTTCGGTGCCGAGGGCATCGGCCTGTGCCGCACCGAGCACATGTTCTTCGAGGCCGACCGGATCGCGGCCATCCGCGAGATGATCGTCTCCAAGACCGTCGAGCAGCGCGAGGCCGCCCTGGCCAAGCTGCTGCCGATGCAGCGTGGCGACTTCGAGGGCATCTTCACCGCGATGGAGGGCCTGCCGGTCACCATCCGGCTGCTCGACCCGCCGCTGCACGAGTTCCTGCCCACCGATGAGAACGACATCGTCGCGCTGGCCGCGGAGATGAAGCTCGAGGTGGCCGAACTCAAGGAGATCATCGCCTCGCTGCACGAGTTCAACCCGATGATGGGCCACCGCGGTTGCCGGCTCGACGTCACCTACCCCGAGATCGGCGCCATGCAGACCCGCGCCATCATCGAGGCGGCGATCAACGTCAAGAAGGCGCACCCGGAGTGGGATCTCGTCCCCGAGATCATGATCCCGCTGGTCGGTGAGGTCAAGGAGCTGGCCTTCGTCAAGAAGATCGTGGTGGAGACCGCCGACGCGCTGATCGCCGAGGCCGGCGTCGACCTGAAGTACCTGGTCGGCACCATGATCGAGATCCCGCGGGCGGCCATCACCGCCGACGAGATCGCCAAGGAGGCGGAGTTCTTCTCCTTCGGCACCAACGACCTGACCCAGATGACCTTCGGCTTCAGCCGGGACGACGCTGGCAAGTTCCTGGATGCCTACTACGAGAAGAAGATCTACGAGAACGATCCCTTCGCCAAGCTCGACCAGGTCGGCGTCGGCCAGCTGGTCAAGACGGCCGTCGAGCTGGGCAAGAAGACCCGTCCGGAGATCAAGCTCGGCATCTGTGGCGAGCACGGCGGTGACCCGTCCTCGGTCGAGTTCTGCCACAACATCGGTCTGGCCTACGTCTCCTGCTCCCCGTTCCGGGTGCCGATCGCTCGGCTCGCGGCGGCCCAGGCGGCGCTGAAGAGCGCCTGACCAAGGCTCTGACATCGAAGGGGTCCGGCTTCGGCCGGGCCCCTTCGTGCGTCCCGACCCGATGGCTGCGTCCCCGGTCGAGGGAGAGTCGGGGTGGGCTGCGGGCGTGTGCTCGGCCAGTTCCGAAGGCTTGCTGAGAAACTGGAGGGGTGCGTTCGGGTGGATGGTGCAGAGCGGTCGCGTTGACCTTGGGGGCGGTGACCCTGGTGGGCTGCGGACTGGTCTCGCCGGTTGAGCCGGACGACCCGGTCGAGCCGCTGCCGACCATCGAGATCGGCTCCGACGGCAGCCCGGCCTCGGAACTGATCGCCGCCCTCCAGGTCGCGGCCCTGCAGGCCGGGAACGAGCCGGCGGTGGTGGTGGAGGTCGCTCCGGGGACGGAGATCCTGGCGCTGGCCGACAACTCGCCCATGGCCATGCCGCTGTTCGCCGGCACCCAGCTGGAGGAGTTGGGCGACGACCCGCTGCCGATGGACGCCGCCAGCACGATCGCCGACCTGGCCACCGCGGTGGCGCCTGACGTGAGCCTGTTGAAGAACAGCAAGCTGGACGGCGGGCTGGTCTGGGCGACCACTCCGGAGACCGGCCTCACCTCACTGACCGAGCTCGCCGACCTCCCCGCCGGAGCGGCCGTGGTGGCGCCCGGGTTCGCGATGCGCTCGGCCGTTCCGACGCTGCGGGCGGCCTACGGCGCCGATCCCGAGGTCGAGGAGATGGACGATCCGTCCGAGCGGGTGGCGGCGCTGACCGGCGGTGACGCGGTCGTGGCGCTGTTCCGCCGCACCGAGTCGGTGGAGCTGGACGGACTGGTCGAACTGGAGGATCCGGTCGGCGTGCTCACGCCCGATCCCCTGGTGGTGGCGGTCTCCGCCGAGTTCGCCGACCAGCGTCCGGACGCGGTGCTGGTGCTGGACGCCGTCCATGCGGCCCTTCACCAGGAGGCCTGGGCCGAACTCGTGGCCGCGGCGGCCGCGGACGGGCTCGAGCCGGCGATCGTCGGCTGGCTGCAGACCCGCCGGCTCGCCTGAGCGCCCCGGGAGCGTCAGTGACGCTCGTCCGCTGCCGTCTCAGAGAACGGCGTCGACCCAGGCTCGCGCCATCAGCTGGTGGCCCAGCGCGGTCGGGTGGACGCCGTCCTCCGCCAGCGCCGCCGCACCGTGGACGGAGGCCGCGTCGGCCAGGACACGGTCCAGGGCGACATGGCCGGCCTCGAACTCCCGCGCCAGGCGCTCCACCACCCGGATCTTCTCGTTCAGGTCGTCCAGCCACTGTTGCTGCCCGGGCAGAACCGGCAACACGAAGGGGTTCATCAGCACCAGCCGGGTCCGTCCGTCCGCGGACTGCCGGAGCACCTCGCGGTAGTCCTCCTCGAAGCTCTCCGCGCTGGTCGGGTCGTCGCTGTCGAACCGCCGCCAGGTGTCGTTGACGCCGATCAGGACGGTCAGCACGTCGGCCCGCTCCGGCAGTACATCGCTGCTCCACCGCTGGCGGAGATCGCGGACGCGGTTCCCGCTCACCCCATGGTTGACCACCGTGCGTCCTGCTGCCTGCGGCGCCGCGGCGATCATCCTGACGTAGCCGGAGCCCAGCCCGTCGGGGTCGGCCCCGCGGTCGGCGTCGGTGACGCTGTCGCCGACGAAGACGAGGCGTCGGCCTCCGTCGCCGATCGGTCCGGCATCCAGCGGGGCCTGATTCACGGGTACCTCCTGTTACTGTCCTCGCCGAGCGCGTCGGCCGGCTACTGGGTTCGAAGATACGCCAGCGACGCCGCGATACCGTCGAACGGATCGCCGCGATAGTCGTCGAACTCGATGACCCGCAGCGCCCGTGGGGCGGCGGCCAGGACGGCGGGCATGTCCATGCCGCCCGAGCCCGCCGGGAGTTGGTCGGCGTCGACGTCGGTCAGCGGCCCGTCCTTGATGTGCAGGAAGGTGACCCGGTCGCCGAGCCGCTCCAGCAGGCTCGCCGCCGGCACCCCGCCCACCTCGGCCCAGTAGGTGTCGACCTCCAGCTGAACCGCCGGGTCGAGCAGTTCGGCCAGCAGTTCGAAGGCCGGCTGGCCGTCGATCCGGGGACGGATCTCGAAGGCGTGGTTGTGGTAGCCCACCCCGATGCCGAACGCGGCGCCCCGCGCGGCCAGCAGGTTCAGCCGCTCGGCGATGGCAGCCACGCCCGATCGGCTCGTCCAGGATTCGGGTTCGATCCCGGGATCGATCAGCACCGGGATGCCGCAGGCGGCCGCGGCCGCGAAGTCCCGCTCGGGATGGGGGCGCCGTCGCCGGCCCAGACCACCCCGTCCCGGCCCGGGACGAAGGATCTCGGTAGGCTGGCGAGCACCCCGGCCACGGCGGGCGAACCGGTTGCTCCGCCGACCGTCACCGGTCGGGCGTCAGCAGGACGCCCGGGACCTCCCGGGCCCGCTTCGAACCGACAGGGAGGACGCTCGGTGAGCGTAACGCGACTGGAGCTGGCCGGAACCGGGTGGGTGCTCCGGGCCGTCCCGGAGACCGCCGCCTGGGAGCAGGTGCCGACCGCCGTCCGGGAGCAGGTGGCCGCGGGAGTCCCGGCCACCGTCCCCGGCTGCGTCCACACCGATCTGCTGGCCGCCGGATTGATCGACGACCCCTACCCGGGCACGGCGGAGGCCGACCAGCACTGGGTCGGCGCGCAGACCTGGCGCTACCGGCGCGAGTTCGAGCTCGCCTCCGACAGCGAGCCGTTCGCCGCCGCCGGCTGCGACCTGGTCTGCCACGGCCTGGACACCGTCGCTGAGGTGGCGCTCAACGGTCGGCTGCTCGGGCGCACCGCCAACATGCACCGGCGCCACGAGTTCGGCGTCGGGGAGGTGCTGCGTCCGGGGATCAATGTGCTGGAGGTCACCTTCGCGCCGGCGCTGGAGTACATCGCCCGGATGGAGGAACTGGTCGGCGCGCGGCATCACGTCGAGGCCGACTCCTACAACCTGATCCGCAAGATGGCCAGCAACTTCGGCTGGGACTGGGGGCCTCGGCTGATCACCGCGGGGATCTGGAAGCCGATCGAGCTGGTTGCCCGGGAGCACGGCCGGCTCGCCGAGGTGAGCGTGCTGGCCACCGCCGAGCCGGCGGGCGAGGGCGGCTGGCAGGGCCGGCTGCGGGTGGCCATCCGCACGCTGGGCGGATCGGCCGGCGCCCGGCTCACCGCCGCGGTGACCGGACGGGGCGCCGCCGCCAGCATCGCCGTGCCGGTGGACGCGGCGTCCGCGGACGGCTGGACGACCGCCGAACTGACCCTGCCGGTGGAGCCCTGGTGGCCCCACTCGCTGGGTGACCAGCCGCTGTACGAGGTGGAGGTCGGGCTGCAGCAGGACGGGGTCGAGTGCGATCGGGTCACCCGGCGCACCGGCTTCCGGTCGACGGTGCTGGACACCACCGAGGATCCGGACGGCAACGGCGCCACCTTCGGGCTGGTGATCAACGGGGTCGACCTGTTCGTCCGCGGGGCGAACTGGATCCCGGACGACGCCTTCGTCACCCGGGTGACCCCGCAGCGGTACCGGGAACGGATCCAGCAGGCCAAGGATGCCAACATCGACCTGCTGCGGGTCTGGGGCGGCGGGCTCTACGAGACCGGGGAGTTCTACGCCGCCTGCGACGAGCTGGGGATGCTGGTCTGGCAGGACTTCGGCCTGGCCTGCTCGCCCTATCCGGAGGAGGAGCCGTTCTGGTCGGAGTTCGAGGCCGAGGCCCGGGACAACGTGGTACGGCTCTCGTCGCATCCGTCCCTGGTGATCTGGAACGGGAACAACGAGGCGATCTGGGGTCACCAGGAGTGGGGCTGGGATCAGCTGGTCGGCGGTGACCTCAGCTGGGGCGCCGGTTACTACTACGACCTGTTCCCCCGCGTCGTGGCCGAACTCGACCCCTCCCGTCCGTACTGGCCGGGCAGCCCGTCCTCCGGTCTGCCGGAGCTGCGCGCGAACGACCCCAACCGTGGCACGATCCACGTCTGGGACGTCTGGAACGAGCGCGACTACACCGGCTACGGCGACTACTCGCCGCGGTTCGTCGCGGAGTTCGGCTACCAGGGGCCGGCCACCTACGCCACCTGGGAGCGGACCCTTGCGCCGGCCGATCGGAGCGCGACGTCGGCCGCGATGCTGGTCCACCAGAAGGCGAAGGACGGCAACCGCAAGCTGGTCGACGGGCTGCGGGGCCACCTGCCGCTGCCCGGGGACGGGGTCGAGGACTTCGACGACTGGCTGTTCGTGATGCAGCTGCAGCAGGCCCGCGCGGTGCGCTTCGGCATCGAGCGGTGGCGGTCGCTGCGGGGCCGCTGCCGGGGCTCGATCGTCTGGCAGCTGAACGACTGCTGGCCGGTCACCTCCTGGGCGATGCTCGACCTCGGCACCGACGCGGCCGGCGCTCCGGTGGCCCGCCGCAAGCCGCTGTGGTACGCGATCCGCTCGGTCTACGCCGATCGGCTGGTCACCCTGCAGCACGGGGCGGACGGCTGGACGGCGGTGCTGGTGAACGACGGGGTCACCGACTGGGCGGCCGAGGGCGGAATCGAGCTGCGGCGGCTCTCCGGAGAGGTGCTGTGGTCGCAACCGGTGTCGTCGGTGGTGCCGGTCCGTTCGACGGTGGAGTTGGCCGTCCGGTTCGAGCCGGCGGGCGTTCCGGAGGCGGAACTGGCGCTGGTCGCCGGCATCGACGGTGCCGAGCGTGCGGTGAGGCTGCTGGCCGAGGACGTGGCTGCCGCCCTGCCCGAGCCGCGGTGGGAGGCGGTCGCGACCCGGGAGGGGGAGGCCGTCACGGTGACCGTCACCGCCACCACCTTCCTGCGGTCGCTCTGCCTGTTCCCCGACCGGGTCGGGGAGAACGCGGAAGCCGACAGCCTGATGGTCGACCTGTTCCCCGGCGAGAGCCACACCTTCCGGGTTCGCGGGCTCGGTGACGCCGACCCCGAGGCGCTGCTGGCCGCCACCGTCCTGAGGTCAGTGACGCTGCCCGACGCATAGCCATCCCCGAGGTCCGGCCGCGCCCGCCAACCGCCGACTGAGGTCCGGCCGCGTGGGCCAACCGGTGGCTGAGGTCCGGCCGCATGGGCCAACGGTGGCTGAGGTCCGGCCGCGGGAGCGGTCGGAGTCTCGAAGCCCCGTCCGCCCCCGTCCGCCGTCAGTAGGAGCCCGTCACCCCGTCTGTTCCTCCTATTGCCGGCGCAGTACTCGTCGAGACTCCTTCCTTGGCGCCGCTGGAAGCGGCGCTGCGGTCGTCGTCCAGGACCGCCCGGGTGCCGGAAAGGCCCAGCCGGGTGGCGCCAGCCTCGATCATGGCGACCGCGGCGGCATGATCCCGGATGCCCCCGGACGCCTTGACGCCCAGCCGTCCGCCGACCGTCCGCGCCATCAGCGAGACCGCATGGACGGACGCCCCGCCGGCCGGGTGGTAGCCCGTCGAGGTCTTCACGAAGTCGGCTCCCGCGGCCTCCGCGCACCGGCAGGCCAGCACGATCTCGTCGTCGGTCAGCGCGGCGGATTCGATGATCACCTTCAGCACCCTCGGCGCCGGCACGCTGGCCCGTACCGCGGCGATCTCGGCGGTCAGCGCCGCGGCGTTCCCGGCCTTGGCCAGGCCCAGGTCGATCACCATGTCCACTTCGTCAGCGCCGAGGGCGACCGACTCGGCGGCCTCGGCCGCCTTGGTCGCCGGGGTGTGCTTGCCGGAGGGGAAGCCGCACACCGTGGCGACCTTCACCGTCCCGTTCCCGCCGGTGACCGGAAGCATGGCCGGCGACACGCAGATGGAGTAGGTGCCGAGCTCCTCGGCCTCGGCCAGCAGCGCCGCCACCTCGGCGGGAACCGCCGTCGGCGAGAGCAGGGTGTGATCGACGTAACGGGCCAGTTCGGCGCGGCTGAGTTCCATGCCCCGACGCTACCGCAAAGCACCTGTCCCCGGATCAGTCGTTGTGGCGTTCGTGGGTGGCCAGGACGCGGGCCTGCAGCGGGCCGCAGGCGGCCAGTGCCGCGATCGCCAGCCCGATCCCGGCCAGCAGGACGCCACCCATGATCGGCAGGCCGGTCCACAGCTCCATGCCCCTGCCCGCGGCCGTCCGGGCCATCGGGAGGCCGAGCAGGAGGCCCAGTCCGGCGCCGAGGGTGATCGCCAGCGCCAGCGGCGCCAGCGTCTCCCACCAGGTCACCCGGGTGAGGAAGCGGGCGGACGCACCCATGTTCGCCAGCGCCAGGCTCTGCTCCGAGCGCTCCAGGATCGCCGACGCCTGCGCGATGAAGATGGACATCGCGGTCAGGGCGAAGCCCACGCCGAGGGTGATGATCGCGCCCTTGGTGATGTCCCACTGCGCGCCGTCGGCGAAGCTCTGCTGGGTCGGATCGTCGCCCGGGGTCAGCGAGATCGGCATCACGGCGATGTACGCCCCGATCAGCGAGAGCAGCCCCAACCCGGAGACCCGCTTCCAGGTGGTGCGGGCGTCGGCCTGCACCCGCCGCGCCGCCCACATTCCGGTGGCGGTCGGCAGGTGCGACAGCGACCGTGCCAGCAGTTGCAGCAGCCACGCGGCGAACAGGTTGAACCCCTGGATCACCGCGATCATCACCACCGCGAAGATCAGCATCGGCACCACGCCATTGAGCTGGAGCAACTGGGAGACCACGCCGAACACCACCAGCAGGCCGGCGAACGCCGCCACCCGCCAGGCGCGCAGCGCCGGGCCCACCGATCGCTTCGAGACGCCCAGGGGCGAGATCCGCACCTGTCGCAGCCCCCACCAGGCGGCACCGATCCCGGTGACGAAGGTGGCGGCGACCACGATCAGGGTCAGCCACCAGGGCAGCAGCATCTCGGCGGGGTCGACCGGCATCGCCTGCATGGTGAGCAGCCGCCAGGCGGGCAGGGTGACCAGGTACGCCACCACTCCGGCCCCGACGCCGACCACCGCCTGGATCGCGGTGTCGATCAGCGACATCCGGGTGACGTCCCTCGACGACAGCCCGACGAGGCGCAGCACGGCCAGCCGGCGGTCGCGTCCCCGGGCGCCCAGTACCGCAGCGCCCGAGGCCAGCCCGGCCATGCTGGGCAGCACCAGCGCGCAGGCCACGATGGCCAGCATGAAGTACATCGTCAGCATGGTTTCGAAGCTGGGGTCGGCGGCCAGCAGTTCGGCGTGCAGGCCGGTGGGGTTGCGCCACCGGTTGTAGAACATCCAGGTGCCGCCGGCCACGGTCAGCGCCAGCGCCGAGCTGAGCGCGAAGGCGGCCACCGCGGCGAGGTACAGGACGCCCTCACCCTGTCGGATGGCCAGCCGGGCCCGGGTCAACCGCAGCGCCAGCGAGGGCAGCCCGGTCGCGCGAGTGGAGGTGGGTGCGGACGCGGTGGCGAGGGCGCTCATCGGACGGCCTCCGCGGCCAGCGGCTCCAGCCGGCGGTCGGCGTGCACCAGTCCGTCCCGGATCTCGATCAGCCGGCTGCACCAGCGGGCGACGTTGAGGTCGTGGGTGACCAGCACCAGGCTGGCACCCGACATCGCCACGGTGGTGGTGAGCAGCTGCATCATCTCGTGGCCGGTGGCCTGGTCGAGGGCGCCGCTGGGCTCATCGGCGAACACCACGTCCGGTTGGCCCGCGAGCGCGCGGGCGATCGCCGTCCGCTGCGCCTGGCCGCCGGACATGTCACCCGGACGGCGATGCCGCAGGTCGGCCAGGCCGAGCCGCTCCAGCACGCCGTCCGCGGTACCCAGGGCCCGGCCGCGGGAGGTGCCGGTCAGCATCAGCGGCAGGGCGACGTTCTCCCGGGCGGAGAGTTCGGGGATCAGCTGGCCGTCCTGGAAGACGAAACCGAACCGGGTCAGCCGCAGGTGCGAACGCTCCCGATCGCGCAGGGACGACACCACCTGGCCGTCGAAGGTCACCGTGCCGTGGTCGGGCACCAGCACGCCGGAGAGGCAGTGCAGCAGGGTGGACTTGCCCGAGCCGGAGGGACCCATGATGGCGACGGTCTCGCCGCGGGCGATGGTCACCGTGACGCCCGCCAGCGCCCGGACCTGTCCGAAGTTCTTGGTGATGCCCTGGGTGGAGAGCAGGGCTGAGGCTGCTTGTGGTTCGATCATGGCTCCATTCCAGTCGAGCAACGGTCTCCACCCCATCGTGCCCGGGCTGCTCTCGGGGTAGTGCTGGCACTACTTCTGTCGTCCGGGTGCGCCTCGGCTGGTGCTGGCACTGCTTTGCCTCCCATTGTCGTCGAGGGTCTGTGCCTTGGGGGAGGCCCTCGGCACTGGGGGAGGCCTCGACGGAGGGGCCCTCGACGGGAGGGGGAGCTCGATGGAGGGAGGTATGCGGAGTGGGCGAGGAGAGGGGGCGAGGGATGGCGCCGGGGGGTGGGGTGTCCGCTAGGTTCGGGGGGTGAGGTTTGGACGTCCCCGCGACCCCGAGGCGCGCGCGGTGCGCGAGATCGAGGCGCTGACCGCCTCCCGGCGGGTGATCGTTGACGCCTACGAGATCGAGCGGCGCCGGATCGAACGCGACCTGCACGACGGCACCCAGCAGTACCTGGTGGCCGCGGCGATGATCCTCGGCGAGGCCAGGCTGTCACCCGGCGTGGCGAACGATCCGCCGTTGGCCGAACTGCTCGAGCAGGCGCAGCAGGCGCTGGCCAAGGGGCTGGACGCGCTGCGGGCCACCGTCCGCGGGATCCACCCGCAGGTGCTGGTCGAGCAGGGACTGGTCGCCGCGCTGACCGATGTCGCCCAGGCCTCGGCCTCCCCGGTGCGGATCGTCTGCCCGCACCCGCTGCCGCAGTTGCCGGAGGGCGTCCTGGCGGCCAGCTACTTCTTCGCCTGCGAAGCGATCGCCAACGCGGCCAAGCACGCCCCGGGCGCGCCGGTGACGGTGCTGCTCACCACCGACTCCCACCTACGGGTCTCGGTGGTCGACACCGGCCCGGGCGGTGCCCAGCTGCGACCGGGGCACGGGCTCTCCGGGATGCGGGAACGACTGGCCGCCTTCGGCGGCGACGTGACCATCTCCAGCCCACCGGGCGGGCCGACCCAGGTCGTGGCGTCCGTCCCGCTGCTGCTGAACCGCGGCGAGCCGGGGGTGGCGCTGTGAACGACCCGATCACGCTGGTGCTGGCCGACGATGCCGCCCTGCTGCGGGAGGGCCTGGCCGGGCTGCTGCAGCGGCAGGGCTTCGAGGTGGTCGCCCAGGAGAGTCGGGCGGACGCCCTGCGGCTGACCGTGGCCGAGCTGGCCGCCGCGGGCCGGTTGCCGGACGTGGTGGTGACGGACGTCCGGATGCCGCCCACCATGACCACCGACGGACTGCAGGCGGCGCTCGATCTCAAGACGTCGTACCCCGACCTGGGCGTTCTGGTGCTCAGCCAGTACGTCGCCGCGGTGTACGCCCAGCAGTTGTTCTCGCTGCCCGCCTCCGGTGGCGGCACCGGCTACCTGTTGAAGGACCGGGTGGCGCAGGTGGCCGACTTCGTCCGCTCGCTGCGGCTCGTCGCCGCCGGCGGGGTGGTGATCGACCCGGAGGTGACCCGCGCGATGATGCGGACCAACCGCTCCGGCCTGGGCGACCTCAGCCCGCGCGAGTTCGAGGTGCTGGAGTTGATGGCCCGGGGGCTGTCGAACGCGCAGATCGCCGACGACCTGGTGCTCTCCGGGGCCGCCGTTGCCAAACACGTCTCGAACATCTTCGCCAAGCTCGCGCTGGATCCCGGCGAGGAGAACCGGCGGGTGCGCGCCATCCTGGCGTTCCTCGCGGACGCCGGTACACCAGGGCTGAACTAGCTTCCCTGAGCTTGTCGAAGGGTTGGTCTGACCGGCCCCGCATCCTCACGCATCGTGACGGGTGAGCCCCGTCCGTGGCGGGGAGCGGGGCCGGTCAGCGTCTGGGCCGACCCGGCGCGGAAGCGGCGCTCGCGGTCATGGCATGAGCATGGCGTCCGCACCTGAGGAATCGATGAACGCCACCTGTTGACTCGCTGTGAGTTGGGACGAGTGCCCCGGGTGGGAACGACAGCGTGGGACAAGCAGCCCTCCGACAAGCTCAGGAACTCTTCGACAGGTTCAGGGGCCGTCCTCCGGCCCGGGTCAGACGGCCGGGAGGCGGAGGACGAAGGTGGTCGTGCCGGCGGCGCTCTCCAGGCCGACGGTGCCGCCGTGGGCCGCCACCACCGCGGCGACGATCGCCAGGCCGAGGCCGGTGCTGGAGCCGCCCTGGTGGCGGACGCGGCTGGCCTCGGCGCGGGTGAAGCGCTCGAACACGGTCTCGCGGATCTCGGGCGGGACGCCGGGGCCGTTGTCGGTCACCCGGATCACCACCTGGTCGCCCTCCCGGCGCAGCGAGGTGACCACGGTCGTCCCGGCGGGGGTGTGGACCCGGGCATTGGCCAGCAGGTTGGCCACCACCTGGTGCAGGCGGTGCGGATCGGCCTGGGCCTGCAGCGCCTCCTCGGGCAGGTCGAGGCCCCAGCGGTGATCGGTGCCGGCGACCCGGGCGTCGTCCACCGCGTTCAGCACGATCTCGGTGACGTCGGTCGGCTGCAGCGCCAGGGTGGGCTGGGAGTCCAGCCGGGCGAGCAGCAGCAGATCCTCCACCAGAGCCGACATCCGGTCCGATTCGGACTCGATCCGGGTCAGCGCGTGGGCGGTGTCCGGCGGCAGATCCGACTGCTCCCGCCGGGTGAGTTCGGCATACCCGTGGATGGCGGCCAACGGATTGCGCAGTTCATGGGAGGCGTCGGCGACGAACTGGCGTACCTTCATCTCACTGTGGTGCCTGGCGTCCAGCGCCCGCTCGACGTGGTCGAGCATCTGGTTGAACGCGACTCCCACCTGGCCGACCTCGCTGCGCGGGTCGAGATCCTGGTGCGGCACCCGCACCGGCAGGTTGCCGGCGCCCGAGGCCAGCGGCAGGTCGGTCACCTGTGAGGCGGTGCTGGCCAGCCGCCGCAAGGGACGCAGGCTGTTCTCCACCACCTGGCGGGCACCGAAGCCGGCCAGGGCGATCGCCCCGAGGGTGAGCAGCGCGGCCATCAGCAGTTGCCGGGTGATCGGAGTGGTCACCTGGCTGTAGGGGAGGCCGACCACCGTGGTGATGTCTCCGCGGTGTGCCGCCTTCAGCCGGTAGAGGCCGGCCGAGGGAACGGTGACGGTGACCGGGACTTCCCCGGTGTGGCTGTTCAGCAGCTCCAGCACACTGTCGGCACTCACCTCATCGGGCCGCGCCGAGATCCGCCAGGCGGTGACCACGTTGTCGATGACCGCGGCGTCGACCCGGATGAGTCCGGATCCGTCGGGTTCGCCGGTCACATCGCCTTGAGCGCCTCCGCCCGGCTTGTTCCGGGGGAGGCGATTGAGGGCGGACTGCAACCGGTCATCCAACTGGTCCTGCAGGATCTGGAAGCTCGCCAGGGCGGTGAAGAGGCTCAGCAGGATGGTCGCTGCTGCCACCAGCGCGGTGGTCCGGACCACCAGTTGGCGGCTCAGCGTGCCCTTCGCCATCGGCGCGGGCGGCGGTGGCAGGGTCATTCGGTGCCAGGCTTCAGGACGTAGCCGGCGCCCCGCAGGGTGTGGATCATCGGCGCGCGTCCGGCGTCGATCTTCTTGCGCAGGTAGGAGATGTACAGCTCCACCACGTTCGCCTGGCCGCCGAAGTCGTAGTTCCACACCCGGTCGAGGATCTGTGCCTTGGAGAGCACCCGCCGCGGGTTGCGCATCAGGAAGCGCAGCAGTTCGAACTCGGTGGCGGTCAGGTTGATCTCGTCGCCGCCGCGGAACACCTCGTGGGAGTCCTCGTCCAGCACCAGATCGCCCACCACGAGGCGGGATTCCTCCCTGGCCGTGGTCGCGCCGGTGCGGCGCAGCAGCCCCCGCAGCCGGGCGACCAGCTCCTCCAGGCTGAACGGCTTGGTCACGTAATCGTCCCCGCCGGCGGTGAGGCCGTTGATCCGGTCGTCCAGGGCGTCCTTGGCGGTCAGGAAGATGACCGGGATGTCCGGCTGCTCGGTCCGGATCCGGCGCATCACCTCCAGCCCGTCGAAGTCGGGCAGCATGATGTCGAGCACGATGGCGTCCGGTCGCACCTGGCGGGCGACCTGCACCGCCTCCAGCCCGGAGGCGGCGGTGGAGACCTCCCAGCCCTCGTAGCGCAGGGCCATGCTGAGCAGTTCGGTCAGGCTGCTCTCGTCGTCGACGGTGAGCACCCGGATCGGGGTGCCGTCCGGACGGGTGAGCGGTTCGTGTCCGTTGCGGGTCAAGGTCGCCATAGCTCCACTCTCCCAGCGTTCTCGTGGCGGCGGCTAGGAGGATGCTGTGAGAAACCTGTGGGTCCGGGCGGTTGGGGTTGCCGGTACCCTTGGTGCGTCCCGACCGAAAGCCCATCGATGACCACCGAAACCGCCCAGCCCCGCCGGGCAGCCGCTCCGCCGCGCCGCGGGGTCGGTTGGTACGTCCGTGGGGTGATCGGGATCATCGGCGAGCTGATGATCACGGTCGGTGTGGCGCTGGGCCTGTTCGTGGCCTGGCAGCTGATCTGGACGGACGTGGTCGGGGACGGCGAACAGGCGACCGTGGTCTCCGAGCTGGAGGAGTCGTTCCAGCTTCCCCAGCCGTCGGATGACGGTCCGACCACGCTGGCGCCGGTGGAGATCGGGAAGGGGTTCGCGATCGTCCGGATCCCGCGCTTCGGCGAGAAGTACGCCAAGCCGCTCTACGAGGGCAAGGACCGGACCACCCTGCAGAAGGGCATCGGCCACTACCCGGAGACGGTGATGCCCGGGGAGATCGGCAACTTCTCGATGGCCGGGCACCGCACCACCTACGGCAAGCCGTTCAACAAGATCGCCGAACTGAAGCACGGCGACCTGGTGATCATCGAGACCGCCGAGGCCTACTTCGTCTACGAGGTGTACGACGACCTGATCGTGGTCCCGACCCAGGTCGAGGTGGTCGCGCCGGTGCCCAGCAAACCCGGCGAGAAGCCCACGGAGGCGCTGATGACGATGACCAGCTGTCACCCGATGTTCAGTTCCCGCGAGCGCTGGATCACCCACGGACGGTTGATCGACAAAATCCCGCACGAGGACGGACTACCGCTCGAGCTGCTGAAGGTGGCCGACTGATGTCGCTGTACGGAGCCATCTGGAAGCTGCTGCCCGGCCCGGTGCCGGTGAAGATCGTGCTGGCCGCGATCCTGCTGGCCGCCGCGGTCTACGCCCTGTTCACCTGGGTGTTCCCGGTGCTGGAGCCCTACATGCCCGGCAGCGACGTCACGATCGAGGAGTAGCCCTCCGCCCGCGCGTGGCCGCCACCTGGCTGGACGCGGTTCGGTCGGTCCCGGCGATCACCACGCCCGCCGCGATCGTGGCGATGCCGGCGTACTGCCACCCGGCGAGCAGCTCTCCCAGGACCAGGACGCCGAGCAGCGCGGCGGTGGCCGGCTCGGCCAGGGCCAGGGTGGTCGCGGTCGCCGCGGAGAGCCCGCGCAGCCCCTGGCCCAGCAGCAGGTAGGTGACCACCACCGTCCCCAGGCCCAGCCACAGCACCACCGCCGGCCCGTTGTCCTTCACCACCCAGGCGTTGTCCGTGCCCAGCAGGACGAACCCGGCCAGCACCGCGCCCAGGCCCAGCATCGCCGAGACCGCCGAGGTGGCACTCCACCCGCGGCGTAGCACGGCCCGGGTGGCAACGGTGTAGCCGGCATAGGAGGCTCCCGCGCTCAGCGAAGCCAGCAGTCCGACCGGCTGCAGCTCCGCTCCGCCGCTCAGCCCGGTGAGCAGGGCCATCCCGCCCACCGCCAGCGCGGTGGCGATCGCCCAGCGACGGGTCGGACGCTGCCGGAAGCCGAGCCACTCGAACAGCCCGGCGAACAGCGGACTCGAACCCAGCGCGACCACCGTCCCCACCGCCACGCCGTTGGCCCGGGTGCCGCCGAAGAAGGTGGCCTGGAAGGCCATCACGGCGGCGGCCCCCAACAGCACCCACCAGAAGCCGGCCGAGAACCGCGGAAGTCGCCAGCCCGAGCTGCGGTAGTGGCGGATCGCACCGATCGCCGCGAGCACCAGACCGCCGACCAGCAGGCGCATCGCGCCCACGGACAGGGGTTCGGCACCGGCGGGTGCGAAGGCCTGCACGGTACCGGTGGTGCCGAAACCCACGCCCGAGGCGATCACGGCCAGCGCGCTGCGCCGGGTGGACGGGGTCGTCACCGGTCAGTAGGCCTGGAAGCCGCTCATCCCGGGTACCGGATCGGCCCACCGCAGGGTGTGGCCGGTCACCCGCCCGGGGCGTCCGGTGGTGGTCGGCTGCTCGATCAGCCGGCGGACCATCCGTCCGATCCGATCCAGGTCGCCCTGGACGTCGACCCGCACCGTGCCGTCGTCGAGGTTGGTGGCGCGTCCGGCCAGGCCGAGTTCGCGGGCCTCGCCCATCGCCCACCAGCGGAAGCCGACGCCCTGGACGCGGCCCTCCACGGTGACGATCGCGCGATGCATTCCGCCAGCCTATCGAGCCGGTCGCGGGGGACGCCGCATGCCAGCCGCTTGCGCCGAGCCGCCGGCTGCTGTCGACCTGGACGCGGGGGTTGTCGCGGAACCGGCTGCCGGGTGAGCGCCACCCCTGGCAGGATGGGGCAATGACGAACCCTGCGCGCGAGGTGCTCACCTGGGAAGGGTTCGGGGTCGCGATCCGTGAACTCGCCCGGATGGTGGTGGACGACGGCTTCCGACCCGACCTGATCCTCTCCATCACCCGCGGCGGTCTGGTGCCGACCGGCGCGATCAGCTACGCGATGGGGATCAAGAACCTGCACATCATCAACGTCGAGTTCTACACCGGCGTCGGCGAGCGGCTGCCGATGCCGGTGGTGCTTCCTCCGGTGCCGGCCGGGGTGGCGCTCTCCGGCCAGAAGGTGCTGATCGTCGACGACGTGGCCGACACCGGCGAGACCCTGCGGACGGTGCAGGAGTTCTGCGCCGAGCACGTCGCCGAGGCTCGCACCGCCGTCCTGTACGAGAAGCCGCAGTCGGTGGTGAAGTGCGACTACGTGTGGAAGCACACCAGTGAGTGGATCTCGTTCCCCTGGTCGTCCGAGCCGCCGCTGCTGGGCGAGGCGAAGGACAACTGACCTACTGCGGCCGTGGGTGGGCTCAGTTCGGCAGCCGGCGCACCCGATAGCACAGGTGAAGCACCCGGTTGCCCCGAACAACCACGTCTGGGTCTTCCAGCAGGTGCTGCGCGTCGACCGAGCCGAAGTAGCGCTTGCCGGAGCCGAGCACGACGGGTGCGACGTCCATGCGCACCTCGTCGACCAGCCCTGCGGCCAGCACTTGGCCACCGACGTTGCCAGCGGCGACCTCGACCACACGGTCGCCCGCGAGCTGCTGCGCCTTGGCCACGGCTGCCTCGATGCCGTCGACGAAGTGGAACGGCGCGTTGGGATCCCAGCCCTCGGGCGCCGGCCGGTTGGTCACGACGACCACGTGGTCGACCCCGGCCGGAGGCGTCCCGTCCCAGCCGGCCGTGATGTCGAAGACGTGGCGGCCGGCGATGGTTGCCCCGATCTCGTCCCAGTACGGCCGGGTGTGGTCGTAGGAGGCCTGCGACACCTTCAGGACGCCGCTGTCGTCCAGCGGCACGTCACCGCTGAGCAACCATTCAAACAGTGGACCGGGATCGTCGTTCTCAGCGGCGATGAAGCCGTCCACCGAGACCGACGCGTTCATGACCACTTTCCCCATGGTTCCTCCTCAGCTTGGAGTCCCAAGTCTGGTGTGTCGTGACTGGCTGCTCTTGTAAGAAATCAATCGGCCGGCAGCGGCCAGCCGTCCAGCGCGTGGTCGGGATGGTCGCGTAGGAACCGCCGCCGGAGTTCGACATACCGGGTCGGGGTGAGCCCGGTGAACTCGCGGAACTCGCGGACGAAGTGGGCCTGGTCGAAGTAGCCGGCACCAGCGGCAACGTCGCCCCAGTCGACCGGAGCGGCCACGTTGATCGCCAGCACGGTGGCGGTGAAGCGGTAGCTGCGCGCCAGCCGCTTCGGCGTGACGCCGATGACCTCCTTGAACCGCTTCGCCAGGTAGGTGCTGCTGGCGCGAGCTGCCATGCCGAGATCGCCGATCGGCACCGCGCCGCCGGTCTCCGCGATGGCGCTGCTCACCTCGCGAACGACGTCCAGGCCGTTGATCGTGCGCAACCGGCGCGCCAGTTCCTCCTCGAGCAACCTGAGCATTTCGTGCGGTTCGTCCGCCAAGGTCAGTCGGTGTCGCAACTCAGCGATAGCGGGCTGGCCCCAGATCTGCTCCACCGTTGCTGGTCGGTCGCACAACTCGGCGGCGGGCATCGGAAGGAACGGCGCTAGCCCCCACGGCTTGAAGTGGACGCCCACCGACCGGGTTGGGGTGGGGTAGCCGAATTCCCACGCACGGGTGGGCGTGGTGACCACGCAGCCGTCCGGGTGTTCCACGGCTTCTACGTCGGTGCCAGCGCGGATGAGAAAGGGCGCTCCGAGGTTGACGATGAGCAGAGGCGCGGGGGCCGCCGGCAACATCAGCCGGGAGTACGGCGGCACGCCCGCCAGGTAGTACAGATCGTCGCTCAGCCCGTCCAGCGGCGGACCGGGCGCCCTGGACACGTACTCCACGCGGACAGTATCGCCGAATCAGGCAGTGAGCGCTCCGAGCGGAACCACCGTTCGGCGACACTCTGATACTGCATCCTGCGCCGTCTGCTGTCAGGTCAGGTGATGGGTGCTCCGGTCGCAGCTCCCGGCACGCACAGCACTCCATCCGGGTAGCCCGCCAGGGAACGGTCGGCGGTCAACAGGGTCAGGCCTTCCTCGATCGCTTGCGCCACCAGGAGTCGGTCGAACGGATCCTTGTGGAGGTCCGGTAGGGCCGCGACCTGGAGCGTCGCACGACCGGTGATCGGGAGCTCCCGATAGCCGTTGGCTATCAGCCCGCGATGAAGCTGGGTGGGGTCAACGGTGAAGTCCGGGCGGCCAAGCCCCTTCTTGATCACGACTTCCCAGATGCTGACGGGGCTGAAGTAGAGGTCGTTCTCCTCGTCCGCGATGTACTCCGCAAACTCGTCTGGGAGGGTGCCGGCAGCGGCCCAGAGCAAGACGCGGGTGTCGAGAAGCAGCCTCACTGGGCTGCCTCGAACAGCTCAGCGATCTCGTCCTGCCCTAGCTGGTCGAAGTCGTCAGGCACGTTGATCTGGCCGGCCAGGAACCCGATCCGGTTCTTGGTGTTGGACGCAGGGGAGTACGGCGACACCACCGCCACCGGCGTTCCCGCCTTGGCGATCACGAAGCTCTCCCCGGCCCGCACCTGCTCCAGCAGAGCCGATAGCTGCGTCTTGGCCTGATGGATGTTGACCTGCTGCATCGTCATGTCCGACTCCTGACTTAGTCTATAGACTTAGTCTAAGTGTACGGAGCGACGATCAGGGTCTTCGATGAGGCTTCGTGATGGACGGAACACTCGAGTGTCGAACGTCAGGCAGGGAGCGCTCCGAGCGGAATCATGGTAGATGTAGACGAAACGTAGAAGGTAGACTTCTACCATGGGTTTGAACATCAAGAACGAGCGGGTGCACGACCTGGCTCGGCGGGCATCCCAGGTGACCGGGTTGAACCAGACCCGGGCCATCGAGCACGCGTTGACCAAACTGCTCGCCGAGACCGGACCTGCCGCCTTGAATGTTGAGCAGAGCAGGCGGCTGAGCGCGATCGGGGCGATCAGCGCCCGATGGCGGGCCCCGGCGTCCGACGCGCTGCAGGACGTCGACGACCTGTATGACGAGCAGACGGGCCTGCCGCGGTGATCGTCGACTCATCAGCCGTCATCGCCATCCTGCGTGGTGAACCGGAGGCCGACAGCTTCGCCGAACTGTTGGTTGTCACGCCGTCGCGGATGTCTGCCGCGAACTGGCTGGAGGCATCCATGGTCGCCGACGGTGGCGGCAGCCCCACGGCGATCTCCGACTTCGACGAGCTGATCCGCCAGCTCGGCATCACGGTCATCCCGGTCACGGCCGAGCACGCCCGGGTCGCCCGGGCCGCTTTCCGCCGCTACGGCCGTGGGTCAGGATCACCGGCCCGGCTGAACTTCGGCGACTGCATCGCCTATGCAACGGCCATTACCGAGGGTCTGCCCTTGCTCTTCAAGGGGAATGACTTCGGCCACACCGACGTCCCGGCCGCCATCCAGCCCAAAGTCACATAACGGCTCGCGACGATTTCATCGGGGATGACCCAGCGGACGCTTCGGCAGTTCTGAGTAGCCGATCGGCTGGGAAACGTCAGAGGCCTCACGTAAGGTCAAACCCCCTACTCTTCCCATGAGCGGACGCGAATGACAGAACCCAGCGTGATCGACAACAAGCGGCACTTCAATGCCGTGCTGGTGAACACCTTCATCGCCAACCTGACCACGAACTTCCTCTGGACGGCGGTGGTCTTTTGGCTGTACCTGGAGACCCGCTCGGTGCTGGTCACCTCCTTCCTGATGGGCGGCTACCTGCTGTTGGTCGCGGTGATGGGGGTACCGTTCGGCTCCTGGGTCGACCGGACCCGCAAGAAGTCGGTCATGGTGGTGGCGCAGACCATCACCCTGGTGCTGTTCGCCGTGGCCTGTGGAGTGTTCATCCTCGCGCCGCGGGAGGTGCTGGCCACGCTGTGGTCAGCACCGTTGATCGTCTTCGCCGTGCTGCTGCTGGTCGGCGCGGTGACCGAGTCGGCCCGCGGGATCGCGCTGTCGACGGTGGTGACCCTGCTCGTCCCCGACGAGGAGCGGGCGCAGGCCAACGGGATGGTCGGCATCGTCAGCGGCCTGGGGTTCGCCGTCACCTCGGTGTTCGCCGGCCTGGCGGTCGGGCTGCTGGGCATCGAGTGGTGCCTGGTGATCTCGTTGGTGCTGACCGTGCTGTCGCTGCTGCACCTGTGGACGGTACGGATCCCCGAGCCGGAGATCGTCCACGCCGACGGTGCGCCCAAGCCGGTCGACTTCGTCGGTGCCTGGCGGGCGATCCGCGAGGTGCCCGGCCTGATCTGGCTGGTGCTGTTCGGCACCTTCAACAACCTGCTGGGCGGCGTGATCATGGCGCTGATGGATCCCTACGGGCTCACCCTGATGTCGGTCGAGGTCTGGGGTGTGCTGTGGGGCGTGCTCAGCTTCGGCTTCCTGGCCGGCGGTGCCTGGGTGGCCCGCAAGGGGCTCGGGCCGCGTCCGTTGCGCAGCCTGCTGCTGGCCAACGTGGTGATGTGGGTGATCTGCTTCGGCTTCACGCTGCGGGAGTCGATCTGGCTGCTCGCGGTCGGCGTCCTGTTGTACATGGCGATCATGCCGATCGCCGAGGCGGCCGAGCAGACCGTGCTGCAGCGGGTGGTGCCGCTGCCGAAGCAGGGACGGGTGTTCGGCCTGGCCACCAGCGCCGAGATCGCCGCGATGCCGGTCAGTGCCTTCGTGGTCGGCCCGCTCGCCGAGTTCGTCCTGATCCCGTACATGGAGACCGACGTCGGCCGGGCGGCCTTCGGCTGGCTGCTCGGGGATGGGGACGCCCGCGGCATCGCGCTGGTCTTCGTCCTGGCCGCGCTGGTGGGGTTGGCCTTCACCCTGATCGCGCTGGCGTCCAAGCCCTACCGGACGCTGTCCGCGGCCTACGACGCCGCGGAACCGGTGGCCGAACTGCCCCCGGAGCCGGAGGTCGAGCACTCCCGGTTCGGCTGATTCAACCGGCTGGGTCGGTCGCGAGGTCTGCGACGGTCGCGTTCAGGGCAGCGATCACGTCGTCGGCCTCCAGGGCGATCGCCAGTCCGAGTTCGCCACCGCCCATGGAGATCCGCCGGCCGGGCACGTCGGCATCGACATACACCGGCCAGGCGTGGCTGGCGCCGAACGGGGTGATCGCACCGCGGGGGTAACCGGTGACCGCGAGCGCGGTGGCGGCGTCCGGCAGGGAGAGCCGGTTCACCCCGAGCAGGGCGCGCAGCTTGGGCCAGGAGATCTCCCGGTCGCCGCCGAGCAGGACGAACAGGTAGTCGTTCGGACCGCGGCGGACCACCATGGTCTTGACGATGTCGGACGGACGCAGCCCGCGCATCGCCGCCGCCTCCGCCAGCGAACCGGCCGGCGGGTAGCGTCGGGCGTCATGCGGCACGCCCAGCGCCCGCAGGGCGCGGACGGCTCGCGCGTCGCCGGCGTCCGCCCCGATCCCGTCGGGCCGCTCGGCCGGAGCTTCCGGCACGATCAGGCGTGCAGGTAGCCCAGCAGGTGGTTGCGCTCGTCGGTCAGCTGGTCGATCCGGTACTTCACGACATCGCCGATCGAGACCACCGCCTTCAACTCACCGGACACCACCACCGGCAGGTGACGGAAGCGGGAGTAGGTCATCTCGCGGGCCACGTCCTCCAGGGACTCGTCGGGGGTGCAGGTCTTCACCTTCGCGGTCATGATGGCGGAGACCGGGCCGTCCAGGATCGCCGGGCCGGAGGAGGCGAGCTTGCGGACGATGTCGCGCTCGCTGACGATGCCGTCGATGTGCCGACCGTCGGTGCTGACCACGACAGCGCCGATGCTGTGCTCGGCGAGCAGGTCGAGGAGTTGCTTCACGGTGGCCGTCGGCTCGATGGTCACGACGTCGGTTCCCTTGGCGCGGATCACATCTTCGATCTTCATGGGCTGACCGTACCCGCGCGCGCGGCGGTTCGCCAGAGCGCGGGCCGTGAGTTGGGCGAGCGTTTGCCCGGCGGGTTCAGACGGTAGGGTCTGGCGCCATGAGCGAGTCGACGCCGGCCACCCGGGCAGTCCGTGCCGGGCTCAACACCGATCGGGCCTTCGGAGCGGTGGTGCCACCCCTGCACCTGACGTCCACCTACGCCTTCGCCGGGCTGGGCAGCCCGGGGGAGTACGACTACAGCCGGTCCGGGAATCCGACCCGGACCATCCTCGCCGATGCGCTGGCCGATCTCGAGGGAGGCGCGGGCGCGGTGGTCACCTCGTCGGGGATGGCCGCGGTGGCCACGGTGCTGCAGGCGCTGGTTCCGGTCGGCGGACGGCTGGTGGCGCCGTTCGACTGCTACGGCGGATCCTGGCGGCTGTTCGACGGGCTGGCCGGCCGCGGCGGGTTCCGGCTCGACCTGGTGGACCTCAGTGACCCGGCCCGGGTGACGGAGGCGCTCGCCGTCCCGGCCGACCTGGTCTGGATCGAGACCCCGTCCAATCCGTTGCTGCGGGTCACCGACATCGCCGCGGTCGCGGCCGCCGCCCATGCCGTCGGCGCGGTCGTGGTAGCCGACAACACCTTCTGCTCGCCGGTGGTGCAGCGTCCGCTCGCATTGGGCGCGGACGTGGTGGTGCACTCCACGACCAAGTACATCAACGGCCACAGCGACGTGGTGGCCGGGGCGGTGATCGCGTCCGATCCCGACCAGCATGCCGAGCTCGCCTGGTGGGCGAACACCCTGGGCGTCACCGGCAGCGCCTTCGACTCCTACCTGACCCTGCGCGGGCTGCGCACCCTGCACCTGCGGATGGCGGCGGCCCAGGCCAACGCCCAGGCGGTGGCCGAGTTCCTGGCCGGCCACCCGGCGGTGCGGGCGGTCCACTACCCCGGGTTCCCGGATCACCCCGGCCACGAGCTGGCCGCGTCCCAGCAGCAGGGCTTCGGTGCGATGGTCACCTTCGAGGTGGCGGACGAGCGGGCCGCCGCCGCCCTGGTGGACGTGCTGGAGAACTTCTGCCTGGCGGAGTCGCTGGGCGGGGTGGAATCGTTGATCTCCCACACCGCCTCGATGACCCACGCCGCGATGCCCCCCGAGGTGCAGGCGGCCGCCGGTATCACCGGCGGCATGCTGCGATTGAGCGTGGGAGTCGAGGACGCCGGCGATCTGATCGGCGACCTACGCGCCGGCCTGGAGCGGGCGGCAACCGCGGGCTGAGCGGGTCAGCGTCCGACCAGGGCCCGCAGGAAGAACAGCAGGTTCGCCGGACGCTCGGCCAGCCGGCGGACGAAGTAGCCCCACCAGTCGGTGCCGCAGGGGACGTAGATCCGCACCCGGTGACCGGCCCGGGCCAGGCGTACCTGCTCGTCGGTGCGGATCCCGTAGAGCATCTGGAACTCGTAGTCGCCCGGTTCCCGCCCGGTCTCCGCGGCCAGTACCTCCGCCGCCGCGATCAGCTCCGGGTCGTGGGTGGCCAGCATCGGGTAGCCCTGCCCGGCGAACAGCGTCCGGGCGACCGCGACATAGGCGGAGCTCACCTCGTCGCGGGCCTGCAGCGCCACCTCGGCGGGCTCGTTGTAGGCGCCCTTGCAGAGCCGCACCCGGGAGGCCGGGCCGGCGTACCGGACGGCGTCGGTCGGGGTGCGGTGCAGCATGGCCTGCAGCACCAGCCCGACCGTCGGGAACTCCTCGCGCAACTGGTCGACCACCCCGTGCATCCGGTCCAGGGTGGTGTGGTCCTCGGCGTCGACGGTCACCGTGGCGCCCACGGTGGTGGCGGCCTCGCAGATCCGGCGGGCGTTGCGGTGGGCGGCCTCGGTGCCGCCGGGCAGCGCGGCGCCCAGCGAGGTGAGCTTCAGCGAGACGTCGAGGGAACCGACCAGCCCGGCCTGGGGTACCCCGGCCAGCAGTTCCAGGTACGCCGCGGTGGCGCGTTCGGCCTGCTCGGGGTCGGTGACGTCCTCGCCCAGGACGTCGATGCTGGCCACCAGCCCGTCGTCGGCCAGCCGCCGGGCGGCCTGCAGGCCATCGGCGATGGTGTCCCCGGCGATGAACCGGCGCACCACCGCGCGGGTCGGTGGCGCGG
>JAEXCA010000197.1 GCA_023393755.1 Actinomycetes bacterium | reverse complement strand
CCCAAGACGGCCGCCAGGACCGGAACGACAGCGACGGCAATCCGCCCGCGGACAACACCGAAGCGGGTCCGGACGACACCCCACCAGCCCCGGGCGACAGCGGCGCACCCTCGACCCTGGTGGCTCGGCCCACCGTCGGCGCCACGCCGGCAGGCGGTGCGCTCGCGAGTGGGGGAACAGCGGCGGGTGGCGGCGAAGCCGCCGTAGCTGCAGCGGCCCTGTGACCGGAAAGGACGACGATGGCTGTCTACAGCGACTACTCCCGAGACCGGATCGGCTGGTTCTTCGGGCTCACCGGTCCACAACTGGGCGTGCTCGGCGCTGCCGCGCTGCCGGTGTTCATCGCGGTGAACCGGCAGCAGTGGAGTCTGGCCGGGTCGCTGATCCTCGCGTGGGCTGCGTTGCTCGTCCTGGTGGCCGTCCCGATCCGGGGGCGCTCGCTCACCGGTTGGCTGGTGGCCTGGTCGGCGTTCACGCTCGCCCGGGTCGCGGGCTGGTCGCGGTTCCGGTCTCGGGCGAGCGTCGGCAAGACCAGGGATCTGGCCGAGGTCGACCTGCCAGGCGTCCTGTCCGGCGTCGTGATCCATGACGGGCCACCGTCGGGGCCGGCACAGGCGAGGGTGGCGATCATCCAGGACCACGCGGCCCACACGTGGGCGGTCACCGCGGCGATCACCCACCCCGGCGTCGGCATGGCCGACGGCAACCAGCGCGCCGGCTACGGGACCGGCCTGGCCGACCTGCTCGACGGGTGCCTGCGCACCGAACTGATCGACGAGGTGCTGTTCATCGTCCGCACTGTTCCCGACGACGCCGCGGAACGGCACCTGTGGAGCCAACGCCATCGCCGGCCCGATGCCCCCGCGCTCGCCGCGGCGATCAGCGACCAGCTCACCGCCGGCCTGGCCGCGGCTTCGGTACGCACCGAGGCGTTCGTCACGATCGTGGTGCCCGAGTCTCGGCTGTCGCGGGAGGCCCGCGAGTTCGGACGCGGCATCGACGCCCGCGCCCGCGTCCTGCTGCAACTCATGGGCGAAGTCGAGGCGCAGCTGCGGTCCGGTTTCGGCGCGACCTCGGTCGCCTGGCTGACCAGCCCCGAACTAGCGCAGGCCGTCCGAACCGGGTTCGCGTCCACCGAACGAGCGGGCATCATCGAGGCCCAAGCGGCTGCGGTCACCGACCCCGGCGTGGAGGCGTCGATCCCGTGGGCCCAGGCCGGGCCAGGCGTCGCCCAGGCGAATGGACGCCACTACTCCCACGACGCCTGGCGCAGCGTCAGCGCGACGCTGAAGCTGCCCGACCGTGGTGCCGCCCTCGGCGCTCTCGCCCCCGTCCTGGTGCCGACGGAGCCGGGGGAGCGCCGCAGCCTGCTGGTCGCGTTCCCGCTGCTGGCCCAGCCCTCCGCCGACCGGCAGACCGCGAATGCCGAGTGGACTGCCGACATGGCCGATGCCGTCCGAGCCAAGGCCGGCATCCGCAGCCGAGCCCGCCAACGCGCCGAACACGCCAAGGCCCACGGACTGGACGACAAACTCGCCCACGGCAACGCCCTCACCCGGCCGTACGCGGTCGCGACGGTTACCGTGCCCCGCCCGTCGGCCATCAACGAGGCCGGACGCAGGCTCGACGCCAGCATCCGTCGCGCGGGCTTCGCACCGCTGCGCCTCGACCTCGCCCACGATCTCGGCTTCGCGGTCTCGACCATCCCGCTGGGGGCCTCCCTCACCCGCAAGGCCTACCGATGAGACGGCGACCTCACGCGGGACGCTCCGCGTCCGAACTGCTCGCCGACTTCGGCCATCCGCTGCCCGTCCGTCCAGTGGAGCTGCCCGCGGAGCGGGAACCTCGGCTCTTCCGGGCGATCTCTCGCCGGGGAGTGGCCAAGCCGGGCCACGGCTACGCGCCCGCGTCTGCGCCGGGGGCGGTGTCGCGGATGACGTCGGACCAGGCGGGCGTGCTGTGGCCGTTCATCACCGGGCCAGGGCTGCCACCCACCGGGGCCCTCATGGGCATCGACCAGCAGTCTGGTGGGTGCTTCTACGCCGACCCCGGCGGTTGGGTCCTCGACGACGCGATCGGCGTCACCAACCCCAACGTGTTCGTCTTCGGCAAACCCGGACGCGGCAAGTCCGCCACCATCAAGGCCTTCGCGACTCGGCTCATGCCCTTCGGCTACCGGACCCTGATCGCCGGTGACCCCAAGGACGAGTACGAGCCGCTGTGCCGGGAGCTTGGCGTCGAGCCGATCACCGTCGGCCACGGACTGTCGGCCCGCATCAACCCGCTCGCCTTCGGACCCCTCGGACACCGCTGGGCCGACCTCCTCGCGACGGAGGCCAGGCGACGGGTCGCGATCGTGTTCGCCCGATGGCTGACCCTGATTCGGGGCCTGGTCGGTTCGCAGCGGATCGGGGAGGCACGCGTCCCGTTCGGGCCGGTCGACGAAGTGGTGGTGAAGACCGCGCTCTCCCATCTGACCGGCCACCGGCGGGGCAACACGGTGCTGGTCGAGACGACGATCCCGCAGCTGTGGCGGCTGCTGGACGAGCCCACCGACGAACTGGTCGCCGAGTGCCGCTACGCTACCACCCGCCAGTTCCTCGACGAGACTCGGCTCCTGCGAGACGCCCTGGGCCAGTTGGTCTCCGGCGCGCTCGCTGGCCTGTTCGACGGCCCCACCACCATCGACATCGACTGGGCCGCCCCCATCCAGTCCCTGTCGCTGTCCAGGCTCGAAGCACTCGGTGACGAGGCCGTCGGAATCGCCCTGACCTGTCTCAACTCCTGGAGTCGCGGTATGCGTGAACTCGCCGCCCCCGGCGACCTGCGCGTCGTCGTCCGCGACGAGTCCTGGAAACAGCTCCGGCTCGGCCCCGAAGCGGTCAAGAGCTTCGACGCCGACCTGCGGCTCTCCCGCCGCGACGGCGACGTGCAGGTGGCCGTCGCCCACAAGCCGTCCGACCTGCTCACCGCCGGCGACGCCGGCTCCCAGGCCGTCGCGATCGCCAAAGACCTGCTCCACCTGGCCGACACCCACATTCTCCACGGCCAGGACCCCGCCGTCGCCGATGACCTCCACCGGCTCCTCGGGTTGTCGGCGATCGAGCAGGCCCTTGTCACCGGCTGGGCGATGCAAGGCAAGGGGCGCGCCCTGTGGTGCGTCGCAGACCACAGGTACAAGGTCGTGACGATCCTTCACGAGAAGGAGCGCGGTCTGTTCCAGACCAACCAACGGTGGCTCGACTCCCCGGCGAGGCCGTGATGAAGCCCGCGGTCTGGATCGCCTGCCTGACACTCGTGGTGGCCCTCAGCGTCCCTTTCGGCGCCGCCCTCATCATCGCCACGATCACGGCGCCGGCAGCCGCCCACCAGCTGTCGCTGGACCCTTGCGGCACCGTCACGGACGAACCCGGGCTGCCCACACCCGCCCCCAGCCCCACGCCCGAGCAGGTGATGGCCGACCTGGATTGCGTGCCCGTCAGCGGTGATCTGCCGCCTGGCCCGGACGGAAGCTGCCCACCAAGCGGCAGCGCCGCAGAACGCGGGCTCAGGCCCAATGCCCTTCGAGCGCTCCGTTGCGTCAAGCAACGCTTCGGCTGGATCAAGTACATGGGTGGTGTTGGTTCCCGTCCGAGCGGCTACGTGTCCGACCACCCCCGCGGGCTGGCGGTCGACTTCATGATCCCCGCGTGGAACACGCGATCCGGCAACGCCCGCGGGTGGGAGGTCGCCCACTGGCTCCAGAGCCACGCCAAGGAGTTGCATGTGAAGTACCTCATCTTCGACAACCGCTCCTGGCGCGCCTACAACCCCTCAGCCGGCTGGCGCCCCTACCGCTATCCCGGCCCGAACCCGAACAACCCGACCACCAAACACGAGAACCACGTCCACATGTCCGTCTATCCCTGACGCGCAGATAGCGACGGCGGGCAACCGGCACCGGATTCGGTGCTCGGAGTTCTGCGGCGGAGCGGCGACCGCCGGAGGGGACGGAGACATCATCGTGTTCGCCAATTACCGGATGTGGAACGGGTTCGCCGCGCGCGGCCTGGTGGACGAACTCCACCTCATGATCAGTCCGGTGGCCTTCGGCAGCGGCATCCCGCTCTTCATCGAGCCCGCGTGTCTGGAACTGCGTGAGGTGCGGCGCTTCGACGATCCGTCCAACGTCCAACTGCGCTTTCTCACCGCTCCCGCGCGCTCGTGAGCAAGCGCCGCATTCGCCTCGCTGAAAGGGCGCGGATCCGGTGATCGCCAGCTCAGGACCAGAGCGCGCGGTCGCGATGATCCGCGCGTAGCGGTGACCTGAGTCCTTGACGGGGCGTTCCTGGGTGTCGTAGTCCACTCGAACGAGGCCGAACCTCTTCTCGTAGCCCCAGGCCCACTCGTAGTTGTCGAGCAGTGACCAGTAGAAGTATCCGCGCACGTCGACTCCGTGGTCGATGGCGTCGAGGACGGCTGACAGATGCATCTGGAGGAAGTCGACGCGGTCGGCGTCGTGAACGAGGGGGACACCGTCGGTGGCGGTAACGACGTCGTCGAACGCGGCGCCGTTCTCGGTGACGTACAACGCCACGCCACGTTCGGCGGTGTAGTCGGCACTGATCCGAGTCAACAGACGGGTCAGCCCCTCCGGCTGGATCTCCCAGCCCATCGCCGTGCGGGGCAGGCCGCAGTCGTGCCAGAAGGTGTCGGCCGATGCCGGGTAGGGCGATCCGGACCGTCGCGCAGTCGAGACGGGCTTCATCCGGAACGATCGCGGCTACGCGTCGGCCCTGGTAGCGAGGTTCCTTCGTGGCGGATCGCGGCCTGGATGACGCCGAGCGTGCCGGACGGGATGTCGTGCTGTATCGAACCCGAGGTGCCGCCCCGGATGAAGGTGTCGGCGCCGATCTTGGCAAGTTCCTCGACGGCGATGGCCGGGGACGGTCCGCCGATCCCGGTGGAGGCGACCGACGCCTTCTCGCCGCCCAGGAATCCGGTCCAGGTCTCACATTCACGGTTCAAGGCCACCTTGCGCGGCTCGTCGAAGAAGCGTGCGATCGGCTCGCGCCGGCCCGGAGCGCCGGGCAGGAACCCGTAGCGGCCGACATCGCCTTTACGAAGGGTGATGTGATGCTGGGGAACGGTGAGATCGGTCACGTGGACGGCCTTCAACCGGGTCGGCTGAACGGCGGCCACCTGTGGGGGAGGCCGGCGGTGGTCACCGGCCCGACGGCAGCGGTAGTTGCGCGCGATCGGGCTCGGGATGCGGTGCGCAGTGCTGGCCGACAGCGGTCGGCCTACTCGACTGGGGACAGCGCGCCGACCAGCCCGAACAGGTCCTTGGGGTCGTCGGGCTCGGCGATCAGGTCGATGGTCTCGATGTAGTCGCTGCCGGTCACCCGGTCGTGGACGAAGCGCAGTGCGGAGAAGTCCTCGATCGCGAAGCCCACCGAGTCGAACAGGGTGATCGCGTCGGCGCCGGTGCGCCCGGGCGCCTGTCCGCACACCACCTCCCAGAACTCGGTGATCGGGAAGGCTGCGTCGCGGGACTGGATCTCGCCTTCGCTGCGGGTCTGCGGGGCGAACTCGACGAAGACCTCCGCGCGGTCGAGGATCGCCGGGTCGAGCTCGGTCTTTCCGGGGCAGTCGCCGCCGATGGCGTTGAGGTGCACTCCGGGACGGACGTCGCCGTCGGCCAGGATCCGTCCGTCGGACTTGTCGGCGGTGCAGGTCGTGATGATGTCGGCACCCGCGACCGCCTCAGCCACGCTGGCCGCTACGGTGATCGAGAATCCGAGCGGTGCCAGGTTGCGGACGAGTTTCGCGACCGCACCGGGATCGAGGTCGAAGACCCGCAGGGCGCCGATGCCCGTCGTCGAGCGGATGGCGAGTGCCTGGAACTCCGACTGGCTGCCGGCGCCGATCAGGGCCATCACGGTCGAGTCCGGGCGGGCCAGGGTTCGCGCGGCCAGGGCCGACATCGCGGCGGTGCGCAGCGCGGTGAGCAGGGTCATCTCGGCGACCAGTACCGGGCAGCCGTTGTCGACGTCGGCGAGGACGCCGAAGGCGACCACGGTCGGGAATCCGCGGGCGGGGTTCGAGGGGTGACCGTTGACGTACTTGAAGCCGTACAGCTCGGCGTTGCTGATCGGCATCAGTTCGATCACGCCGATCGGCGAGTGGTTGGCCACCCGCGGTTGCTTGTCGAACCGGGGCCAGCGGCGGTAGTCGTGCTCGAGGTAGCAGACCAGGCCGGTCAGGATGTCCTCCAGGCCGGTGGCGGCGATCCATCGCGCCATGTTCCGAGCTCCGATGAACTCCGTCACTGACCACCTCTTTCGTCGCGCTCGACGGTAGGGATCCGCACCGGATCGTGTCAACGAACAAGACGCGGCGTAGTGTGCAATGATCAACGGCCGCTTGCCACAGAGCGCGGGTGGAGAGGCGCTGCGGGGCGGATCTATCCTGATCCGGGGTACCCGGACGCTGCCCACGAACGCGCGTCCATCGACCAGGAGCAGCCATGCGCAGCACCCTTCGAGCGTCCCTGTCCGCGATCGGCGTGGCAGTTCTGCTGTCCGCCTGCGGTGGGACGGTCGAGGGTGGCGGGGAGAGCCTGCGGGAGGATCGGCTGGACGTCGCCTTCGCCGCGGCGGACGGGACGAGTTCCCGCTATCACGTCTACGCGGCGGACGCGCCCCGGCCGGCGGGGCTGCTGATCTGGCTGCACGGTGACGGGGCCTGGGAGTTCGATCACCCCGACGACCCGTACGTGATGGGCGGCCCGCAGGGCGTCCTGGCAGCGGCCCGCAGCCAGGGGTACGTCGTAGTGTCGGCGCTCGCCCCGGATCGGCGGGGGACCGTCACCTGGTGGGAGAACGGCGCCGACAACGCCGACTATATGGCCGACCTGCTCGAGCACCTGGTCAAGGAGTACCAGATCGATCCGCGGGACATCGTCTGGGCGGGCTTCTCCGGCGGTGCCCAGTTCATCACCCAGTATTTCCTGCCGGAGTACTCCGGCAGGCTTTCCGGCGGCGGGTCGATCGTCTTCGGCGGTGGTGGCGCCCCGGTGACTCCCGACCAGAAGCCGTGGAACCCGGATCTGCCCGCCGAGTTCTTCCTGCACTGGGCCACCGGCGAACTCGACGATGCCGAGCATTCCAGCGAGGGCTACGACGCCCTGGGCTACGCCAAGGAGGGGGTGGCGTTCTACGCCGGCTTGGGTTACCACACCAGCCATGAGTGGATCCCTGGCAAAGATCACGAGATCGACGGGCTGTTCGGCGGCATCGTCGGCGAGCAGTTGCGAGCCCACCGCCGGGGGTGACGTGACCCTGCCCGTGCCGGTCCCACCCCGGCATCCCCACGTGCACTCCGAGCACGGCCTGCCTCGGCCGGACGACTACGCGTGGATGCGGCAGGGCGGGCCGGATCTGCACGCGCACCTGCTCGCCGAGCGGGAGTACTACGAGGCCGCGATCGAACCGTTGCGGCCGCTGGTCGCCGAACTCGCCGCCGAGGCATCGGCGCGTGCTCTGTCCGGGATCGTCGACGGCTTCGAGACCGAGGCCGGCCAGTACTTCGTCGAACGGAGGGACGGGCGTTCGGTGCTCACGCGCGCGACCCGGGCCGACCCGGAGCCGGCGGTGGTGCTCGATCCCGCCACCGCGCCGGGACTGGACGGGTCGTTCCCGGATTCCCTGCTGCCCAGCCCGGACGACCGGCTGATCGCCTATGCGCTGGACCGCACCGGACGCGAGGAATGCGAATTGCGGGTCCTAGAGATCGCCACCGGCATCCAGGTGGGCGCGACCGTCCACGGTGTGACCGACGACTTCGCCTGGAGCGCCGACTCGGCCGCGTTGGTCTACCTGCGCCGCGACCAGGCCTGGCGTCCGTCCGAGGCCTGGCTGCACCGGCTCGGCGACGACCCCGGCGATGATCGACTGATCCTGACCGAACCCGACCGGTACTCCCGGTTGACGGCCCGGCTCTCCCGCGACCGGACGCGCATCGTGCTCACCTCCACCAGCCGGATCACCCGATGCGCCTGGATGCTCGACGCCAGGAAGGTCGAAAGCGAGCCGGTCCTTGCAACCCCGCACCGGCACGGCGTCCAGTTCGATGCTGAGCCGGCTCCCGACGGCGGTCTGCTGGTGGTCTCCGATCTCGGGTTCTGTGAGTTCCGGCTCTGGTACGCGCCGCCGGGCGAATCCGACCCGACCCGGTGGCGGGTCGTGACTGAGCCGGACAAGCAGACCAGGGTGCTCGGGGTGGAAGCTTTCGGCCACCGCCTGGTCCTCCGCTGCCGGCGAGACGGCGTACCGCTGCTGCGCCTGCTCTCCTGGCCGGACGGCCGGTGCGTGGCCGAGATCGCGCCCCGCTTGCCGGGCGGGACGGTACGCCTGCTTCCGCCCAGCCGGCGGGACGCCGACATCGTCACGATCGTGGAGGAGTCGTACGTCCACCCGCCGCGATGGTCGCGGTGGAGCCTGATCACCGGCACCCTCACCCCGTCCCGGCAGGTGACCACCTCCCATGACCCCGGCGGCTATCGCAGCGAGCGCCGTACCATCCGCGCCCAGGACGGGGCGGAGATCCCGGTCACCCTGGTCCGGCACGCCGACACCGCCCTGGACGGCACCGCGCCGGCACTGCTGTACACCTACGGGGCTTACGAATCCTGCTTCGAGCCGTCCTTCGATCCGGTGCTGCCCAGCCTGCTGGACCGGGGTGTGGTCTTCGTGCACGCCCACGTCCGCGGCGGCGGGGAGCGGGGCCGTCGATGGTGGCTGCAGGGACGTCTGGACGCCAAGGAGAACACCTTCGGCGACCTGTTCGCGGTGGCGGACGCCCTGGCCGGCACCGTGGTCGACGGCGGGCGGCTGGCGAGTCGCGGGATGTCGGCGGGCGGTCTGGTGCAGGGGGTCGCGCTGGCCCGGCGGCCGGAACGGTGGCGGGCGATCGTCGCCGAGGTGCCCTGGGTGGACGTGGTCACCTCGATGTGCGACGAGTCGGTGCCGCTGACCGTCGGCGAGCGGGACGAGTGGGGTGATCCACGCCGGATTGAGGAGTTCCGGTGGATGCTCGACTACTCGCCCTATGACCGGCTGCCGCCAGCCGGAGGCCGGCCGGCCCTGCTGGTGACCGGCGCGGTCAACGACAGCCGGGTGCTGGTGCACGAGCCGGCGAAGTGGGTCGCCGCGCTGCGGCGCAGCGACCCCGAATGGGGCTCGAGGTGCCTCTTCCGTTGCGAACTGGGCGCCGGTTCGCACTCGGGTCCGCAGAGCGCCGACGGACGGATCGGCTACGAGGCCGAGCTGCTGGCCTGGACACTCGCCCAGCTGGGCGTCGGCACGAACCGCGCCCCGCGCTGACGCAGCACGTCCAGTCCCTGCAGCGCGACCTGCGCGCGAAGCCGCACGGACGGGTCGTCCAGGCTGGCGTCGAGGATGGCCTCGATCCGGGCCAGTCGGTAGTAGAGCGAGCGGCGCTCCAGGTGCAGCACCCTCGCGGCATCTGACTTCCGGCCGCCGTTGTCGACGTAGGCGCGCAGCGTCGGGATCAGCGGCGCCCCGCCCTTGGCGTCGTGGGCCAGCAGCGCACCCAGTTCGTCCTCGACGAAGTGTCCCAGTTCGGGCCCGTCGCTCAGCCGGGCCAGCAGGTTGCGTAAGCCCAGATCCTCGCTGTGGTAGCAGCCGGAGGCCAGCACCGAGCGGATCCCATGTCCGGCGGCATCGGTGGCCTCGGTGAGCACCCGGCGCAACGTGCTGGTGGTGCCGGGGCGGCTGATCCCGACCGAAACGATCCGGCCGCCCAATTCTGCGGCCAGACCCTGCTGCACCCGATCGCCCAGCCGCCCGGTCACCGCCCGGGGCAGCCCGCCCGCGTCGAGCCCAACGATGCCGAGGCAGATCGAACCGACGACCGCGGCCATGCAGGCCACCCCCTCGTCCGCAGCGGCGCGGCGCAGGTGGTTGACCGCTGAGCGCAGCAGCCGATCGAGCCCGGCGACCTCGCCCGGGTCGGTTCCCAGCGCGACCGCCACGCCGACCAGCACCGGCTGACTGAGGTCGTCGCCCAGGCTGCGGAATCGGGCGAGCGCGTCCTGGCCGTTCCAGCGGCGGCCCTGCCAGAGATCCGCGATCAGCTCGCTGCGAGCACTCTCGGCCAGGGAGGCCCGCTCCCGTCGGGAGAGTAGCCACAGTCCGATGGCCGCCGCGGCGCGGTCAACCGCCAGGGCGTCGATCTCGTCCACCTGATCCGAGCCGGTGAGCACGTGCAGGCGGCCCCACTCCTCGTCCCGCAACCGGACGTAGGCCCAGGCGCACCCGTCCGTGGTGTCCGCGACATGCCCCCGCCGGGAGTGCTGTTCCCAGCGAGCCAGCAGGCCGGCGTCGTCCAGGCCGCGGTTCGAGGAGAACCCGACCAGCTGGTGGGCGGCGTCCGCCAGCGCGACCGGGTTCGAGACCACGTCGGCCAAGGCGTCCAGCAGGGCCTGCAGGTCGCCGCCGGCGAGCAGGATCTCGGTGAACCGCCGGCCGACCTGTTCGATCCGCTCCATCAGGCTGGCCTGCCGGGCGGTCAGCTCGTCGGCGCGTTTGCGGGGAGTGACGTCAACCATGATCCCCTGGACGAAGGTGGGCCGGCCCTCTTCGTTGCGGATGATCCGGACGCTGTCCTGCAGCCAGATCACCTCGCCGTCGGGCCGGATGAAGCGGTACTCGTCCACCCCCACCTCTTCGTGGCGCAGGAATCTGGTGTAGGTGGCGTTCATCTCGGCCACGTCCTCGGGGTGTACGTGCTTGCTCCAGGTGTTGTCGTACCAGGCCTCGGGCGGGAGCCCGAGGATGGCCTCGGTCTGCGGGCTGACGTAGATGGTGGGCGAGTCCTCCTCGGGGCCGTTGATGTAGAGGATGGCGGGGATCTCCTCGACCAGTGCGCGGTACATCTCACGCAGCGGCCAGGTCTCGTCGCCGCCGAGGGTGGCCAGGAGCAGTGCGGTGCGTTGCTCATCGGTGCTGATCACCGTTCAGTGGTACCAATGATCCGCGAAACATGCAATGAGTACCGCGACCTTGCGACGAAGTGCGCGTATCGCGCTGCCGTCCGGCTGCCTAAAGTGACCTCAATCCGATCGAAGGAGTCGCGATGACGATCGCCCCGCCCGCCGTGCGCGCGGCCGTGAGCCTGCGCTGTGACACGTCGGCGGCGTGGGAGACCGAGGCCGAGCTGCTGATCCAACTCCTGGCGGGCGAGGGGAACGCGCTGCCGGGCTGGCTGGCGGACCTGGCGCCGGCGGTGGCGCGTCTCGCCGAGAGCGAGAGCCTGGTGGTGCACCGGACGTCGGCGGCCAACTTCCGGGCGCAGGCCGTCCTGATCGTCCGGGCCGGAACCGATGCGCCGGGGGCACTGCGGCGGGCCGGACGCGAGATCGGCGCCGAATACCGGTCGCTGACCCGATTCGCGTGCGCGGGTTGGGGGACGGATCAGGTCGCGGCGCGCGCATTCGCAGTCGGACTGGCCGAGGGCCGGTACCGGCTCACCCGCTATCGCCGGGGGATCCAGGACGAGCCGGCGGAGTTGGTCTTCGTCGAGACCGATCCGCGCCGTACCGAGGAGCTAGGAGCCGCCCTGGAGGCAGCCGAGATCGTCGAACAGGCGGTGCGGCTGGCCCGCGACCTGACCAACACCCCGGCCCGCGATCTCACTCCCGATCTGCTGGCCCGCGCCGCCGTGCGTGAGGGCCGGCAGTCGGGGGCCGAGGTGAGGGTGTTCGACGAGGAGTGGCTGAACGCGGAACGGTTCGCCGGGCTGTGTTCGGTCGGTGCCGGGTCGACGAATCCGCCGCGGCTGGTCGAGGTGAGCTACCGGGGGGCCGCGGCCGACGACGTGGCGCCGCTGGTGCTGGTCGGCAAGGGGGTGACCTTCGATTCCGGCGGGCTTTCGCTGAAGAAGGCCTCGGCCATGGAGGAGATGAAGTCCGACATGGCGGGGGCGGCCACCGCGCTCGCCACGGTGTGCGCGCTGGCCCGCCTGAACCCGCCGCGCGTCCACGTCGTGGCGCTGCTCGCTCTCGCCGAGAATCTTCCCGGTCCCGCTGCGCTGCGGCCGGGGGATATCATCCGCCACCGCAACGAGTTGACCACCGAGGTGGTGAACACCGACTGCGAGGGGCGGCTGGTGCTGTCGGACGTGCTGAGCTGGGCGGTCGAGCGGAAGCCCTCGGCGATCGTGGACATCGCTACCCTGACCTACTCGACCATCGCCGCCCTGGGCCTGGAGATCACCTCGGTGATCGGCAACGACCCGGCGCTGATCGCCGGCATCCGGGCTGCCGGGGAGGCCACCGGCGAGCCGTACTGGGAGCTGCCGTTGTGGCAGCCCTACCGCAGGCTGATCGACTCGCCGTTCGCCGACCTGCGGAACGAGGAGACCGGCGGCGGCGCGGGCACTATCACCGCGGCTCTCTACCTGCGGGAGTTCGTGGATTCGGTGCCGTGGGCGCACCTCGACACCGGCGGTACCGCCTACCTGGACGAGGAGACCGAGGGGCTCGGCACGGGGGCGACCGGCAACGGCGTGCGCAGCCTGGTCCAGCTGGCCCTGGCCCGACCCGAACCGGACGACGGACGACACGGAGGAGTTTCATGATGAGAAGGAAGAGTCTGCTGCTCGCACCGCTGGTCTGCGCCGCACTCGCCCTCGGCGCCTGTTCGCCGGCCGGTCAGACGCCGAACGAAGGCCCCGCCGTGTTGCGGATCGGCGTCACCAGCGACATCGATTCGACGAACCCCTTCGTGGGGATCAACGAGATCGCCTACGCGGTGTGGATGCACATCTACCCGTCGCTGCTGCAGCACGACACCACCGATCCCGGCGCCCCCTACAAGGGCAGCCTCGCCGAGGAGTGGGAGCTGGCCGAGGACGGCCTCACCCTGACCTTCAAGCTTCGCCAGGGTGCCACCTGGTCCGACGGCGAGCCGCTGGATGCCGAGGACGTGGTGTGGTCGCTGAACCTGTTCCGCGACTACAACGAGACCGTCGCCTCGGGCTGGTCGGTCGGTGGCAACATCACCTCGATCACCGCCCCGGACGCGCACACCGTCGTGTTGACCATGGCCGAGCCCAGCGCGCTCTCGCTGACCAACGTCGCCACCACACCACTGCTCCCCGAGCAGGTCTGGGGCGAGTACGCGACCGGGGACGGCGAGGCGCTGAAGACCTTCGACAACGTGCCGGTCGAAGGCAAGCCGATGGTCAGCGGTGGGCCGTTCGTGATGACCCAGTACCGCAAGGGCGAACTTGCGGTCTTCGAGGCGAACCCGAACTGGTACGGCGACAAGCCGGCCATCGCCGGCTTCGGCGTGCAGACCTACAAGGTGGCCGACACCATGATCACCGCGCTCGCCTCGGGCAACATCGACGCTGCCAGCGGCATCCCGCCGACCGGGCTGGGCCCGTTGGAGAGGGCCGGCAAGACCGTCCACAGCGGCCCGGCGCTGGCGCTGCGTGACTTCGCGATCAACTCCAACCCGGACAAGCCGGACAACCGCGAGTTGCTGAACCCCAACGTCCGCAAGGCGATGGAGCATGCGATCAACCGGCAGGAGATCGTGGAGACTGCCTGGGTGGGCAAGGCCTCGCCCGGCGACAGCGTCCTTCCGCCGACCACCGGAACCGGCGGCCAGCTCTGGTACAACGAGAACCTGAAGACCATCGGCTACGACCTCGACGAGGCCAACCGGCTGCTCGACGCGGAGGGCTTCAAACGTAGTGCCGACGGCATCCGGCTCGCCGAGGACGGCAGCCGGATGGATTACGAGGTGATCTTCGCCGACGACGAGTCCGGCCCCGGCGACCGGGCCTTCCAGATCATCAAGGCGGATTTCGAGAAGATCGGCATCGGCCTCACCCAGCGCAAGCTGGACACATCCGCGACCTGGGACGCGATCTACTGCGGCGAGGACTGCGAATACCGTGATTTCGACCTGTTCATGTGGAACTGGCACCCCGGGCAGGATCCGAACTTCATGATGTCGGCGATGACCTGCGAGCAATGGGGCAGCTGGAACGACGTGGGCTACTGCAACCCGGTGATCGACGAGCTGAACACCCGTCAGCAGATGGCGGTCGACCCGGCCGAGCGCAAGAAGATCATCGACGAGATGCAGCAGATCATCTACGACGACCGTCCCTACATCATCCTGACCTACGACGTCCGCAACGACGCCTGGGCCACCGAATGGGACGGCTTCGTCCCGTCCACCCAGGGCTTCTTCAACAGCCGCTCGACCCAGACGCTGGAGAAGGTCCACCGCACGTGACGACCGGCATCGGGTGACCCGGGAAAGGAGGAAGGAAGCGGCATGTGGCGGTACATCGCAGGGCGGGTGCTCTTCGCCCTCGTGACGATCTACGTCGCCGTCACCTTCAACTTCGTCCTCTTCCGGGTCCTCCCCGGCGATGCCGTGCACAGTCTGGCCCGGGTACCGAACGCCTCACCCACCCTGATCGAGCAACTCACCCGGGAGTTCGGCCTGGACAGGTCGCCGTGGGAGCAGTACCTGGCCTACCTGCGGGAACTCGCCCGCGGGAACATGGGCGTCTCCTTCGTCGACAAGCAGCCGGTCTGGAACAACCTGATGGAGATGCTGGGCAACTCGGTGATGCTCGCGCTGGTCGGCACCATCCTCGGCATCCTGCTGGGCATCCTCACCGGTGTCGCGGCGGCCTGGTGGCGGGGCACCGCCGCCGGCTCGTCCACCACCGCGACCGCGATCTTCTTCTACTCGGTGCCGTCGCAGTGGCTTGCGCTAATGCTGCTGATGTGGTTCTCCGGCGTCCTGCCCACCCACGGCATGGTCGATCCGTACCTGATGGACACCTCCTGGCTGGCGCGCACCATCGACATCGCCAGGCACATGATCCTGCCGGCCGCCACGATGGCGATCATCCTCTACGGCGGGTACACCCTGGTGGTGCGTTCGGCCATGCTGGAGAGCCTCGGGGAGGACTACGTCCTCACCGCACGGGCCAAGGGCCTGACCCCCCGCCGGATCCTGCGCAGCTACGCGCTGCGCAATGCGATGCTGCCCACGGTCACTCTGATTGGCCTGTCACTGAGCAGCATCGTCGGCGGGTCCACGCTGCTGGAGACGGTCTTCAGCTGGCCGGGGATCGGCTACGCCACGTATCAGGCGGTGATCCAGCGTGACTATCCGATGCTGCAGGGGGCCTTCCTCATTCTCACCGTCGTGGTGGTGTTCGTGAACCTGCTCACCGATCTGCTCTACTTCCGGCTCGATCCGAGGATCCGCTCATGACCCTGCCGCACACCCTCACCCCGCCAGACGCCGACACCGCACCGGTTCCGGCGCGCGGCCGCAGCCAGCTCTGGGCGATCGTCCGGGGGAGCCGGGAGGCGATTGTCGGCGTGATCGTGCTGGCCGGCTTCGTGCTGGTCGCCCTGGCCGGGCCGCACCTGGTGCCGTACGGCACCTACGAACGGGTGGGCGGTGTCTACGATCCGCCGTCCTGGAGTCACCCGTTCGGGCTGGACGACGGCGGTGTCGACATGGTGGCGCTGATCGTCCAGGGCGGACGGAACTCGCTGCTGGTCGGCTTCACCGCCGCGGTCATCTCCATGCTGGTCGGTGGCGGGATCGGGATCGTCTCAGGCTACTTCGGGGGCTGGGCGGATTCCGTCCTGATGCGGATCACCGACTACTTCATGGTGGTGCCGCTGTTGCCGCTGGCGATCATCGTCTCCGCGGTCTGGGGAGCCGGATTGCTGAACATGGTGCTGGTGATCGGACTGCTGATCTGGACCACGACCGCCCGGCTGGTCCGCGCCGAGGTGCGCAGCGTGAAGGAGCGCGGCTACGTCCAGCGGGCCCGATCGATCGGCGCCTCCGACAGCCGGATCGTCTTGCGGCACATCGTGCCGCAGATCACGCCGCTGCTGGTGGCCAACACCACCCTGGCGATCGCGTCGGCGATCTTCCTGGAGGCCGCACTGGCCTTTCTCGGCCTGGGCGATCCGAATGCGATCACCTGGGGCAAGATCATCGAACTCGGATTCGTCCGGGCCGCGGTCTCGGCCGGCGCCTGGTGGGCGATCTTCCCGGCCGGGATGTGCATCGCCCTGGTGGTGACGGCCTGTTCGCTGATCGGTCAGGCGGTGGAGGACGCGCTGAATCCCCGGCTGAGGGTCTCGCACCTCTCGCCGCGCACCTTCCAACTGCTGTCGATCCGGCTTCAGGAGGCCGCGATGGCGACACGGGAGGACAGGTAGTGGCACTTCTCGAGGTGCAGGATCTGAACGTCTGGTTCCGGCTGCCGCACGGTGGCCGGGTGCACGCCGTCCAGAACGTCAATCTGAGTCTCGATCCCGGCCAGAGCCTGGGTCTGGTCGGGGAATCCGGCTGCGGCAAGACCACCGCTCTGACCGCGATCATGGCGCTGCTGCCGGCCTCGGCCGAGGTCTCGGGAAGGGTCGTGTTCGACGGCGACGACCTGCTGGTGCCCGGCGAGGCCAACGCGCGGAAGCATCGCTGGACGGGGCTGTCGCTGGTCTTCCAGGGCGCGATGAATGCCTTCAATCCGGTGGTCAGGGTGGAGGACCAGATCGCCGAGCCGATGGTGGCCCACGGCCTGCGCGAACCCAGGCAGGCGGTGCGACGCGCCCGGGAACTGCTCGAACTGGTCGGGATCAGTCCGACTGCGGGGCGCCGCTATCCGCACGAGTTCTCCGGCGGGATGAGGCAGCGCGCGATGATGGCGATGGCGCTGGCGTGCGACCCGAAGCTGCTGATCGCGGACGAACCGACGACCGCCCTGGACAACATGGTTCAGGCGCAGATCCTGCTCCTGCTCAAACGGCTCTCCACCGAGCTGGGGCTCGGGCTACTGCTGGTCACCCACGACCTGCCGGTGGTCTCGCAGCTGTGTGACCGCGCGGTGGTGATGTACGCCGGCCGGGTGGTCGAACAGGGCCCGATCGGCGACCTCTATCACGCTCCTGCCCACCCCTACACCCGGATGCTCTTCGACGCGACACCCGACCTCTACACCGACCGGCCGGTGATCTCCATCCCCGGGGCACCGCCACGGCTCGACCGGGAGCCGACCGGCTGCCCGTTCGCGCCACGGTGCGACTCGGTGATCGAGATCTGCGCCGAGGTCACGCCGCTGCCCGTCGAGGTGGCGCCGGACCGCGCTGCCGCCTGTCACCGGGCAGCTGACATGCTCGCGCTGGCCGCCGAGGGCTCACGCCATGGCTGACCGGCTGCTCGAGGTCACCGACCTGGTCACCACCTACTCCGGCCGCAGCATCTTCCGCCGGGGTGAGCAGGTGCGGGCGGTCGACGGCCTGACCCTCACCCTGGACGCCGGCGAGGTGCTCGCCGTCGTCGGCGAATCCGGCTGCGGAAAGACCAGCACCGTCCAGACCATCCTGCGGATGGTCGATCCGGCCTCCGGCTCGATCCGCTTCGGCGGCGAGGACATCACCCGCACCTCGGCCCGCGCGCTGCGTCCGATCCGGCGGGGGATGCAGATGATCTACCAGGATCCCTACGAATCCCTTGACCCAAGATTCACCGTGCGCGACACCATGACCGAGCCGCTGCTGGTGCACGAACGCGGCCTGGCGCGACCGGCGCGCGAGAGGCGGATCGTCGATGCGCTGGAGACCGTCGGGCTGTCGCCGGCAGCCACCTATCTGAGCCGCTACCCGCACGAACTCTCCGGGGGGCAGCGGCAGCGGGTGGCCATCGCGGCCGCGCTGGTGACCAGGCCGCGGCTGCTGATCGCCGACGAGCCGGTGTCGATGCTGGACGTCTCGGTGCGCGCCGGCATCCTCGACCTGCTCCGCTCACTGTGTGCGCAGGGCCTGGGAATCGTCATGATCACCCACGACCTGGCCACCACCGCGCGGATGGCCGACCGGGTCGCTGTGATGTACCTGGGCAGGATCGTCGAGGAGGGCCCGGCCCGCGAGGTGATCCGCAACCCTCGCCATCCCTACACCCGGGCGCTGCTCTCGGTGGTGCCGCAGCGCGATCCGCTCCGGCGGGTGGAGCCGCAGGTGCTCACCGGCGAGCCACCGAACGCGGCGGACATTCCGGTGGGCTGCCGGTTCCATCCCCGCTGTCCGCTGGTGGTGGACGCCTGCCGAACGGTCGATCCCGCCCTCGAGCCGGTCGACCTGGCCGGCCACCGGGCTGCCTGCATCCGGGTGCACGACGAGTGACTCAGCACTCGCCCAACCGGCTGGCGATGGGGCACCTGAAGGTGTGCCGGGCGTTGAGCCCGACCTCGTTCAGGTAGCTGACGCCGATGACCAGCGCGGCGGGCAGGGAGGTCTGTACGTAGGTGATTCCTTGGTTGTCGCAATGGGCTCCGACCATGGCGGAGGTGACGGCGGGGAACGCTGGAGAAGAGATGGTGCCCGACTGGGTAGTTGAGCCCGCCCATCAGGGCCGTCACCCACTAGCCTCCGCGGACGTTGCGAGGTGCGAGCACCTCCTTGTCGAGGAGGTCCAGCCCGGCGTCGGCCGGAACGATGGACATGGCGATGTGATTGGGCGCGAAGCTGGTCCCCATGTAGACCCCGAACACGGCGAGCTGGACGCCGAGGAAGGCCCAGGCCATCCCGAACGGCAACAGCCAGAACAGCAGCCCGAGGTAGATGGTCACCCGAGTGGTCAGCAGGGTGACTTCGAGCGCTCTGCCCTTGACCGGACGGCGGGCGAAGAGTCCGTGGAGCGACGCCCGGTGGAGTTCGATGCCGAACAGCAACAGCAGCGGAAAGATGAACCAGCCGTGCCGGCGGGTGATCCAGGTAATCGGCCCGGTTCGGGTCGCGGCGTCCTCGTCGCGGTACGAGATGATGCGGGGCCGGATGCCTGGGTCCTTGCCGACCTGGTTGGGATTGCCGTGATGACGGGTGTGCTTGGTCATCCACCAGGCATCGCTGATGCCGACGAAGAAGGTCGCGAGCACACGCCCCACGTGGTCGTTCGCCCGGCCGGAGGCGAGGACCTGGCGGTGGGAGGCCTCGTGACCGAGGGGGCGAGCTGGGTGAAGAGGATGCCGAGTGTGGCGGCGATCAAGAGCTGGAACCACGAATCGCCCAGCAGCACCAGGCCGGAGAAGCCTCCGGCCAGCGTGATCACAAGCCCGGCGAACGGGATGAGGTAGAACCAGCGGGTCCGACTGTTGAGACCCGCATCCGGACGGCGTGAGCCGACTCGGTGAAGCTGCGGGTTCGATCGGCGAGCGCGGTGCGACCGCGTCCCGCCGCGTTCCGGAAGATGGCGGCGCGGCATCGCCGGTCACGGTCATGGGTGGTCGCTTTCCACCGGGTCCTTCGACAGACTCGGCACGTGCGCGAAGACGCGGGTCAGGTGTCGGCACGGCCGCATACCATGGCGTCATGGTGGATCCGGTCCTGATGGAGCAGGTCGAGCAGCTCAGCGAGTCCGATCTCCTTGAGCTTCGCCGCGCGATCGACGCCAAGCTCAATGAGGACGTGCCACCAGCGATCCTGGTTGAGATCGAGCAGCGCCTGACCGAGATGGGCCCCGACCCTGTCACCGACTACGTGACCCTGGACGAGTTCAGGCGCCAGGTCCGCACTTGCCGCCGCAGCGCGTGACCTACGAAGTTCGTCTCGCTGCGAACGCTTAGCGGGACTATGACCGCCCTGTGGACCGGTTCGCCGGTGACGAGAATCTCACCGACCGGATCGACGACTTCACTGAGGATCTGCTGGCCACCCTTGAGTTCATCGGGAAGTATCCGCTCCTTCGCCGCGAGGTCCACCCCGGCGTGCGCCACGAAGCTTTGCGTGTCTTCTCCTATCACGTCTGGCTCAGGGCGTACCAGGGCGCCGAGTTCGTTGACGTGTTCGCGATCGTCCACCAAGCCAGCGACCCAACGAGGTCGAGTCCCGACTGACGTAGCGGCCGGTGGGGCCTGGTTCAGTGCTGCGTCTCCAGCCGCAGGTGCTGGCGACTGGTGTTCGGGTCGAGGTGGACCGGGTGGATCCCGATCGCAAAGACACCGTGGAGGTGCCCTTCCGAGCAGGAACTATCCGCCTTGTCTGAGGTCAGCTCGATGAGCTGATCGGGACGAGGCAGTCGACCTCGCCCTCGCGGCGGTAGTACTCGATGTGTGGCCGCTGCGGGTCATGGTCTGCGTGTTCGAAGAGCACGTCGAATGCTGGGGCTATGTCTTCGTAGATGGACGGGGCGCTACCGCGCAGACGCAGGCGGAGGTAGCTGCCGCCTGGGATGACGGTCTGGTCGAGACCGAGGGGGTTGTCGTGGTCTCGATCAAGTCGCACGCAGGACAGCCGATAGACCCCGTCTTCGCCGTAGAACAGTCCCATCATCTTGCGGCCTTGTAGTGAGTCGAAGGAGCCCTCGAAGTCGGGCCAGGCGGCTTGAATCGCGGCGATGTCGAGGGTGACGTCACGACTCAGGGCAGGAGCCTCGTCAAGTTCGACGACGTCGATCCGGCCGAGGTCATGGCTTGTGGGGTAGTCGTTCATAGCCTCCTGCCTACTAGACGACGACACTCACGTAAAGCCCCAGCGAGCGTAGGGGCCGTACGCGTCTTTCCCGTGAGGGTGTGGTCGGCGACGATCTCGACGACTCCAGTGTGACCGCCAGGGGCTCCTTGCTGCCTTCTTCATGTGCGAGGAAGGGAGTCGGCGATGGAACCTCCGAATGCTTGCGGCTTGACCCGCGTCCTGTTGCCTGATCGGGATCTCTTGGCCGAGCAGCTGCTGAGCGAGCTTGAGTTTGCCGTCTTGATGGCGCCGGACGATGAGCCGATCGTGCGGTTGGTGGCGATGTGGGAGGACCTGAAGCGGGGTCGGGTCCGGTGAGCCGGCGGGACGCCTCGAAGGAGGACTGGCAGGCCGCGCGGCGGGAGACGCTGGAGCGGATGCATGCCGACCTAGCGGCGAAGGTCGGGTCGATGGATTCGGTGGGGGAGTGGCAGGCGTGGTTGAGGTTCACGCAGAGCTTCCACCGCTACTCATTCAACAATTCCGTACTTGTCTGGCTCGCCCGGCCGGACGCTACCGCGGTCGCTGGGTATCGGGGGTGGCTGGCCCGGGGGAGGCAGGTTCGACGTGGCGAGAAGGCGATCAGAGTGTTCGCGCCGGTGACCCAGCGGGTGCCGAGGCTCGACGCGGTGGGCAACCCGGTGTACGGCGCGGACGGCAAGCCGGTGATGGAGACCCGCATGGTGGGGGTGAAGCCCGCGAGCGTTTTCGATGTGAGTCAGACCGAGGGTGCACCGTTGCCGCAACCGCCCGATGTCTCACTGTTGACCGGTGAGGCGCCGAGCGGGCTGTGGTCGTCGCTGGTGGGCTACTGCGAGGCCAGAGGGTATGCGGTGTCGCGCGGGGACTGTCAGGGCGCGAACGGGTTGACCAAGTTCGACACCAAGGAGGTGATCGTCCGCCCGGACGTGGACGACGCCCAGGCCGTGAAGACGCTCGCACACGAGGCCGCGCATACCACGCTTCATGAGGAGCTGACGGATCGAACCTGTCGCGGCCTGATCGAGGTGGAAGCAGAGAGTGTGGCGTTTCTGGTCCTGGCGGCGCATCAGGTGGATAGCAGCCAGTACACGTTCAACTACGTCGCCGGCTGGGCGCACCAGGCACGCGCTGCGGCGCCGGACGGGCCGAGCATCGAGGAGATCGTGCAGGCCACCGGGCAGCGGGTGATCACCGCCGCGGACCAGATCCTGAACGTCACTCGTACGGGCCCGTCGGTCACCGAGGTCGCGGTTGGTGCGCTGGCGATGGAGATCCAACCCAAGGTTGAACATGCGCTGCGACCGATGCCTGCGATGGCTGGCGAGCAGCCCGCCTCGCGCCCGGGCTCCCGTCCCGGGATGGATCTGATGCCGCCACTGAAACGTCCCGGTCCTGGGCCGACGATTGGACGGTGACGCGATGGTCTCTCAACGCGAGCGCCGCATCGACCCGTACCCGTGGACGTGGGAGGTTCCGCTGGCGATCTTCGCCGGATCGCTGGCGGCTCTGGTTCTCGGCGTGCATCTGGGACGCGGGTTGGCCAACCTGACCGCTGGCGCCGGCTGGGCCTGGCCGGCCCCGACGATGTTGTTCCGCAGTGCGATCGGCGTCCTCCAAGGCGACGCGGGCGCCGGCCTGGACGCAGTGGCTCCGATCGCCGGACCCGACGCGCTCCTGGCGTGGGTGCTGGTCGTCGAGGTGGTCGTGATGGTCGGCTATGTGTTCTTGATCTGGGCGTGCCTGCACCGTTGGGGACCCAACCGCACCCTCGGCGTGGCCACCGCGGACGAAGCCCGCCAGGTGCTGGGCCGCCAACGGCTGCATGCCGCGCGGCGAGTCGTGCGTCCCGATCTGTACGGCGCGAAGGGGCAGCGATGAAGTTCGAGCCCAGGCAGGTCGGGTGGCGGATCGGTCACGCCCAAGAGCCACGCGGCGCCGGCGAGCTGTGGTGCCGGTGGGACCGCACCGCTGGTGTCGTGGGCCCGCAAGGCTCCGGCAAGACCCTTGACCTGCTCGTGCCCGCTCTGCTGGCTGCCCCCGGCGCCGCCCTGGTCACGCTCACCAAGATCGACGATCTGCTGCTGTCGCTGCCGTCCCGGTCAGCCGGTGACAGGCCGTGTGTGGTCCTGGATCCGTTCAGCCTGGCGCCAGGCCTGCCCGAGTTGGTGTGGGACCCGATCGCCGGTTGTGTCGATCCGCTGACCGCCGAACGACGCGCGAAAGCGTTCACCGCCGGCACGATCAGCGGCACCATCGCCGCCGGCCAGAGCGACCCCGCCGCCCGGTTCTACGCCGCTGAGGCCGCCAAGGTCATCCAGGGGTTCTTTCACGCCGCCGCCCTCACCGGACGCAGCATCGAGGACGTCCTGGAATGGATAGCTCACCCGACCGGCGCCACCGAGCCCGGCGAGATCCTGCGCGAACACCCGCACGCTGCCCGGTTCTGGGCCGGGCTGCTGCACGGCGCGTTGAACGGTGACCATCGCACCGTCGGGAACACCGTCACCACCTGCCAACAGGCGCTCACCTTGTTCTTCCAGCCCGACATCCGGCAACGATGCATCCCGTCCCCGCAGCATCCCGCCACCGACATCGAGACAGTGATCCGCCGTGGCGGAACCTTCTACCTGCTCGGACGCGAAGACCCCTACACCTCCGCCTCACCGCTGATGACCGCGTTGACCGAGCACATTCTCGACGCCGCCCTGGTGCTCGCGAACCGGTCACCGTGGGGGCGGCTGTGCCCACCCATGCTCGCTTGCCTCGACGAACTGCCGTCCACCGCACCACTGCCGACGCTACGGACCCGGATGGCCAACGAACGCGCCCTGGGGATCTCGTTCGTCTACGCCGCGCAAACCTGGCGGCAGCTGACCTCGATCTTCGGCCCCGATGAAGCCCAGGCGCTGTTCGGGCTGACCATCGTGATGGTCGTGTTCGGCGGCTCCAAGGATGTCGGGTTCAACCGTGACATCTCCGAACTGACCGGCACCGTCCGCGTGGCTCGCACCGGCTGGCAGACCGCCCGCGGCGGACGCAGCATCACCGGCGACGACATCCCCGTCCTGCGCCCCGACGAAGTCCGCCAACTCCCCGAACGCCAAGCCCTGGTGATCGCCGAGAACGGCAAACCCGTCATCGCCAAACTCCACCGCTGCATCGACGGCAAACCAGGAAGAGCACTCCTCGACGGGCAGCGCCGGCTACGCGACCAACTGACGTCCAACTGCCAGGCACAACTCCCGGCCAGTGAGCATGCCGAGGCCGCCCTGGCCGAGGCCGGGCGACACAACCTGGCCAGGAGGTAGGACATGGCCGACGTATATGACACTTCCGGGCTGGCCGTCATGGCCTTCCCCCCGCCCGGACCCCAGCTGCGCCAGCTGTACCGGCACCACTGGACAGCCGAGAACGGCAACGACCAAGAACGGGAGAAGCTCGGTAAGCGAGGAATAGCGGCACGACCATGGGATCCGGCGACCCTGGGCACCTCGGCCCTGCGGCTGGAACTGTGGCGCTGGCTGGAAGATGTCGTGAACTGGTTCAACCACGAATACGCCTGGGACACCAGCCAGATCATCCCCGCCTGCTGGCCCGAACACCCCCACCTCGTCCACGAGATCGCCGGCCTGGCCGACGAACGCTACCGGGCAGGCCAAGCACACAACGGCGCACCCCTGGAGAACTGGCACCGTGTGTGTGTGCCATGGTTCCTCGGCCGGATGCGCGACAGCATCCAATCCCACTGCGAAGAACGACACCAGGCCTGGCCCGCCCGCGCACGCTACGCCCGTCACATCAGCCAGGAGAGCTTCAACCTGCGCTGGCTCAAGGTCAATGAGGACCTGGTCTCCGTCGGAGTCCTCACCGGCAAGCCGTGGATCACGCTTGAAGGCGGGGACGAACTGAACGTCGTCACCGGCGAGATCCATAACACCGCCGAAGACGAGGCACTCGCACAAGAGGAACTCCTGCGAACAGCCCAGAATCCGCTGCCCATACCGACGCCCGAGACGGGCCGAGATGCCTCGCGATAGACGCCCCAGACCGCGACCCACCATTGGTCCTAGAACCTCCAGGTACTACAGTGGGCGTGTGTGGGACGTTGACGTCGAGCACGTCGCCGGATGGCTCGCGTCGCTCGATGGCGACTCTCGCGCGCAGGTAGTCGCAGCTGTCGAGTTGTTGGCCGAACACGGACCCCATCTGGGACGGCCACTGGTGGACTCGGTGGCCGCCTCACGCCACAGCAACATGAAGGAACTACGGCCGGGTTCGGCGGGCCGGTCGGAACTGCGGATCCTGTTCGCGTTCGACCCGGTCCGACGCGGGATCCTGCTCGTTGCCGGAGACAAGGCAGGGAACTGGAAACAGTGGTATCGATACAACATCCCGATTGCGGATGACCTGCTCGATGCCCACCTGCACCGACTGAAAGGGAAGTGATCGCCGTGGCGATGTCGCTGGAGGACTTCCTCGCCGAGCACCCGGTCGACCGGGACGAAGTCGAGGCGCACAAGAAGCGCATGCTCGCCGAGGTCCGCGCCTACCGGCTGCGGGAACTACGCGAGGCCGCCGGACTCACCCAAGCCGAGGTCGCCGCCCGGATTGGTGTCTCACAACGCCAGGTGTCCAAGATCGAACGTGGCGACCTGAACAACTCCAAGATCGGCACCATCCGCGGCTACCTCGCCGCAGTCGGAGGCGACCTGGTAATCGAGTACGACACCGGCGACGCCCGAATTCAGGTCGCGTGAACGGTGGGCCGACGACCTCGGCCAATCGCTGGTCAGATGATTGACTGCGCCCAGGCGAGGACGTCCGGGGTTGCGGTGATGACGAACTCCTGCCCCTTCGTCGCTGACCAAAAGTAAGCCGTCCTTGATGCTTGAGGGGCGGTGGCAGCTGATCGGCGCGTGTCTCATCCAATCGAGAGCGCGCCCCCGCGACAGCGCCAGTCCGGGCACGGTGGGCACCCGATCGCGGCGGTAGTTGAGCGGCTCTTCACACTTCTGGTGGGGGTGGCGGGGTGAGTCCGCCGCCGATGAGGAGCATGCGTAGCCGGTAGTTGTCTCGGTTGCGGAAGCCGCGGGCGATGCGGCGGTGGAGTTCGATGAGCCCGTTGATGCTCTCGGTGCCGCCGTTGCTGGCGCGGCCGGTGTCGAAGTAGGCCAGGAAGGCGTCCCTCCACTGCTTGAGGGTGCGGCCCAGCTTGGCGATCTCGGGGATGGGACACGTGGGGAAGCTGGCGACGACTTGTTCAGCGAGTTGGCGGCCTCGAGCGGGGTCGGGGTGGGCGTACGCGGCGCGAACACGTTGGGCGCACTGCCAGGCGATGTGGACGGCGTCGTGGCGCTCGTCGGCGGCGATGGCCGCGGCCAGGCGGGCCTGTTGCTTCTCGGTGAGCCGCTCGGCCGCGCAGCGCAGGATGTTCCGGATCCCGTACAGCGGGTCGCCGGCACGGCCACGGTGACCGTGGATCTCTTGCTGCACGCGGCGGCGAACCTCATCGACCGCCCGGCCGGCCAGGGCGACCACATGGAAAGCATCCAGGACAGCGGTGGCGTCGGCAAGTTTGTCGTCGATGGCGTTCTTGTAGCCGTGGAACGGGTCCAGGGTGGCGACCTCGACCCCAGCCTTGAACGCCGTGCCGCGTTGGTCGAGCCATGTCTTGTACACGGTCCCGGAGCGGCCGGGTACGAGGTCGAGCAGCCGGGCTCGGACGCGTCCGTCCTTGTCACGGGTGAGGTCGACCATGCCGGTGAGTTCCTTCGGGCCGCGCTTGCGGGGACTCACGTGGTGCCACAGGTGTTCGTCCACCCCGAGGGTGGTCACGCCGGCGAACCGGGCCTCGTCGTCGGCCAGCGTCGCCAGGATGGGTTGGATCGAGCCCCATACCGTCTTCCACGCCACCCCCAGCTGCCGCGCGAGTCCGTGGATGGAGGCGTACTCCATGGACGGCTGAAACAGCTCCCAGCCTGACCGTAAACCCAAGCCTCGCATGCGACACTTTGACGAATCCGACGGAAGGTCTAGACGTGGGTGGACGGGTGTACGGATATGCGCGAGTTAGCTCGAAGGATCAGAACCTGGAGCGCCAACGTGAAGCGCTCGCCGGCGTCGATGTGCTGGTCGAGGAGCAGGTCTCTGGCAAGAATGTCGCCGATCGCGAGAAGCTCCGTACGCTGATGGCGTTCGCGCAGGCGGGGGACACCATCCGGGTGAAGTCGATCGACCGGCTTGCCCGTGACACTCGGGATCTGCTGCGGATCGTGGACGAGCTCCAGGCCAAGGGCGTGGCGATCGAGTTCCTGGACTCACCCATGCTCAACGTGACCACCAAGGAAGGGCGCGCGATGCTGACGGTCTTCGCGGCCTTCGCCGAACTCGAGCGCGAGGCCATCCGCGAGCGTCAGGCCGAAGGGATAGCCCTCGCGAAGGCGGCGGGCAAGTACCGCAAGGCCCGAAGGCTCACCGCTGAGGAGATCGCTGCCGCGCGGGTGCGCAGCGAGGGCGGGGTGCCCAAGGCGCGGGTGGCCAAGGACCTTGGCGTGAGCCGCCAGACCCTCTACTCGGCGCTCGAGGGCAGGGGCAGCTACTCGGCGGTCTAAGCTTAGTGGAGCCGCCCCACCGGGTCAGGGGCACCCTTGGGTCCATCAGGGTGTACTTTCACCGCCAGCGGCATCGAGGAGGGCGAACAAGGTGGCGATGGCCGCGTATCTCCTGGTCACAAA
>JAEXCA010000062.1 GCA_023393755.1 Actinomycetes bacterium | reverse complement strand
GCTCACCCCACCGGGCCCGACCGCCAGCCCCACGACGATGAGGACGATGCCCCACAGCAGCTGCTTCCTGACGATGGCGAAGATGCCCGCAACCACCAGGACCACTGCCAGGATCCACAAGAAGGTAGCCATGACGATCCCGCCTCAGCGCCGAAGCTGGTCTTCGACGGCGTCCTTGGCCTTCTCGATGGTCTGCTTCACCGCGGCCTGCGCCTGATCGAGCTTGCCCTCGGCCTCCATGCGCTCGTCGTCGGTGAGTCGGCCAACGCCTTCCTTCACCTTGCCGGCGATGTCCTGCGCGGCGTTCTTGGCCTTGTCTTCGATACCCATGATGAGTTCCTCTCGTAGCTCGGGTTTCCCGGTGAGTACCCACCCCGGCGCGGACGTAAACACCACGCCTGACGAAACCGCGGCGAGCGTCCGGGCACCACGGCCGGAGTCCGGCGCGGCGGTGCGCCGGCTGCGGTTTCAACCGGCGCACCTCCGGGAGAGCCGCGGGCCCAGGTGCTCACCCGGTAGCGTCGCAATACCCAGCAGTCGCGATGGCCACGCGTCACAGTGGCGCCGAAATGCCCGAGGGGATCAGACGTCCTCGGGGTCGGCTCCGGTCTCGATCACCCGGGCGGCGAGATCGCGCAACTTCAGGTTGCGCCGCTGGCTGGCCCGGCGCAGTCGCTCGAACGCCGCCCCGGGCAGCACCCGGTGCCGTTCTACCAGGATTCCGGTCGCCTGCCCGATCAACCGGTGGCTCTCCACCGCCACGCGCAGGTTCGCCTCGCGATCCGCGGCCTGCAGGGCCGCCGTCACCCGTCCCAGAGCGGCGGCGAACGCGGCCGCCAACAGGTCGGCGGCGATCATCTCCTCGACGGCGATCCGCCGCGGCTGCGGGAACTGGACCCATGCGCGGGAGTCGGTGTCCGGGGTCGGGGCCACCAGCAGGATGCCCGGGCGACGCCGACTGGTATCGGGATCGCGCTCACCGTCCAGGCCGGTGAGCACCTGATCCGGTAGCTGGTCGGCAGTCACGGTGTCATTCGCGCTGAACCACATCGGATGGTCGCCGTCACGCAACCGGATAGTGCAGGTGCCGTCGAACAGCAGCCCGAAGCCGTGCTCGGCGATGCCGATCAGCGCGGCGAGGTCGTCGACGGTTGCGAAGCCCTGGCTCACCTCGGCGGCCGCCGCGCGGCGCTCCCTGGCCTCGCGGGCCCGGGTGATGTCGCGCAGGGTGCGCAGGTGCGTCGGCCCCATCGACTGGTGGTGGATGGTCGTGCCCCCCGAGAGCACCCACAGCGGACGTCGATCCCGCCGATAGAGCCGCAACTCCCGCTCGACCTCGTCCCCTTCGAGGATGGAGTGGTAGGCGCTCCGGATCTGCGCGAGAGCCTCGGGATCCTCCTGCTCGGTCGGCCACCACGGATAGGGCGGACGGAACGGGCCGTCCTCGAGCCGGTAGCCCAGCAGGTCGGTGAACGCCTGGTTCAGTTCCAGCACCAGTCCGTCGGAGTCGAAGATCACCAGGCCGTCACGGATCGAACGGATGACGGCCCGTCGCCAGGTGGCGTCGATCGGATCGATCGCCTGACCGCTCCCGACGGCGTCGGCCAGTTCTGCCGACTCGATCCCGCCCGCCTCCACCAGTGGGTCCTCCGATTCGTCGCGAAAGCCTGTCACCAGCTCGTCCATGGACATGCGTCTCCCTAGGCGTGCCCGAGGGTTCGAGAGATCGAATGTGCACGGTCGCGTCGAACTCACCGTGAGACCGACACCCGAACGCTAGCAGTGATGCGACGCCCGCGAGGCAACAGTGGCAAAGCCCCACGCTTCGTGCGTGGCCGGCCGACCCGGTGGGTAGAGAAGTGATCAGACGAAGGAGGACAGGAATGCCTGAGCGAGCCCCCGGACCCTCGGTCAAGGACAAGGAGCTGTACGAGGCGCTCCGCGACGACGGCGCCAGCAAGGAGAAGGCCGCCCGCATCGCCAACGCCGCGGCCGGCTCCTCCCGGCAGGCGGTCAGCCGGAAGGGCGGTCGAGCCAAGGACTACGACGAGCGGACCAAGGCGGAACTGGTGAAGCGCGCCGCCGAGCTCGGCATCAAGGGCCGCTCCCGGATGTCGAAGTCCGAACTCATCGCCGCGCTCCGCGATCATTGAGCCCGCGCGGGAGCTTGTGTGGGGCATGGCCATGGACGGCTTCAGACCCGACCGCTACGACGTGATCGGCGCTGATCTGCCTGGTCGGCGTAGCCGTCATCATGTACTCCCCGCGCACGGTCTGATGCTCCCCCGGTGACGCCGGAGTCCTACGATCGGTCCGTGACACGACGCATTCTGATCCTGGCCGCCGGTGTCGGCTCCGGACACAACCAGGCCGCCGGCGCGATCGAAGCCGCGCTGGCGGGGATACCGGACGCCGGCGAGGTCCGGCGGCTGGACATCCTGGAGACCACCAGCGGAGTGTTCAACCGGCTCTACGACGACGCCTACTTCGCGCTGGTGGCGGAGGTGCCTTGGCTGGTCGGCTGGGGGTACGACCAGCAGGACCCGCCGTTCAAGCTCGCCCCGCTGGTGCAGTGGTGGGATCAGCTGAACACCCTGCCGCTGGTTCGCGAGATCCGCGACTACGACCCGGAACTGGTGATCTGCACGCACTTCCTGCCGGCCCGGATGGTGTCGCTCATGCTGGCCCGTCGCCAACTGCGGGCGACCCTCACCGTGGTCGCCACCGACTACGACTTCCAGGGCCTGTGGCTGACCTCGCCGTTCAGTCACTTCTTCGTCGCCCGCGAGGAGACCCGCACCTACATGACGCAGATCGGCGTGCCGGGCGACCGGGTCAGCGTCTCCGGGATCCCGGTGCGTCCCGACCTCGCCCAACCGGTGGACCCGGGCGCCGTCCGGCAACGGTTCGGCCTGCACCCCGAGCTTCCGGTCGTGCTGATCTCGGCCGGCGCCGCCGGCGGCAGCTACACCCTGCAGGTGGTGCGGCAGGTGCTGCGCTGCGAGCAGCGGTTCCAGACCGTCGTGGTGTGCGGCCGCAACGAGGAACTGAAGGCGCAGGTGGACGGCCTGGTGGCCGGTCACCCGGACCGGTTCCGGGTACTCGGCTACACCACGGAGATGGCCGACCTGATGCGGATCTCCTGCCTCTTCGTCGGCAAGCCCGGCGGGCTGTCGTCCTCCGAATGCATGGCGGCCGGCCTGCCGATGGTGCTGGTGAAGCCGATCCCCGGTCAGGAGGTGCGTAACGCCGACTACCTGCTCGAGGAGGGCGCCGCCGTCCGGTGCAACTACCCCACCACGGTCGGCTACAAGATCGACGGGTTGCTGGCCGACCCGGAGCGGCTGTCCGCCATGGCGGCCAACGCCCGGAGAATCGGCTTCCCCCATGCTGCCCGGACCATCGCGGAGCGGGCGCTGTCGGTGGCCGTACCGCCGCTGTGGATCAGCCGGGACGCCCAGAAGTCGATCTCCCGGGCCGGCGAGGACGGTGTCGCCGCCGACGACCTCGAGCCCGGCTCCCAGCTGCGTACCCTCTGCGATCAGGAGACCGGCGACTCGCTGGCGGTGTTCACCCAGGCCCAGCTGGAGATCCTGGGCGTGACACCGCTGACCAGGACGGTCGAGCTGGACGTCCAGACCGTCAGGGCACTGCGCTGGCAGCCGGAGAACCTCGACCTGGCGGTGGCCGGCAAGTGGCTGCTCGGCGAGGCCGACGTCCGGGACTTCGGCCTGGGCTGAGGGCGGCCGGTCCGGAAACCAAAGAACCCGTCCCTGACGAGGGACGGGAACCTGGTAGCCCCGAGGGGATTCGAACCCCCGCTACCGCCTTGAGAGTTCAACCCGGGCACCGTGCACGCCGTTTCACGGCACTCTGGACACTGTGCTGAGCGTGAACCGCAACCTCCACAACCCCCACAACAGCCACGACTACGCGCGAACTGTGTCCAAAATGTGTTCCGCAAGATGAACTGACCGGAGATCGGCGCGGCGATCACCCGCTCGCGGCCGAGGCGAGACGGTTCACTCTGCTTGAGCTTGCCAGTGACCCGTTCGCTCCCGGGTCACGGGAGGCTCGTTGCTTCGCGGACGGTCTGGGAGGAGCGTTTGGCCACAAGGCATTCGATGGAAGGAGAGGGATGCGGCGCCGGGTTGTCTTCTTGGTGACGGCTCTGGTGATCGTCGGGTGTGCACCGACGGCACCGGTGCCGGGTGCGGGCCCGTCGGTTGAGCCCGTCGCGATTAGCCCGCAGGTTCTGGGGACATTGATCGAGCAGCACTTCGGGGCTGCGTACGCGCTCGCCGGATCCGACAGCGGCCGGCTTGCAGTGCGTCCCACTGAATGGATGCAGGGGATCACGGCGACGGCGTATTACCGGGCGAGGCCGGGGATCCCCGAGCGGGCGGTGACGGTGACGTTCTCCCCGCAGCCTGCCGGGCGCATCGACTGTCCGCCAGCGACCTGTGCGGAGCGGAACGGGACCTACGTCCGCACCCCCAGAACTGGCACTCCTGACGTTTTCTCCCCGCGCGAGACGGGCCTGGTTCAAGTCCAATTCGACCCGACAGGCTGGACCGAGGAGTTGCTGACCCGGGCGGTCGCGCTGGCGGCGGACCCCCGAATCGTGCCGCTGACCGACGCTGGGCTGGCCGAGACGGCAGCAGCGAACTCGCGCTGGCGTACCGACGATCTGGACTGTAGCGGCGCTCATGCTGCAGGAGTCGTTCCGCTGCCTGCGATGTCAGGATCGGTTGAGCCGCCGACTCCTCAATCGCTCGCCGCAGTGATCGCCAGCCACATCGCCACCGGATGCGTCGGCGGCCGGACCGAAGATGGTCTTGTTGAGGCGACGGCGTATCTCGGAACCGACACCGAGCGGATCAGCCTCGCCGTCACCGACCAAGAACCCCGCTGCGACCAACTCGACTCCTGCCATACCCGGGACCACATCAGGATCGGCTGGGCTCTCGACGTCGAGGACGGCTACCCGGCCATGGTCCGCCTGGTGCGACGAAGCACCGACGGCTACTGGATCGTCGTCGAGCAACACAGCCTCATCGCCGCCACCGAAGAACACCGCTTCCCGATACCACTCGACAGCCTGCTCGACCTGGTCAAGGACCAGCGAATCGCCCCCAGAGTCGACGCTGCCCTGAACCAGGCCGGCGATACACTCCCACTCCGGTGGCGACTCGTCCCCCACACCCTGGAATGACCCCAATCCGAAACAGTCCTGCGCCCAAGCCGGTGCAAGAGGGCCTTGGAGGGTGAACCCGCCGGCCACTTCGGGACAGTCCCGCCGAGTTGTCAGTGGGGTGCGGTTGGAGCCGGTCAGCGCTGCATGGATGGGGAGCGATCGCCAGGAACGCCGTTGTGGCCACCGGCATCGACATTTGCGTTCGGTGGGAGCGCGGCGCTCGTGGAGTGCTTGCGTGTCGGACTGCGAGCGGGACGGACCCGGTCCTGCGCGGGGCCGTCGTCTGCTGGGGTGATTCAGGGCTTCTTCGCCAACTCCTCGGCGAACATCACGAGGATGCCACTGGGGCCGCGGAGGTAAGTGAGCTTGTAGACGTCCTTATGGGTGGCCACACCGCGAAGCGGGTGGTAGCCGTGCCTTGCGGCGGTCCGCAGGGTCTCGTCGATGTCGTCGACGGAGAAGGCGACGCGGTGCATCCCGATCTCGTTGGGACGGGTGGGGCTCGTCTGGATGGCCTCGGGATGGATGTACTCGAAGAACTCGAGGCGACCCTGACCGTCTGGTGTCTGGAGTACCGCGATCTTGGCGTGGTTGCCGTCCAGGCCAACAGCTGTGTCTGCCCACTCGCCGCTGATCGTGTCACGGCCGACGAGGGTCAGGCCGAGGTCGGTGAAGAAGGAGATCGCTTCTTCGATGTCGCGCACGGCAATGCCGACGTTGTCGAGTTTGATGGACATGCGCTGAATCTACCCAGCCAGCGCCGAGCGGCCCAGATGCCTTCAGGCTCGCCCTCCTGCAGCGACAGCCACTCTCTTGGATACGCGACCGGCCGGTCGCGCGACTTCGCCGGGCGGACTACACCGTCGCGCCGCGCGCAGTGACCGTGCGATCGTTTGGCGCGGTGTTCGATCCGTGGCAATGCATCGCGGTGATGGTCGTGCTGTGCGCGGCAACTCGGGAGGTCGTGGACGATCCCCAACCTGGGCCTATCGAAATCGAGTTCCCCGATGCCGACGGGCGCATCCGTTCGTCGAGAAGGGTTCGTCTGATCATGCAGACGCCGCCCAAGTCCACTGGCCACGTACTCGGTCGAAGTACAGATCGGATGCGGCCGCATCACAAGGACTCTGGGACCGCGCGATGGTGTCCTACCCATGAACTGACCTGACTCTGCGGGCAGCCTCGCCGCGAGAGGACGCTCGGACGCCTGCCCGGCCTACCGGCGGAGCGCTTCATTGGAGCGGGTCGCGGTGCACGGGTGCGTCAGCACCTATGGCCGTCTATACCGGTCGAACTTTGACCCCTTATCGCCGGCGACACAGGGTCAGTATTCAACCGGCGTCGACAATGGCGACAAGGACTTGGTGGAGGAGTTCCGCAGCCTGCTGCAACACAGAAACGCCGGCAGGCTAGAGAGCGACGGCGATCGCGGCGATCGCGGCGATCGCGGCGACTCCCGCCTCGTTGGCCTTGGCCTTTCCTCCTCCGTGAGCCGGACGACACGGCTGCGCGCATCCGCGGTGTCTGCTTCGCGTTCGATCAGTTCATCGTCCTGCAATCTGCGGAGGATGTTGCTGAGGCCTCCTGTGGTGAGCGGCAGCCGCGAGGAGAGCTCGCGGGGACGGGCACCTTCGTAGCCGCGCTCTACCAGCGCTCCAGCGTCAAGCCAGCCATGCCATGGTGACCAGTATCCAGAGTCGTTCTCGGATGCCGTGGACGGCGCGCACGCGGAAGGAGCTCGGCAACGCGGCCCCAAGGCGAGCGACACAATCAAGCAGCACGTACTCCGAGATCGTCCGCCCCACCGGCGAGAGCCCCGGCCACCAACGTGAAGAACCGCGGGCTGACGAACGCAACCATTGCCGCAGGCAATCCCGCCGCCACCACGCAGAAGACCACCGCCAACCCCACGCGGAGCGCCGTCGAAACCGACCAGAATTCGAGCGTCGTCGTCCGACCTGGGGACTCCATCATCGGATGCCATCGCCTGTCCCTGCAGCTGTCGGTGCCAGAGTCCTCCGAAGAACCCGTCACCCTGCCTGACGGACCGGTCTGTCGGGTAGCCTGAGCCGGGTGGGTGTCTCGTCCTTGCGAGGGTTCGCGCGAGAGCGGATCCTCGATACCGCGTTCGGACTGTTCTATGCCCATGGCATTCGGGCGGTCGGTGTAGATCGCGTGATCGCGGAGTCGGGGGTGGCGAAGGCGACCCTGTATGCGCATTTCCCGGCCAAAGACGACCTGGTGCTGGCCTATCTGGACCGGGTCGATGAGGTGTGGACGGGACAGTTGAGGGCTGCGGCGGCCGCGGCCGGTCCGGACCCGGCCGAGCAGCTGGTCGGGTTGTTCGATGCGCTCGAGACCGCGTGCCGCAGGGACGGGTACCGGGGGTGCGGGTTCATCAACGCCGCGGCCGAGTCCGAGCCCGGCTCGAGGATCCACGAGCGCACGATCGCACACAAGGACGCCGTCCGCGGCTGGGTGAGGGATCTCGCCGCCGCCGGCGGCGCAACGGATCCGGAGGGGCTGGCTCGAGCGCTCACTCTCGTTCTGGACGGAGGGTTGGCGAGCGGCTCGATCGATGGGCGTCCAGACGCGCCAGCGGTCGCCCGGCGCGCGGCCCGCGCCCTGGTCGAGGCGAGCCTGTCCCGGCCAGACGCCGTGTAGCACGGCAAGCCCGGCGCGCCACCGTCCCCGGCCTCCCGCGGCATGGCGCCGAGGCGTGCCCGTGATCCGGGGCCGCCAGCGCCATGGTGGAGACGGCGGCGACAGCTGGTGGCAGACAGATCTGTCTGGTATGGTCTTCACACAGCAGTAGACAGATCTGTCTACCAAAGGGAGGAGCAGCCATGCGCATCGCCGTACTCGGTACCGGGACGGTTGGACGAACCATCGCGGCTCGACTGTCCGAACTCGGACACGAGGTCACGGTGGGCACACGCGACCCGCAGACGACCCTCGCCCGTTCCGAGGTCGACCAGATGGGCAACCAGCCGTTCAGCGCCTGGGCGTCGGCCCATCCGGATGTCGCGGTGTTGTCGTTCGCGGACGCGGCGCTCGGTGCCGAACTGGTCGTCAACGCCACCAACGGAGCCGCCGCGCTCGAGGTGCTCTCACAGGCGGGCGAGGAGAACCTGGCCGGCAAGGTCCTGATCGACATCTCCAACCCCCTCGACTTCAGCCACGGCATGCCACCGACCCTGTTCGTGAAGGACACCGACTCCCTCGGCGAGCAGCTGCAGCGCCGGTTCCCCAACGTCCGGGTGGTCAAGACCTTGAACACTCTGAACGCCAACCTGATGGCCCATCCCGCCAGCCTTCCCGAGCCCACCACCGTGTTCGTCTCCGGCGACAACCCCGACGCCAAGACCATCGTGACCAGCCTGCTGCACAGCTTCGGCCACACCGACGTGATCGACCTCGGCGGGATCGAGACCGCCCGCGGCACCGAGATGTGGCTACCCCTGTGGCTGCGCCTGATGGGCGCGCTCGGCACCGCAGCGTTCAACCTCCGCATCGTCCGGTAACCAGCCGCCCCGCGACCGGGCCGACCGTCGACAGCACTCGCTCGCCGCCGGCGGCCACGCTGGATCGCGCGAAATCCCCGACCGCCCACCGCCGCGACATCCCCGGTGATCCGTACCGGCGACCGCACGCGCAACCCACACTCATCGAAGCTGGTCCGATCGGAATATTGACTGACAGATGTTGACATTTGTCAGTCAACCCGTCAGGATGGGTGTCATGAGCACCGAGCCGTTGACGTCCGAGGCGATCTTGGATGCTGCCGAGGCGGCGTTGCGGCGCTTCGGTCCGGCGAAGACCTCTGTGGTCGATGTCGCGCGTGCGCTCGAGGTCAGCCACGGCAGCGTCTACCGGCACTTCCCCAGCAAGGCTGCCCTGCGCGAGGCCGTCACCGCGCGGTGGTTGGAGCGGGTCTCCGCACCATTGGAGGATGTCGTGACCCGGCCAGGCCCGGCCTCGAGGCGACTACGCGACTGGGTGGCGCTGCTGGCCGCCACGAAACAGGCGATCGCCCGCGACGAGCCCGAACTCTTCGAAACCTTTCACCAGATCGCGACCGGCTCCCGCGAGGTCGCGGCGGTCCACGTCGATCACCTGGCCGACCAGGCCGCCCGGATCGTGGCCGACGGCATCGCCGCCGGGGAGTTCACCGACGGGGATCCGGCCGTCCTCGGGCGAGCCGTACTCCAGGCCACCGCCCGCTTCCACCACCCGGCCCTCTCCCGCGAGTGGGCCGACCCGGCCACCACGACCGCCGACCTCGACGCCGTGCTCACCCTCATCCTCCACGGCCTCACCAGACCCGAGTAGCACCCACCCGCCCCGCCGAAGACGAAAGGAACGCCATGACCATCCAGAACAAGGTCATCCTGATCACCGGTGCCAGCTCAGGCATAGGCCTGGCCACCGCCCACCACCTCGCCGGACTCGGTGCCCGACTCGTGCTCGCCGCCCGCGGCGCGGATACCTTGCATGAACTCGAACAACAGCTACCCGGCGCGGTCCCGATACCGACCGACATCACCAACCCCGACCAGGCCGCCCACCTGGTCGAGGAAGCCATCGCACGGTTCGGACGCATCGACGTCCTGATCAACAACGCCGGGCGCGCGATGGCCAAACCCGTCGAACACATCGACCTCGCCGAGTACACCGCGCTCCTGGAACTCAACCTGGTCGCGCCACTGCGCCTCATGCAGCTGGTCATCCCCCACATGCGAAACCAGGGCGGTGGACAGATCATCAACATCAGCTCCCAGGCCTCCACCAAACACATCCCCTACATCGCCGGCTACGCCTCCACCAAGGCCGCCCTGAACACCCTGGCCCTCACAGCCCGCGACGAACTCGCCAACGACAACATCGCCGTCAGCATCGTCAAACCCGGCATCGCCGACACCAACTTCGGCCAGAACACCCCAAGCCCCGAACCCGACCACCTCCGCCACGCCCCGGACGGCCCCCTCCTGCCCCACGTCGTCCCCGCGTCCGCCGTCGCCCAAGCCATCGCCACCATCATCACCAGCGGCAACGCCGAAATCGACATCCCCGAAACCTGACCCGCCCCACGACGAACCGACACAGTCGCACCGGAAGGTCCACGCCTGCGTGCTGCTGCGCGGCACACGCCCGACGCGGCCACACCCCGAGCCCACGAGCACACGACCGGCCGAGACACAATGGCGCCCGCCAGCCAATCACTCGAGCGCGAAGTCGGACCATTAGCGGTTCGGATTCCGTGACGTCGCCGTGCACATCGATTCCGGCCCAGCGGTACCTGGTCGGCCTCGGGCCGGGAATACCCTCGTGCGGAAAGAGCCCGAACCGCCAAACCCACGCGTTCGGCAATTCCCGCGCGGCCAGGCTAAGAACAAATGCCGCCTCAGCCCGCGGCGAACTCCAAGAAATCGGCTCGAAAGCCTACGCTGAAAGCAGGTCTCAGCGCATGGCCTCCCCCGGCCCCCCAGTTCTGCGCGGAACCTCTTCAAGCCCGCCGCGACAAGCCCCCAACCTCTCGCGGGGCGGGCTTCACGCGCTCTCCACGAATCCCCGACCAGCGCACCACGCCACACCACCCCCTCCGAACAGCTCCAGGACCGAAGTCCCTCGACACACCGGCTGTGGGCGACGACCGAATCTGAGGCCGAAACGCCGTCGCAGTGGCCTCGTTTTCGACTGCCGCCGACACCGGCGACCTCTCCAGCCGCCGCCACCCAGCAGGCGAGTACACCCTGCGCGGGGGACGAGCTCAAGACGGCGTCCCCGAGCCCCCTGATCAGGGAGTTGGCGGGGGAATGACGGTCCCTTGGTGGAACCTGATCTGGGGCGGGCGCGCTGCGAGGTCCCAGATCGAGGAGTGCCTGCTCTGTCCGGCGCTCGTCCTGAGTCGGTAGGTCACCAGAATGAGGTCGGCAGAGATCTCCTCGAAGCGCCATTCGTCAACCACCGGAGATTCGCGGGCGTCCTCCGACCTCAGCGAAGAAAGCGTATCCGCTCGCCTCCACAACCTCCCCGAACGCCCGATCTCAACGAAGTCGCGGTGCAGCATCCTGTCAACTGCGTCCGGATCCTGCCGAGTGTCGTTGGCAAGCAAAGCCAGCTCGGCATCCTCGACGATCCGGAAACGATCACCCGGCTCCCCCATGTCGGCAAACCTAACCCCGACACAGCTTCGAGCTCCACGCCGGGGACCGATCCGGGTCATCGCTCGTACAGCGACGCGGCCGTCTGCTCCCACAATTGGCGTCGCTGTGCGATGGCGTTGGGCGTCCAGGCCGCGTCGGGGTCGGGTTCGAGGAAGGCGTCGACGATCGCGGTGAGCCCGTAACCGGGTGCGGTCCAGTCGCGGACTTCGGTGCTGCCGAATCCGGCCAGGTGCCGTGTCGTGGTGGCGATCTGCGGATTGGCCAGGCTGCGGACGATGTAGCCGGTCATGATCGCGCCCGTGGCGGATGCCATCAGTTCGAAGCTGGTCTCGGGATCGAGGTTGCCTCGGGGGCGGTAGCCGATCATGGTCGCGAGGTTTCCGTAGACGTGTGCGCGGCGGGCGGCGAAGCGTCGTTCCGCGTCCAGGATCGCCGCGGCGGCGGCGTCGCGGACTCCGCCCGCCGGCAAGCCGGTGACGGTCGCCGAAAGTGCCAGATAGGTCTGCCAGCGGGGCGAGGTGGACATACGCTCGAACTCCGCGGTCGATGAGAGCCGGAGCCCCTCGACGAGCAGGTCCCGGCGAGCCTGGGCAGAGGTCAGGTCGGCGGTCTCAATCAGCGCGAGCAGTTCCTCGACCAACCCGGGCGGTTCGGCCGAAAGGTCCGTAGCCCGCGCGAGCGCGACGAGGAGATCGGCCAGGAACAGGTCCTTGTAAGGCCAGCGTCGATACGCCGAGCTTCGCGAGACGTCGGCTCGCGCAATCACCTCCTCCAGGCTGAGGTGGTCCAGACTCACAGTGAGGCCCTGCTCGCTCACGAGCCCGATCGCGGCCCGGATCATCCGATGCTCGGTGTCGACATCGCTGATCCGCTGGCGCCTGCGGGCAACCCCGGTCGGACCCTGAGTTCGGCTCTCCGCACTGGCGCCCGTCATGCTCGACATCCTACATTGAGACATCGTATCCCAAGTATCATACGGAGGAGTTCGGATGCCGATCCATGTCGTGGTCGCCCACATCGCGGTGATCCTGGCCCCCATCAGCGCACTACTCGCTCTGGCGTACGCGATCTGGCCCGACGCACGGGGAAGGCTGCGTTGGCCACTCCTGGTCGCGACGGCCGCGGCCCTCACGACCGTGATCTCGGCAGAGGTGAGCGGAAGCTCGCTCTACCACTCGCTCGACGCCGCCGCGAAGCGCTCCGCCACGGCGCTGCCTCGCCCGGTGTTCGCCCACGCCCACGGCTCCGGTCTGCTCAGCCTGACCGTCGTCGGGCTCGCCGCACTGGTGGCGGCATTCGTGTGGCGGCTGCTCTCACCGGGCCGAACGCCCGACCGAGCCGGACGCGTCGCCGCCGGCGTCCTCGCGGTGGCGGCTCTCGCGACCATCATCGCGACCGGCCTCGTCCTGGCCCAGGCCATCGCCGCCGTGTGGGCCCAACAGCCCCACGTCTCCTGAAAGGTCACGGGCAATGCGAACCCTCATCGTTGTGGAATCCTGCTTCGGCAACACCCGACAGATCGCCGAGGCCGTCGCCGAAGGCCTCCGCGAAGCGGGCGCCGACGTCGAGGTCACCCCTGCCGGGGGCGCTCCGCGCGACCCGTCCCACGACCTCGTGCTGCTCGCCGCCCCGACCCACAACCTCGGACTGCCCAGCGCCGCAAGCCGGGCTCAGGCGGGCGTGCCGACGGCTGGCGGGACGAACCCGGGCCTGCGGGAGTGGCTCGATCGCTCCATCGCCAACCCCGCCACCCGCCTGGTCACCATCGACACCGTCATGGCCGGCCGATTCTCCGGATCCGCGGCCCGCGCGGCCCACAAGCTCGCCCGGCGACGAGGATGGGCGGCCGAGCGGGGCCCCAGCTTCGTGGTCGCCGGCCGGGAAGGCCCGCCGGTCGACGGCGAGACCGAGCGCGCCCGGGCATGGGGCGAAAGCCTTGCGGCCGGCCAGCGAAACGCACCGACCACCTGAGCCAGATGCCCAGGCTTTCGAGCTTCCTGGCTCTGGTGTTCCTGCTCTCAGCACCACGGTGGATCGCCGCACGGTTCCTGGACGCCACCGCCATCATCCCGATCCGGCTACCACTGAGCGCTCTGCAATTCGTGTCGGTCCTGCTGGCGGCCACCATCGCCACACGGAGCGGTCGAGGGTCCGTCCCTGCGCTCCTCGCTCGCGGCCTCGACCTCGCCCGCGTCGACAAACCCGTCTGGCGGGTCGGGATCTTCGTGCTGATGCCGCTCGCCGTCGCTGCGTCCTACGCGGTCAGCACACTGTTCGGTGACCCGCACCCCACCGACACCACCCCGCTGGTCAGCGTGCCAGCCCTGTTGCTGATCTACGGGGTCAGTGGGTACTGCGAACAACTCGGCTGGACCGCAGTCATGACCGACGCCCTGCTGGAACAGGGCAGCGCAACCGTGCAGGTCGGACTGATCACCGGCACGACCTGGGCAAGCTGGCACATCATCCCCTTCATCCAGACCCACAACCCACCCAGCTGGATCGCGTGGCAATGCACTTCACGGTCATCTACCGCGTGCTGCTCACCAAGATCTACCTCCTGACCAACTACAGCGTCTTCGCCACCATCGCCCTCCACGCCACGTACAACACCGCCTTCACCCTCCTCCCCTACTACGGCTCGTCCTACGATCCGATGTCCATGGCCATCACCACTCTTGCCCTCACCGTGTGCGTATTCGTCACAGCGGGCCGGAAGACGCGCGGGGCGCCGGCAAGACCGGGCGAATCCTGAGCCACCGTGAACAGTCGAGGCCTGGGCGAGGAATGCGGTCGAGATTCGCCGAGCACAACCAGCGCCGGGCAAGCCGACCAGCCGACCACCTTCGGCAGGAATCCGGCCGCCGAACTACCGCCCCGCCAGGTCAACAGCTCAGCGCCGTAACGTCGGGCGAAACCCCTTGTCAGGCGCAAGTCCCGCCACACAGACTGGATCGGTTGGACACGAACTGGACACAGTTTGTGTGTCCGATCTGTGTTCAGGACGTTTTCCAGCGCCATCACAAGAACGAAACCCCTTGCCAGAGTTGCCCCTGACAAGGGGTTTCACCTTGTAGCCCCGAGGGGATTCGAACCCCCGCTACCGCCTTGAGAGGGCGGCGTGCTAGGCCGCTACACAACGGGGCCGGGTGTCGCTTTCACGACCTGCGTAATCTACCAAACCGCAACCAGCGGCGGCGAATCCCGCAGCGCTGGGGTACTAGGACTCGAACCTAGACTGACGGAACCAGAATCCGGCGGGCTGCCAATTACCCCATACCCCAATCTGTTCTCCGAGCGGTGCGGTCCGGCCGGATCGCGGCTGATTCCGCCCTACTCAGAGAGGTGCTGGCCGTTCGGGCCAGCGAGGGACGACTTTACTAGACCGCACCGTTCCGGGCCAAACCGGGGCCGACGGGGCCCGGCGTGGTGGTCGCCAACCGCATCCGGCGGGCCAGCCAGAGCGCGGCCGCGGCGCACAGCGCGAACCCCAGCAGGTCGGTCGCCAGATCCCACCAGCCGATCACCTGGGTGGCCTTCACCGTGGCGATGGACGTGGTCAGCCCGGCCCACAGGAAGGCGAGGACGTTGTTGGCGGTGTGAGCGGCGATGGCGGCCTCCAGGCCGCCGGTCCGGATCACCAGGAAGCCGGCCAGCAGGCCGAAGCCGAACCGGTCCAGGAAGAGCGGCAGGTTCTGCGTCCCATGGAACAGGGCGAAGATTAGCGCCGAGACGACCACGCCCGCCCAGGGGACGCGGAACACCGCCTGTCCGGCCTGCAGCAGGTAGCCGCGGAAGAAGTACTCCTCGGCGGCGGCCTGCAGCGGCGAGGTGAGCAGGATCACCAGCAGGAACCAGCCGAAGTCGTGCTGCGGGCGGAGTTGCCAGGTCCAGCCGGCGCCGGTGACGAACAGCACCGCGTTGAGCACCACGGCGGCGGCCAGCAGGGCCGCCAGCGCGTAGCTCCAGCGGAAACCCGGCTGCACCGAATGCAGCCAGCGCGGATGGGTGTTGTGCACCAGCACCACCAACCCCAGCGAGGTCGGCAGCAGCACCGCCAGGCCGAGGTGGGAGGCCAGCATTCCCAGCGGGGTCTCGAAGGCCAGCGCGGCGACGGCGAAGTCGCTGTAGCTCCCCGGCCGCCCGGCGGCGTTCCAGCCGAGCAGCAGCACCACCTGGGTGACGACCGGGGTGAGCGCCAGAAAGGTCAGCAGGCCCAGCACCACCCCGCACAGCGCCTGGACGACATTGCGGCGCCGGGCCGGGTCGACCAGCACCTCGTGATACCCGATGCCGGCGACCGGACGACGGCCCGTCATGGCCGCCACGGCGGCCGAGGCCACGCTCAGTCCTCCGGGCCGATGACCGGGTTGGCCAGGGTGCCGATGCCGGCCACGGTGATCGCCACCTCGTCGCCGGGGACGATCGTGGCCACCCCGGCCGGTGTCCCGGTCAGGATCACGTCACCCGGCAACAGGGTGGTGAAGCTGGTGACGTGGGCGACCAGGTCGGCGATCCCGTGCACCATCTGGGAGGTGTTCCCCTGCTGGCGGATCTCGCCGTTCACGGTCGTGCTGAGTTCCAGGTCGGAGACCTCGTCCAGGCCCAGGTGGGTCACGATCCACGGCCCGAGCGGGCAGAACGAGTCGTACCCCTTGGCCCTGGTCCACTGGCTGTCGGTGCGCTGCAGGTCGCGGCAGGTGACGTCGTTCCCCACGGTGTAGCCGAAGATCACCTCGGCGGCGCGCTCGACCGGCACCCGGCGGCAGATCCGTCCGATCACCACCGCGAGCTCGCCCTCGAACTGCAGATCGCTGGTCTCCGGGGGCTGAACGATCGCTTCCCCCGGCCCGATCACCGCGGTGTTCGGCTTGAAGAAGGTGAGCGGCAGTTCGGGCACCTCATTGCCCAGTTCGGCGCCGTGCGCGGCGTAGTTACGGCCGATGCCGACCACCTTGCTCCGCGGGATGACCGGCGAGAGCAGGCGGATGTCGGCCAGGTCCAGCCGCTGGCCGGTGTAGTGCACCGGCCCGGCCAGCGGGTCGCCGGTCACCACCGCCACCGACTCCGGGTTGGGGCCGCCGTCGGCCTCGAGCTCGACCACGCCGAAGGCGGTCTCGCCGTCGTGGGAGAAACGTGCAACGCGCATGGCGGACAGCCTATTCGGCCACGATGTTGGCCAGCCGCTCCCCCGCCGCGAACCGGGCGAGCTGCTCCCGCAGCAGCCGGTTGATCCGCGGGTAGAAGGCATCCGCCTGGCCGCCGCCATGCGGGCTGATGAACACTCCGGGCAGGGTCCACAACGGATGGTCGGCGGGCAACGGTTCGGGGTCGGTGACGTCCAGCGAGGCGCGGATCCTTCCGCCGCGGACGGCGTCCACCAGCGCATCGGTGTCCACCACCTTGCCGCGGGACACGTTCACCAGCAGCGCCCCGTCCGGCAGCGCGGCCAGCTCCTCGGCCCCGATCAGGCCCTCTGTGTCGGGGGTCAGCGGGGTGATCACGAACACCACGTCCGCCTCGGCCAGCCGCTCCCGCAGTTCGGCGACCGGATAGACCCAGGGCTCGGTGCGTGCGCTGCGCGCCACCCGGGTCACCGAGGCCACCTCGAAGCCGGCCAGCCGCCGCTCGATCGCGGCGCCGATCCGGCCGTACCCGACGATCAGCACCCGCCGGTCGGCCAGCGACTCGGCGAACTCCAGCTGCCACGTCCCGGAGGACATGTTGCGGGCGAAGCGGTCGAGCCGGCGCAGGTTGACCAGGGCGAGCGCGACCGCCAGTTCGGCGGTGGCCGCGTCGTGGACCCCGGCGGCGTTGCAGAGCACCGCCCCGTTCCGCAGGAACGGCAAGTAGTTGTCGTAGCCCGCCGACTGCACCTGGATCGCCCGCAGCCTGGTCATCTCGTCGACCCGCTCCAGGGCCGGCAGCGGCGGCGCCATGTAGTGGGCGACGATCAGCTCGACCTCGGGGACGGACGACGGCAGCTCGCCGCCCGGCAGGTAGTAGTCGGCCGTGATCCCCGCCGGCAGCCGGCCGAGGGCCACCCGGGCCTCGGCCTCGTCGGCGTAGGGAAGCCACACGTGCTTGGTCATCAGTGCACTCCTGGTGATCGACTTTGTGCCCCCCACCCTAAAGGGGTTCGCGTATCGTTGCCGCCATGAGCTACGACGCCGTCGAACTGATCCGGAGGAAGCGCGACGGGGACGCGCTGGAGGACGCCGCGATCGAATGGCTGATCCGCCACTACACCGACGGCGACGTGACCGCCGAGCAGATGTCGGCGATGGCGATGGCGATCTTCTTCCGCGGGCTCGACCTGCGCGAGCTGTCGACCTGGACGAACGCGATGATCGCCACCGGCGAGCGGATGGACTTCTCCTCGCTCTCCCGCCCTACGGTCGACAAGCACTCCACCGGGGGCGTCGGGGACAAGATCACGCTGCCGCTGGCACCGCTGGTCGCCGCCTGCGGCGCGGCCGTCCCGCAGCTCTCCGGACGCGGGCTGGGTCACACCGGCGGCACCCTGGACAAGCTGGAGGCGATCCCCGGCTGGCGGGCGGACCTGACCAACGCCGAGATGCTGCGGCAGCTGGACGGGATCGGCGCGGTGATCTGCGCCGCCGGCTCGGGGCTGGCCCCGGCGGACAAGAAGCTCTACGCGCTACGCGACGTCACCGCCACGGTGGAGTCGATCCCGATGATCTCGGCCTCGATCATGAGCAAGAAGATCGCCGAGGGCACCGCGGCGCTGGTACTGGACGTGAAGACCGGCGCCGGGGCGTTCATGAAGTCCTACGACGACTCGGTGGCGCTGGCCCGCACCATGGTGGGGCTCGGTCGGGCGGCCGGCGTGAACACCGTCGCGCTGGTGACCGACATGAACGTGCCGCTGGGCCGCTCGGCGGGCAACGGCGTCGAGGTGGCCGAGTCGGTCGAGGTACTGGCCGGCGGTGGTCCGTCCGATGTGGTGGAGCTGACCCTGGCGCTGGCCCGCGAGATGCTGGCCACCGCCGGCATCGACGCCGATCCCGAACGGGCGCTGGCCTCCGGCGCGGCGATGGACACCTGGCGGGCGATGATCGCCGCCCAGGGTGGCGACCCGGACGCGCCGCTGCCGGTCGCCCGCCACACCGAGGTGGTGGCCGCCGAGGCCGACGGCGTGATCGCCGGGATGGACGCCATGGCGGTCGGGCTGGCGGCCTGGCGGCTGGGCGCCGGCCGGGCCAGGCAGGGCGACCCGGTGCAGGCCGCCGCCGGCGTGACCTGGAACGCCTCGGTGGGCGACCGGGTGACCGCGGGCCAGCCGCTGTTCACCCTGCACACCGACACCCCCGAGCGGATCGAGCGCGCCCTCGAGGCCCTGGCGGGAGCGGTCAGCTACTCCGACCAGCCGGTCACCCGGGGCCCGCTGGTGCTGCAGCGGATCAACTGAACGATCTCTGAGGTCGCGCACCCAATCCCTGAGGTCCCGCGAAGCGCGAGTCTCGAAGGGTCGCTGGGCTTCGAGACTCGGCCCTATGGGCGGACCTCAGCCACCGTGGAGACCCCAGGACACCGTGGAGACCTCAGCCACCGTGAGGGCCTCAGGCCACCGTCAGCCGACGCGCCGGCCAGCACCGGTTCGGCGACCTCGGCCGGGGTCGTCCGAGGGATCAGGCCCCAGCGGTAGGCGTCGTGCAACGCCTCCCAGCTGGCCTCGACGACGCTGCTGCCGACGCCCACCGTCGTCCAGGTGCGCTCCCCGTCCGTGGTGTCGATCAGGGTGCGGACGATCGCGTCGGTGCCGTGGCCCTGGTCGAGGATCCGGACCCGGTAGTCGGTGAGCTCGAAGGATTCCACCTGCGGGTAGGCGCGGACCAGCGCCCGTCGCAGCGCCACGTCGAGGGCGTTCAGCGGGCCGTGTCCCTCGCCGACCAGTCCTTCGGTGGCGTCGTTGACCCGCAGCTTCACCGTGGCCTCGGAGTCGCCCTCGGGACCGGCGTGGGAGCTGGTGAACACCCGCCAGGAGACCACCTCGTAGAGGTCGTCGACCAGCCCGAGCTGCTCCCGCAGCAGCAGCTCGAAGGAGGCGTCGGCCGACTCGTAGGAGTAGCCGGCCATCTCCCGCTCCTTGACCAGGTCGGTGATCCTGGCCGCCAGCTTGCGATCGGAGAGGTCGTAGCCGAGCTCGCTGCCCTTGAGCTGGATGTTGGCCCGTCCGGCCATGTCGGAGACCAGCATCCGCATGTCGTTGCCGACCAGGGTCGGATCGATGTGCTGGTAGAGGTTGGCGTCCACCTTGATGGCCGAGGCGTGCAGGCCCGCCTTGTGCGCGAACGCCGAGAGCCCGACGTAGGGCGCCCGGTTGTTCATCGGGACGTTGGTGATCGCCGCCACCGCGTGGGAGATCCGGGAGGCCTCCCGCAAGCCCTCCGGCGGGATCACCTGCCAGCCGTACTTCAGCTGCAGGTTGGCGATCACCGTGATCAGGTTGGCGTTCCCGGTCCGCTCGCCGGTCTCGTTCATGGTGCCCTGGACGTGCATCACGCCGGCCTCGACGGCCGCCAGGGTGTTGGCCACCGCGCAGCCGGTGTCGTTGTGGCAGTGGATGCCCAGGTCGACGCCGATCTGGCTGGCCGCGCTCACCACGTCGCCCATCCAGCTGGGCAACATGCCGCCGTTGGTGTCGCACAGGATGACCACCTCGGCCCCGGCCTCGGCCGCCGTCCGCACCACTTCCAGGGCGTAGTCGGGATTGGCCCGGTAGCCGTCGAAGAAGTGCTCGCAGTCGACGAACACCCGCCGTCCCTGGCCGACCATGTGCGAGACCGTGTCCCGCACCATCTCCAGGTTCTCGGTCAGGGTGGTCTTCAGTGCCCGGTAGACGTGCTCGTCGTGGCTCTTGGCGACGATGCAGATCACCTCGGTGTTGGCGTCGAGCAGGGCCTGTACCTGAGGATCCGTCGCCGCGGTGGCGCCCACCTTGCGGGTGGCACCGAAGGCCACCAGCTTGGCGTTCTGCAGTTGCAGCTCACCGCCGGCCGCGCGGGCGAAGAACTCGGTGTCGCTGGGGTTGGCCCCCGGCCAGCCGCCCTCGATGAAGCCGACCCCCAGCTCGTCCAGCAGCCGCGCGATCCGCAGCTTGTCGGCCACGCTCAGCCGGACGCCCTCCTGCTGGGCGCCGTCGCGCAGGGTGGTGTCGAACACGTGAAAGGTGTCGGGTGCCACGTGAAGAGTCATCGGGAAGCCTCGCGAACTCGGGGATACTCGAAGGATGAGACTACCGCCCAGTTATTGGACACACCATGGGTCTCGCTAGGGATGGAACGACAACCGGGCGCCGATGCCCGACCGGCGTGGCTCGCCGGGGTTGACCGGCAGGGCTTCCGCCTGACTAGATGAAGCCATGGCTAACACGATTTTCAAGGACGAGCAGGTCCACACCACCGGCGAGCTTCCCGCTGTCGGCAGCACCCTGCCGCCGTTCCGCGTGACCAGGACCGACCTCTCGATCCTGGACAGCAGCGAACTGGGCGGCAGGCGGGTCGTGCTGAACATCTTCCCCAGCGTCGACACCGGCATCTGCGCGACCAGCGTCCGCACCTTCAACCAGCTGGCCGCCGGGCTGGAGAACACCACCGTGGTCTGCGTCTCGAAGGACCTGCCGTTCGCACTCGGCCGGTTCTGCGGCGCCGAGGGGATCGAGAACGTGGTGACCACGTCGGCGTACAACTCCTCCTTCGGCGACGACTACGGCGTCACCATGGCCAACGGCGCGGCGGCGGGCCTGTTCGCCCGCGCGGTCGTGGTGGCGGACGAGAACGGCACGGTGCTCTACACCGATGTCACCCCGACCGTGCACGTCGAACCCAACTACGACGCCGCCATCGCCGCCCTGAGCTGAGCCCGGGGCGCCGGCTGAGCTTGTCGAAGCCCGACCCCTTCGTCCCTTGAGAAGCTCGGGTCGGTTGACGACCCTTCGAGACTTCGGGCTCCGCCCGAACCTCGGGGATCGTTGAGCCCCGAGCCCTCCGCCGGGTTCAGACGATCCGGTGCAGCCAGCCGTGGCTGTCCGGCACCCGGCCGTACTGGATGTCCAGCAGCCGGTTGCGGATCGCCAGCGTCCGCTCGCCGGCCGG
>JAEXCA010000006.1 GCA_023393755.1 Actinomycetes bacterium | reverse complement strand
GACTCAGTCCGCCCCCACCGCCATCCCCAGCCCGCCCACCGTCATCCCCGCGAAGGCGGGGATCTCCACGCCACCCACCGGAGGTACCAAGTGAGCCTGCTGGAGAAGCTCTTCTACTCCGCCCCCGGCAAGGCGATCGCCGGGAAGGCCGGCCTGCCCGAGCCGTCGGTGCTGCGCCGCGGCCGGACCTGGCCGGAAGGGGCGATCGTCCTGGCCTCGCCGAACGGTGCTCACCTGGCCGCCGATACGTTGAAGCTGCTCGGTCGGGCGACCAGCGAGCCGCTGTGGGACGACGGCGACTCCGTCCCGGCCTACCAGCAGCGGATCGGCGCGCTGGTGATCGACGCCACCGAGTTGCGCCGGATCGATGACCTTGAGGCGGTACGGGCAGTGCTGCGTCCGGCCGTCCGCGGGTTGAACGGCAGCGGACGGATCGTCCTGCTGGCCCGCGGCCCCGCCGATGTCGACGACTGGGAGGCGAAGGCGGTCGCCCAGGCGCTTGACGGCATCAACCGGACGGTCGGCAAGGAACTGCGCCGCGGCGCAACGTCCAACCTGATCCAGGTGGGGCTCGGCGCTACCCCAGCCGCGCTGGCCTCCACCCTCGGCTTCCTGCTGCAGGGCCGCTCCGCCTTCGTGGACGGCCAGGCCTGGCGGGTCGAAGGACCACCCGGGCCCGTTCCGGCTGGCCCGGCACCGGCCCCGGGTGGCGCCGGAACCGTCCCCGGTGGTCCTCTCACCGAGCGGCCGTTGGAGGGCAAGGTGGTGGTGGTCACCGGTGCCGCCCGCGGGATCGGCGCGGCCATCGCTCAGGTGGTGGCCCGCGAGGGCGCCCGAGTGGTGGCGGTCGACATCCCAGCGGCCGGCGAGGGGCTCAGCGCCACCGCGAACGCGATCGGCGGCAGCGCCCTGCAACTCGATATCACCGCCCCCGACGCTGGTGCCCGGATCGCCGCGCATGTAGCGTCCCGCTACGGTGAACGCATCCACGGCATCGTCCACAACGCCGGCATCACCCGGGACAAACTGCTGGCCAACACCGACGCCGGGCGCTGGGCGTCCGTTCTGCAGGTGAACCTGGCCGCCGAACTGAGGATCAACCCGGTACTGCTCGACCCGGCGGTCGAGGGTGGGCTGGCCGACGGCGGCCGGATCGTCGGGGTCTCCTCCACCTCGGGCCTGGCGGGCAACCGCGGCCAGGCCAACTACGCCGCCTCCAAGGCCGGGGTGGCCGGGCTGGTCCGGGGTATGGCCCCCGATCTGACCGACCGCGGCATCACGGTGAACGCGGTGGCGCCGGGCTTCATCGAGACCGAGATGACCTCGAAGATCCCGTTCGTGCAGCGGGAGGTGTTCCGGCGGTTCAACAGCCTCAGCCAGGGCGGCCGTCCGGTGGACGTCGCCGAGACCATCTCGTACCTCCTGGAGCCCGCCAGCGCCGGCGTGACCGGTCAGGTGATCCGGGTCTGCGGCCAGAATCTGGTGGGCGCGTGACCACCCAGGTGCTACCTGAGCTGCCGTCGATGGGCGCGGCTTTCTGGCGCGGGGTGACACCCAAGCCGCCACGCCCGCCGACGGTGACCAAACAGCAGGTCGTCGTGCCCGGCCACACCCAGGAGGTGGAGGCGCTGGCCCGGTACGCCCGCGTCTGCGGCTTCACCCTGCGGGATGCCGTGCCACCCACCTGGCTGCACGTCCTCACCTTCCCGCTCCACATCCACCTGCTGGCCGATCCCGGCACCACCCTGCCGCTGGCCGGCCTGGTGCACGTCAGCAACCGGATGCGGCTGCACCGCCCGGTGCTGGTCACCGAGCAGCTGGAGCTCAGTTGCGGGATCGGCAACCTGCGTCCCCACCGGCGGGGCGCCCAGCTGGATCTCACCGGCCAGGTCAGGGTGGGCGACGAGCTGGTCTGGGAAGGCGTCAGCACCTACCTGGCCCGCGGCATCGAGGTCGACGGCAACGTGGGACCAGCGGGGACGGTTCCTGCTGGTTCCGGAACCGTCCCCGGTGGCCCCGGAACCGTCCCCGGTGGTCCCGCTGCTCTCTGGCGGCTCCCCGCCGACCTCGGACGGCGGTACCGGGACGTCTCCGGCGATCCGAACCCGATCCACACCAGCGCGATCGCGGCCAGGGCGTTCGGCTTTCCCCGTCCGATCGTCCACGGGATGTGGACGCACGCCCGCGTCCTCGCCGCGCTGGAGAACCGGCTGCCGGACGGCTACCAGGTCGCGGTGGAGTTCACCAAGCCGATCCTGCTGCCCGGCACGGTCGGATTCGCCACGACCCGGCGCGACGGCGGTTGGGACGCGGCGGTGACCAACCGGGACGGCAGCAGGACCCACCTGCTGGCCCGGATCGACCACTGACCTCTGCCCAACCAGCCACCGCTCCACTAGCCTTCGAGCAGGAGGCACCGTGTCCGTCACCACGCCATGGGCGATCATCGTCAACCCGACCAAGTTCGACGATCTGACCGCGCTGAAGGCCCAGGTCTCCGCCACCTGCGCCACGCAGGGCTGGCCCGAGCCGACCTGGCACGAGACCACCGAGGACGATCCCGGGACCGGCCAGGCCCGCGAAGCGGTCGCGGCCGGCGCGGGCCTGGTCTGCCCGCTCGGCGGCGATGGGACGGTCCGGGCGGTCGCCGCCGCCCTGCTCGACCAGGAGGTGTCGCTGGGCCTGCTTCCCGGCGGTACCGGCAACCTGCTGGCCCGCAACCTGAGCCTGCCGATCGACGATCTGGCGGCCGCGCTCGAGGTCGCGGTGACCGGACGCGACACCCCGGTCGACGCCGGCCTGGTGGGCTTCGACCAGCGCGAACCCGAGGTGTTCCTGGTGATGGCCGGGATGGGCTTGGACGCCGAGGCGGTGGGTGGCGCGTCGGTCGAACTCAAACGCCACCTCGGCTGGGTGGCCTATGCCGTCTCCGGCCTGAAATCCCTGGTCAACGTCGGGTTCAGCGTGCGGGTCAGCGCCGGTGGGCAGCGGGCGTTCAGCCAGCATGCGGCCACCGTGATGATCGGCAACTGCGGCGAGCTCACCGCGGGCCTGCGGCTGATGCCGGACGCCAGGGTGGACGACGGGCTGCTGGACGTCGCGGTGGTGTCCCCGCGGTCGCTGGCCAGCTGGCTGGGGATGGCCGCGCATGTCCTGACCGGGGGCCGCCTCGGCCACTCCTCCATCACCCGGCTGCGCGGGCCCGAGATCCGGATCGTGGCGGCACGCCCGACCGACGCCCAACTGGACGGGGACGTGGTCGGCCCGGTCACCACGGTGACCTGCGCGGTGCGGGAAGGGGCGCTCAAGGTCCGGGTACCCGCCTGACCCCCGAGCTCAGCCATCACCCGGTCGGGCGAGTGAACAAATCGACCTCCAGTTGGGCCGATCGGCCGGGTTGACCCGCGTTCTGGGCGATCTGGAGGCCGATTTGTCGAGAACCCCGCCGGGCCCGGCCCCCGATCGGCGGGGGCTCAGGCCTCGGATTCCGCCGGGATCGGCACCACCGTGGCGTGAGCGGAGGCATGCACCTGCTCCAGTTCCAGCGCCTCGGTGTGCGGGATCGGAACCCAGGTCGGGTCGCGATAGAAGAGCACCGCGATGTTCAGCACCGACCAGGAGAGCAGGTAGACCGGGAAGGTGGCCACGGTCAGCCAGACCCTGGGCCAGGTCGCCCGCTCAAGCCGCAGCACCAGCAGCGCGACCGCGGCGATCAGCACGTAGCCCAGCGCGGCGGATACGGCCAACTGCCCGGCCAGCCCCCACCAGTTGCCCGAGGCGACCGTGTCTGCCAGCAGCAGGCCGACCCAGGCCAGGCCGGTGGCGCCGGCGATCGGGATGCCGATGCTGAACAGGAAGGCGTCCAGCTTGCCGCGCCAGTCCGCCCGGGCGGCCCGCCACAGCGCCGGCCCGCTCAGGCCGATCACCTGCACGCTGCCGACCGCCCAGCGGTAGCGCTGCCGCAGCGACTGCGCGAAGGTCAGCGGCTGCTCGTCGTAGAAGACCGCGTCCGGCGCCAGCCCGACCTGGTGACCCGCGGCGATCGCGTTGAGCGTGAACTCGATGTCCTCACAGGCCGAACTGGTGTGCCAGCCACGGCCGCCCAGCACCGCCAGATCGAACATGAACCCGGTGCCGCCGACCGAGGTCACCGGCAGGCCGTGCCGGGCTCGCGGCAGGTGGAACAGCCGGGTCTGCATCAGCCAGAACAGGCTGCTGCAGCCGCTCACCCAGGTGCTGGCGGGATTCTTGCCCACCCGGTAGCCGACCGCGATCGGGACGCCGGCGTTCAGCTGCCGGTTCATCGCGGCCAGGAAGCCGGGGTCGACCAGGTTGTCGGCGTCGAAGACCACGCAGGCGTCGAACTCCGCCGCCCGGGTGAACCGGTCGAAGAACCAGGTCAGCGCGTGCCCCTTGCCGATCCGGGTGGCGTCGAACCGCTCGGCCACCGTCGCGCCGGCCGCCCGCGCGACCCCCGCGGTGTCGTCGCTGCAGTTGTCGGCGGTGACGAAGATCTCGAAGGCGTCGGACGGATACTGCTGTGCCCGCAGGCTGCCGAGCAGCTGGCCGATCACCGCCGCCTCGTCCTTGGCGAAGACCAGGACGGCGAACCGGTGGGTGCGGTCGGTCAACGGGGTGGGCGGGGTCAGCGTCCCCACCACCGGGAGGGCCAGGGCCACGTGATAGAGGCCGTAGATGCCGGCGATGATCATGATCGCCTGACAGAGCACCGCGAACGCCGTGATCACCTCGGCCACAGTCTCCCACTCTCAATGACCCGACCCTCGAGCCACCGGGTATCCATCCTACCCGGCGTCGAAGGGTGACCCTGGCGGGGCACGTCGGACCGTCGCGGTAGAGTGGAATCCCGGAGGTGCTACCCACAATGCTCATTCAGAACGATGCGAGCTGGTCGCTGTTCTGGTTCAACTGCATCCTCTACACCGTCCTGGTGGTGTTCCGAGCCTGGGTCGACCTGATCATCCCCGCGCGCTTCCTCCGTCCGGACGGCTGGTGGTTCCGGATCCGCGACTGGGAGCGGGACGGCGAGTGGTACCGCGACCAACTGCGGATCGACCGCTGGAAGGACCGGCTCCCCTCGCTGCAGACCGTCGCCCGGTTCTCGAAGAAGCGGCTCACCGACGCGAGCCGCCGCTATCTCAACCGGTTCGTGGTGGAGACCTGTCGCGCCGAGTCGAATCACCTGCGGGCGATCGGGTCGGTGATGGCGATGCGGCTGTGGACGCCGGTCGATCTGTGGCTGGTCTGCATGCTGATCGCCGTGATCGGCAACGTGCCCTTCATCATGATCCAGCGCTACAACCGGCCCCGGCTGATCCGGGCCGTGGAGCGGATGGAGCGCCGCCAGCTCGCCGCCGCCAGCAACGATCCGGAACTGCGTCCGGTCACCATCTGACCCAGTGACGTCCGCCGGTTCTCCCGCCCGGCCCGACCGGGCCGCCCGACGCCGGCTGGACGCCGAGATCTGGGCGCTGGCCGTCCCCGCCTTCGCGACCCTCCTGGCCGAACCGCTGCTGGTGCTGGCCGACTCCGCGATCATCGGGCACGTCGCCACCGACGCCCTCGCCGGGCTGGGCGTGGCCGCCAGCGTGGTCGGCCTGACCCTGGGGTTGTGCGTCTTCCTGGCCTACGGGACGACCGCCTCGGTGGCCCGCCGGCTGGGCGCCGGCGACCGGCCGGGTGCGCTCGCCGGAGGCCTGGACGGGATCACGCTCGGCGTGGGGGTCGGTGTCGTGGTCGCCGCCGTGGTCGGAGGCCTCGCCTCCCCGATCGTCGGCCTCTACCAGGTGTCCCCCGAGGTCGCCGCCCCGGCCGGCGCCTACCTGGGGGTGGTGGCGCTCGGCTTCCCGGCGGCGCTGGCGATCCTGGCCGCCACCGGCGTGCTGCGCGGCCTGCAGGACACCCGCACCCCGCTGCTGGTCGTGGTCTGCATGAACCTGCTCAACATCGCGCTCAACCTCGGGCTCGTCTTCGGGTTGGGCTGGGGCATCGTCGGGGCCGCGACCGGCACTGTCGTCTCCCAGTACCTGGCCGCCGCCTGGCTGGTGGCGGCGGTGCTGCGGGGTGCCCGGCGCGAACAGGTGCGCTGGCGGTGGCGTCCCGCGGGGGTGCTGGCCGCGGCGAGTTCCAGCGGCTGGCTGGTCCTGCGCACGCTGGGGCTGCAGGCGGCGCTGCTCACCACCACCGCGGTCGCCGCCCGGATGGGCACCACCGCGATGGCCTCCCACCAGGTGCTGAACAGCCTGTGGATGCTGCTGGTCTTCGCGATGGACGCGGTGGCGATCGCCGCCCAGGCGATCGTCGGCCGCTATCTCGGCGCCGGCGAACCGCGGACGGTCCGGGCGCTGCTGGGCCGGATGATCGGCTGGGCGATCGGGATCGGGCTGGTCGGCGGCGGTCTGCTCTGGGCGGCGCATCCGCTCTACCTACCGCTGTTCACCCCGGACGCGGCGGTGGCCGGCCAGATCGGACGGGTGCTGCCGATCCTGGCCGCGCTCACCGTGGTGAGCGCCGTGGTGTTCGTCCTGGACGGGGTGCTGATCGGCGCCGGGGACGCCCGCTACCTGGCCGTGGCGAGCCTGATCAACCTGGCCACCTACCTCCCGCTGGCGCTGGCGGTGGCGTGGCACGGCGCCGGCCTGGAGTGGTTGTGGATCGCCTACGGCGGGCTGGCGCTGAGCCGGCTGGCCACTCTCGGCCTGCGGGCCCGCGGCAGCCGCTGGATGCGGCTGGGAATCTGACCCTCCCGCCGGTCGCGTCGTCCCGCGACTATCGTGGGAACCCAGCTTGCCGAGCACCGGGGGGAGGGCCCGTGGCAGACGACAATCCTGACGGCTCCGGGCGGTCCCCGGAGCCGGCCACGCCGTCGTCGGCGCCCGCGAACCCCGCGGAGGCCCAGTTCCCCTACGTCGCCACCCACGGACTGCAGCCGACCATCCCGAAGGCCCCCCGGTACCGCTCCCGCCGGCCCCGCGGCCCGGTGCGGCGCGGGCTGGTCGCCCTGCTGGCCGGGCTCGCCGGGGTGTTCGCCCTGGCCGTGGTCGCGGTGTACCTCACCTGGGGACCCAACCCCGTCCTCGGGCCGCGCTCCGGCACCGCCGCCACCCAGACGGTGCACCGCTACCTTCAGGCGCTGGCGGACCGGGACGCAGCCACCGCCCTCGGCTACGCGCTGCAGCCGCCGTCCGACCCCAGCCTGCTGAACGAGGCGGTGCTCGCCCGGCTCCGGGACGACACCCCGATCACCGACATCCGGGTGGGCGCACCCGTCGAGCCCGGCCGGGTGCCCGCGAGCTACCGGCTGGGTGACCGGCAGGTCTCCACCGTGTTCCAGCTGACCCTGCAGGACGACGCCTGGCGGCTGAACCAGGTGGCGGCCGTCATCGACCTGAGCGGCTTCCCGGTCCCGGTGCAGGTGAACGGGGTCGAACCCGCCAGCCCCCTGCCCGCGCTGTTCCCGGGCCGGTACCGGGTGACCTCCGCCGCCCCGCGCTACGCCATCGAGAACGCCGGCTTCGAGATCGCCGACCCATCGCAGCAGCCGCTCGTCCGGGGGGACCTCAGCCTCAGCGCGACCGGGCGCGCGGAGGTGATCGCCGCCGCCAGGCAGCACCTGGACGACTGCCTGCGCCAGGACGAGCTCGACCCCGACGGCTGCGGCTTCTCGATCACCCACCCCGACCAGACCCCGCTGGACGAGTCGACGGTGAGCTGGTCGGTGCGGGGATCGGCGGACTTCACCGATCTCGACGTCGAGCTGGACCACCTCGGCTCCGCGACGGCTCCGATCGACCTCACCGTCCGCGGCAAGGTTCGCGGCGTGGACGGCTCCCGCTGGCAGGCCGACGTCCGGCTCTCCCGGCTGCGGGCCGACCTGACCGGTCCAGCGGTCCAGATCCAGTTCGGCTGACCAGCGCCCGGCCCACCACCGGCGGGCCGCTATCCTGCCACCGTGCCCGATTTCCCGACCGCCAGCACCGCCGGCGACTTCGCCGGCAACCTCGCCCGGGTGGAACAGCGGATCGCCGACGCCTGCCGGCGGGCCGGACGCGAGCGCTCCGAGGTCAGGCTGCTGCCGGTGAGCAAGACCGTCGACGAGCCCCGGATGCGGGCTGCGATCGCGGCGGGCATGCGCAGCTTCGGCGAGAACAAGGTGCAGGAGGCGAAGGCCAAGGCCGCCGCCCTGGCCGATCTGCCCGGCCTGTCCTGGTCGGTCATCGGCCACCTGCAGACCAACAAGGCCAGGGACGTGGTGGCCTTCGCCGACGAGTTCCAGGCGCTGGACAGCCTGCGGCTGGCCGAGGCGTTGGATCGCCGGCTCCAGGCCGCCGGGCGCGGCCTGGACGTGTTCGTCCAGGTCAACACCTCCGCCGAGGAGAGCAAGTACGGGCTCGCCCCCGAGGAGGTGGCGGACGTCCTGGCGGCGCTGCCGCGGTACTCCGGCCTACGGGTCCGCGGCCTGATGACGCTGGCGGTGTTCAGCTCCGACCAGGCTGCCGTCCGCGCCTGCTTCGTCCGGCTGCGCGCGCTGCGCGACCGGCTGCGGGAGAGCTTCGACGGCCTGGACGAGCTCAGCATGGGCATGTCCGGCGACTACGAGTTGGCGATCGAGGAGGGCGCCACCGTGGTCAGGGTCGGTCAGGCCATCTTCGGTCGCCGTCCGACCCCCGACGCCCTCTACTGGCCCGCCGACGGCGTCTAGGGACCACCGGGGACGGTTCCGGGGCCACCCGGGGCGGGTCCGGGGCCAGCAGGAACCGGCCCCCGGGGGCCAAC
>JAEXCA010000175.1 GCA_023393755.1 Actinomycetes bacterium | reverse complement strand
GGGTTTAGTTAGCCCTCGCCGCCCTCGCCGCCGCCACCGCCGGACGGGGCGCCTGCGCACGTGGGGCCGGACTTCTGCGCCACTCCACCCTTGAGCGAGCCGGTCTCCTTGGCTGTCGCGGTCACGCAGAAGTCGGCGATGTCCGTGGGTTCGCCCGGCGTGACGGAGTACTCGTAGTCGGCGGTATTGCTCTTCGCCAACTCGGTGGCGACCACGACGGTGGAGTCCGAGGCCTTGCGAGCGATCTGGCTCGCCACGACCGTGGCGCCATTGGCGGCCGCGGTCTTGAGCGAGTTGTCCTTGGCGCTCTGCTGAATGCCGCCGAACACCGGGATGGCGATGGCCACCAGGATGCCCAGGATGGCGACGACGACGATGAGTTCGATGAGGGAGAAGCCCTCATCCTTCGACTGGCGCTGCTTGAGTGCGTCGATGTAGCGGGAAATGGTTGCACGCATGGGTAATGCCCTCCGTAGAGTACGAGAAAAGCCAACGACCTTTTCTGCACAGGCAAATAGCGCGACGGAGCGCGTTCGTTCTGCGTCCCCCCACAGAACTCCCCCAGGTCAGAACTACGACGCGTAGTTCTGACGGAACTCTCTCGAAAAAAGATGCGCTTGTCAACTGGACCTAATGACGCTGTGTAAGCCCTGGCGGAGGCGGCTTGTTCTTTGTCAAGAATGGACGTCCTCCCCTTGGGGGACCGGCTGAACTTTGCGCTGAATTACAGTCCTCCCCGCGGGGGACCGGCCGATCTTTACCGCAAAAGAAAGGGTCCTCCTCATGGGGGACTAACCGCGCAAATGCATGGCATGCCGCCGGTAGACCCCTGTTCTGTGCTGTGCCGGGTGCCGACCGTCTAGCATCAGTGCATGGCACTTACCCTGGGCATGGTCACCACTGACTCCGCCGATCCGCGGCCGCTGGCGCAGTGGTGGGCTGAGCGCTTCGGCGGCGAGATCGTTTCGGATCACGACGGCTGGTTCCTGATCGTCAAGATCGACAACGTGATGCTGGGCTTCCAGAAGGTCGAGGATCCGACACCGGGCAAGAACAGGATCCACTTCGATCTGCACGCCACGTCCGACCTGGATCAGACGGTGCAGGAGTTGCTCGCCGCTGGAGCCACCCTGGTGGGCGACCGCGGTGACGAGAGCTTCCGCTGGATCACCCTGGCGGATCCCCAGGGCAACCAGTTCTGCGTGGCCGGCGAGTAGTCGTCTCGCCGACCTGATCGGACGACCGCGATTGGTGGCAGCTAGCGGGTCATTCCGGTCGGGGCGTCAGTCGGCGGCGGAGCAGGTAGGTGTCGAACATCCAGCCCTTGCGGGCGGTGGCTTCGGCGCGGACGTCCAGGATCCGCTGGCGGACCTCGGCCAGTCGGCTGACCGGTTCGCCGTGGCGATGGTCAGCCGTGGCTTCGGCCCCACCGGACGATGGCCGCGATGCGTGAGTTGCGACTGCGTCCGTCCGATTGGCTGGGGCTGGGGCGATCCTGGTTGGGCTGGGGCTGGTCGTCTGGCTGCGGTTCCGGGCCAGCTACTGAGAGCTGTGATCGCTGGCGGTGGACTCCGCCGCCCCGATCGGTTTGTCGTGAAGGAGATTGTCGACGAACGCCAGCAGTTGCTCCTGCAGAGCCGGGAACGCGTCGTCCAGCGGGGTCTCCTGCGCAACGGTGGCGCGCAGGTCGGTCAGGGTTTCGTCCACCAACTCCACCGCCCGCTTCAGACCCCAGCCCTCGAACTCGGCCAGGAGATCCTCGCGGGTCAGGTCGGCGTGCCGGTACTTCCGGTTGACCGCCAGGGCGAGGCGACCATCCTGAGAGAGATGCGCTTGTGGGACGACGTCGTAGGCCGGCGCAAGCCGCACGTCATCGTCCGTCGGGTGGAGCAACCCCAGGTTCTTGGTATGCAGATCGAGGTTGCCTATCCCGACCGCGAGGGTCACCAGCTGGGCCAGTCGCGTGAGCTCTGACTTGGGTGTGCTCCGCTTGAGGATGTCGGCGATCCGCCGCAGGCTCACCACACCGCCGTACTCCTGGTACTTCTGGTTCCCGCTCGCGCCGAGCACCTGGCTGAAGTCCTCCTGGTGAACCCGGTCGCCATCGACCCGGTCGTAGCGCTCGATGACGATCGCCGGCAGGCCGTCGAACTTCTCGATAGAGGTGGCGAAGTCGGCCAGTCCCAGGCGGCGTGCGATCCGGGAGCCGTACTCCTCATCGAAGATGACGGTTGCTTTGCTACCTTCCAGCCTCGGTTTCAGGATGTGCGTGGTCGGGTGGCCTCCCAAGGCTTGCGCCCAGCCGTCCGAGGTTCGAACCAGGACGATCTTCGGCTGGACGCCGCCCAACGATGACCGGCCAGACCGGGGATCGTTCGCCAACGGTGAGCCGATCGGGTCCTCCAGCAGGGCCCGGATCTGTTCGGGCGTGACCTGCCGGACGGCTGGGGTCTTGGGTTCGGTGGGATCGTCCAGATCCCAGATCTGGAGGGCACCCGCCACGTCGCGTCCATAGCGGGCGAGGAAGGCGAGGGTGTCCCCCCGCCGTAGTCCCGCCTGAGCGAGCAGGTAGTCGTACTGGTCGCCCTCGGGCAGCAGTTCGGCGAACCAGTTGCGTCGACGGGGTGCTTGATCCCGTCGCAGTTTTGGGGTGAGCGGGATGGCGACCGAGAGCACTGTGCTGTTCGCTCCGAACCTGCGGAGTCCGCTCTCGGTGGCGATGAGATCGTAACTGCGGGACTCGCCTTCCAGCGTGGCGATGCTGGTTCCGTACAGCTCAACGGCGAGGCGCATCGTCGTCCTCCCAACTGGCGGCGAACTGCAGCCCGGTGACCCGGGCGATCTCCAGCAGGCGTCGCAGATAGATCGTCGTCTTGCCTGACTCGATCTCGCTGATCGTGCTCTGTGGGACGCCGAGTTCGTCGGCCAACTCTCGTTGGGAGAGACCTCGTGCCAACCTCGCCTGCTGTACTGCCAGGCCGAAGTCGGCGGGAGCGCGTAGCTTCGCGGTGTAGGTGGTCATTAAGGCCCTCCCAGCTATCGTGATTTCACGATACACCGATCTGATCGGTAAATCACGATAGTCGCTGCGCTATCGGGTTATTCCGATCGGGGTGCCAGTCGGCGGCGGAGCAGGTAGGTGTCGAACATCCAGCCCTTGCGGGCGGTGGCTTCGGCGCGGACGTCCAGGATCTGCTGGCATACATCGGCCAGGTCACCGGAGATCAGGATCTCGTCCGGCGTGCCGAGGTAGGCGCCCCAGTAGATGTCCAGGCCCTCGGGGTCGATCTTGGCGAAGGTCTGCTGACCGTCCAGCATGGCCACCACGTCGTCCACGTCGGCCGGGACGCCCTCGCGGAGCAGCCGGGCGGGGGCGATCTGGACGGCGCGTCCCTGCCGGTTGAGCGGGATCTGGAACCGGGCGGTGAGCGCGTGGACGCAGCTGATCCCGGGGATCACCCGCAACTCGATCGGGTCGGGCGAGGCCTGGCGGAGTTCTTGGACGATCGCCAGGGTGCTCTCGAACAGACTGGGGTCGCCCCAGACCAGGAAGCCGCCGGCCTGGCCGTCTTTGAGGTTGTTGGCGACAGCGGCGCTCCACTGTTCCAGCCGCTGTTCGCGCCACCGGGCGACGGCGGCGTGGTAGTCCGGCGCCGTCCGCCAGGGACGCGGTGGGTCGCGCAGTTCCACCGTCCGCAACGGGGTGCTGCGGTGGCGTTCGACGATCACCCGGCGGGCCTCGACCAGGTCGTCCAGTTCGTCCTCTTTGAGGACGACGAACAGCACGTCCAGGTTTTGGAGGACGGCGATGGCTTCGAGCGTCACCCAGTTGGGATCGCCGGCGCCGATCCCGATCAGGGCGAGCTCGCGGCTCATTCGGTCTCGCTGGAGATCGCGTTCAGGGCGGCGGAGGTGAGCGCCGCGCCGCCCCGGCGGCCGTGCAGCACCAGGTACTCCAGGCCGAACGGGTTGTCGGCCAGCGCCTGCTTGGACTCGGCCGCGCCGACGAAGCCCACCGGGATGCCGATCACGCCGGCCGGCATCAGGCCGGTGTCGCGGACCACCTCGAGCAGGTGGAACAACGCGGTCGGGGCATTGCCGATCGCCACCACGGCGCCCTGCAGCCGGGGCTTCCACAGCTCGATCGCAGCGGCGGTCTTGGTGGTGCCCAGCTCCTTGGCCAGCTCGGCCAGCCGGGGTTCGCCGAGGTGGCAGATCACCTCATTGTTGGCGGGCAGTCGCGAGCGGATCACCCCGCTGGCCACCATCTGCGAGTCGCACAGGATCGGTGCGCCGGCCTGCAGCGCCGTCCGGCAGGCGGTGACCACATTGGCGCTGTAGCCCAGGTGCTCCGGCAGATCGGTCTGCGCGGCGGCGTGGATCATCCGGGTCGCCACGTGGGCGACGTCCGGCGGCAGGATGGAGAGGTTCGCCTCGGCCCGAATGGTGCCGAAGGACCGCCGGTAGATCTCCGCGCCGTCGGTGATGTACTCGTAGGTCACCGATTTCGGGTCGGTCACAGCGACTCCTCGTTGACCAGCTCGACGAACCGGTTGCGGATCTTTCGGGCGCGGACCGGGTCGTGGTTGGTGATGGCCGCCACGGTCACCCCGGCGGCCTCGCCGGTGGCCGGGGTCCAGGCCGAGCCCTCGCCCGCCTTGTCGGCGCGGACGCAGTAGGTGTGCCGCTCCTCCGCAGCCTGCGCAACCGCGGCATTGGCCTCGGCGGAGTCGGTGGTGGCCAGCACGTACCAGGCGCCGTCCAGGTCGGACGGGACGAACTGCCGGGCGTGCCAGGTGATCGCACCCGAGGCGGCCAGCGGGGCCAGCGAGTCGTGCAGTTCGGGGGAGATGACCTCGACCTTGGCACCGACCTCAAGCAGCTTGGGCACCCGGCGGCGGGCCACGCAGCCACCGCCGACCACGACCACCTTGCGTCCGTCCAGCAGCAGGCCGGAAAGGTAGGCCGGGGAGCCGGCGCTGGTCCGGGCGCGCAGCGCACCCTCCTTGTAGCGCTGGGCGACCACCTGGGCGAGCTCGTCGCACGGGCCGATCACCTCGGCCACCCGGACGTCGGCATCGGGATGCTCGGCGCGGAAGGCGTCCACCTGCTGGTGGACCCACTGGTCCAGCCGTCCGGTGAACAGGTAGTGCGGCATGACGACGATCTTGCGGCTGCCGGAGGCGTAGTACTGCCGCAGGATCTCCGGCAGCGAGGGCCGGGCGACCTGGATGAACGCCGAGAGGACCTGGTGATACCCGCCGGTCTCGAAGATCACCCGGGAGAGCCGGACGTGGTCGGCATTGGCGTCGGTGACGCTGCAACCGCGTGCGACCATCAGGACGTCGGTCTCCTCGGCTGGCCACTCGCCGCGGGCGGTGGCGATCCGCTGGTGGACGGCAGCGATCATCGGGGCGGGCGAGCCCAGGTGGCGGGTGTAGACCACGGTGGCGTCCGGGTAGGTGGTTTTGGCGGTCTCGATCGCCTCGGGGATGTCTTCGCGGACGTGGCCCCCGGTGCCGATCATCAGCGGCACCACCACGGCGGCGGACTGGTCGGCCAGCACCTCGGTGAGCGCCTCGTCGATGGTCGGCGGGGTCAGCTCGACGAAACCGGCCTCGACCCGGACGCCGGGCAGCAGGCTGCGAACCTTGGCGACCAGTTCGAAGGCGGCTTCGGCGCCGGCGTTCACCCGGGTGCCGTGCCCGGCGATCACCAGCGGCGGCGGGCTGGCTGGGACGGCCGCGGGATCGGCGGGAGCGGGGACGTGCGAGGTTGTCATTGATTCATCCAGTGGTAGTCGCGCGGGGTCACCATGACGGTGGCTCCGCGTCCGGTGGGCAGGTAACGGGTGGTCGAGGAACCGATCACGACCAGGGAGTTCATGTTGACCCAGGCCGGGTCGAAGTCGGCCAGGGTGGCGCTGGTCACCTTCTGATCCGGTCGGCAGGCCTCCTCGACCACGGCGACCGGGGTGGTGGCCGGCCGGTGGGCGGCGAAGATCTCCAGCGCCCGCGGCAGGTGCATCAGCCGGGTTCGGCTGCGCGGGTTGTAGAGGACGGTGACCAGGTCGGCCTCGGCGGCGGCCTGCAGCCGCTTCTCGATGTTCTCCCAGCTGGTGTGCAGGTCGGAGAGCGAGATGGTGGCGTGGTCGTGGCCCAGCGGGGCGCCCAGGATGGCCGAGACAGCGAGGCTGGCGGTGACGCCGGGGACGATCTCGACGTCGATCCCCTCGGTGCCCTGTTCGAGGGTGGGGGAGGCCATCGCGTAGATCGCCGGATCGCCCGAGCAGACCAGGGCCACGTTGCGACCCTCGCGGGCCTTGGCGATGGCCAGCGCGGTCCGGGCCTCCTCGGTGCCCATCCCGGAGGAGTGCACCTCGGTGCCGGGCCGGATCAGGTCGGTGACCTGGTCGACGTAGGGCTTGTAGCCCACCACCACGGCGGCGTTCCGGATCGCCTGCTGGGCCCGCGGCGTGGTGAGGTCGCGATCACCCGGCCCCAGGCCGACCACCCAGAGCTTGCCGGTGGCGGGGAGCCGTCCGACCGCGCAGGTGGCCTCCGGGGTCTTCTGCTTGGGGACGATCAGGTCAGCTCCGCTGGCCAGTACGGACGCCTCGGAGACGCTCGGGGTGCCGACCGCTTCCTGGGCGTGGACGCTGGGATTGGGGACGTCGACACCAGCCAGGGTGTTGGCCTCGAAGGTGCGGAACGGGAGGTTGAGGTCGGCTGCCAGCTCGATCAGCCCAGCTTCGTCCGCCTTGGCGTCCACCGAGACGATGGCGGCCAGCGACTCGATGGCCAGGCCCGCTTCGCTCAGCGTCCGCTCCAGCAGCTGGCGCAGGGAGGCGGCGCTGGTTCCGCGATTGCAGCCCATTCCCGCGATCAGCGACGGCGGTCGCAGCGTGACGCACGGACGATGGCTGAGGTCGTCCGCGGAAGCGGACGAGTCTCGAAGCCTCGTCCCCAACTCGTCCGAGACCAGTATCCGTGCCGCGGGGGAGTCGGCCGCTGCGGTGACATTGGCCGGCAGCGGTGGCAATGGCCACGGCTGGCTGCGGACGAGTTCGACCGGGTGCCCGTCCAGGATGGTCCGGGTGACCTCGGCAACCTCGCCGGAGTAGCTCCAGCCCAGGGTGTCCAGCGCCGGGACGCCGAGCGAGTCGGTGGCGGTGGTGAGCACCGCGGTGGCGTCCAACCCCTCGGCCAGTTGGTCGGCCAGGGCATTGGCGCCACCGGCATGCCCACCGACCAGCGGGACGACGAACCGTCCGGCCTCGTCGATCACCACCACGCCCGGGTCGGTCTTCTTGGAGTCCAGCAGGGGAGCGATGATCCGGGTGGTCGCGCCCAGCGCCAGGTGGCTGACGATCAGGTCGCACTCGCTCCAGGCCTGGGGCAGGCCGGTGCGCGCGCCTTCGGTGTACCGCTTGGTGGAGGTGCCGAGGATGGCATCGATCCGGTCGGCGCGTGCCACGCTGGCCGCGCCGGAGGTCACCTGGCCGATGACCGGGGCCGACCCTTCGAGACTTGCGCTGCGCGCGACCTCAGGGATCGGAGGGGACCACCGGGGACGGTTCCTGGCGGTCCCGGAACCGTCCCCGGTGGCGCCGGAACCGTCCCCGGTGGGCCCCGAAGGCTGGGGGCCGGCGATGTCGCCGGGCCAGGGGGCGTCGGCGGCGGACGGGGGGCGGTCCAGGATCAGTACCACGTTGGGTTCGCGGGGTTCGGTGACCAGGGCCTCGGCCGCGGTCAAGACGCGGACCTGCTCGTCCGTCTCACCCAGGCGCTCGGCCAGGACGTACCAGCGCTCGAGATCGCTCAGGCCGGCGGCGAGTTCGCGAATGCCGTTGTCGGCGGAGGTGAACACCGCCACCTTGCCGACGGTCCGGGCCAGGTCGAGGGCGGGCTGCAGCGGGCGGCCGTGCACGCTCACCACGGCGGCGTCGTCCCAGGGCAGGCCGACGGCGGCGAAGGCGGCGGCGATCGATGACACCGCCGGCACCACGGCCGGACGGAAGCCCGCAGCCCGCAGCGAACGCACCACGCCGAAGAACAGCGGGTCGCCGCTGGCGATCACCACCACCTGCGCCGACTCGGGCAGTTCACGCACCTTCTCGACGGCGAGCCGCAGGGCCCCCATGGTGATCCGACGTTCGGGCTCGACGTCCAGGGCGTCCAGGTGTCGGCGTCCGCCGACCACCATGTCGGCTCGGGCGGCCGCCTCGCGCAACTCGGGGCTCGGCGCACCGAGCAATCCGTGGACGGTGATCATGCGTGAGCCTCCGGGGTGGGCGACGAGGTTCGGGGCTTGCGGTGGATGGTGTCCGGAGCCGGCACCGGGGCCTCGCCCTCGGCTTTGCGGTACTCGTGGCGGAAGCCAGGATGATAGAGGTGACTACGGGTTTCACCCTGCGCGCCGAGCGCGGGACCGACCAGCACCACGGTGTGCTTCCACAGCTTGTGCTCGGCCATGGTGGCCGACAGCTCGTCCAGCCGACAGCGCATCATCAGCTCGTCCGGCCAGCTCACCCGGTAGCCGACGATGCACGGCGTCTCGGGCGGGTAACCACCGGCCAGCAGTTCCTCCTGCAGCACCTTGTTGCGGGCAGCGGAAAGATACAGCGCCATGGTGGCACCGTGGGCGGCGAAGCCGCGGACGGTCTCCCGGGCCGGCATCGGCGTCCGGCCGCCTTCCAGCCGGGTGAGGATCAGGGTCTGCGAGACCTCGGGGACGGTGATCTCGGCGTCCATCCGGGCGGCGGCAGCGGAGAACGCCGACACCCCCGGAATCGTCCGGTGCGGGATGCCGATCCGTTCGCAGATCCTGCGCTGCTCGGCGGTCGCGCCGTAGATGGACGGGTCACCGGTGTGGACGCGGGCCACCAGCAACCCCTCGTCCCGGGCCCGCTGATAGAGCGGTTCGATGCCCTCCAGCGGCAGGCTGGCCGAGTCGATCACCTCGGCACCGGGCCTGGCGCCGGCGACGATCGCCTCGTCGACCAGGCTGGAGGCCCAGATCACGATGTCGGCCTCGGCGATCACCTTCGCGCCGCGCAGCGTGATCAGGTCGGGTGCGCCGGGTCCGGCACCGACGAACACCACCTCGCCGCCCACCGGGGTGCTCACAACGGGGTCCCCGCGACGTTGTTCGGGGGAACGCAGCGGAGGAGAGGAACGTGGTGGGGTGTTCAGACCGGGGTCCCCGCGGAGTTGTTCGGCGGAGCGCAGCGGGGGAGAAGAACTTCGTGGGGTGGTCATAGCCGTCCTCCCGTCGCGGTGCGGGCCGGAGCGACCAGCAGGGTGGAGAAGTACGGCGCCGCGTCGGCGCCGATCGCGTCCAGGGCCACCAACTCCTGCTCGGCCAGGCCGACATTCGTCCCCAGCACCCCGAGTGCTCCGGGACGACGCTGCCGCACCAACTCGAGCACCGCCGGCAGGTGGCGTCCGCCCTTGTAGGCAACCACGGTGTCGGAATGATCCAGCGCCTCAGCCAGCTGCTCCAGCCCGGCGGTCACCGGCACCAGGGTGAGCACCTCCTGCGCCTCGACCAGCGGGATCCGGCTGGCGGCGGCCAGCGCCTGCATGGCGGTGATCCCCGGGATCACGCTCACCTGCAACCCGGGCACCGCGGCACGGACGTGATCGGCGAGGTAGGAGAAGGTCGAGTACACGCTGGGATCGCCAACGGTGGCGAAGGCGACACTGCGGGCACCGGCGGCGAAGGCCTCCTCGGCGGCCTGGGCGGAGGCGGCCCACGACTTGCGCCGCTTCGTCCCGACCCCCTGGCGCTGGGCCATGCTGAACGGCACCCGGCGCACCCGCGGCGCGGCCTCGGGGCAGGCCGCCAGCACCACCTGCTCGGCCCGTCCCACCTCGCTGGTGCCGGTGTCGGTCTCGGGCACCAGGACGACATCGGCCGTCCGCAACGCCTCGACCGCCTTGACGGTGATCAACTCGGGGTCGCCCGGGCCCACGCCGATGCCGATCAGGGTCGGGGCAGGGTGCGTCAAAGGAGCCTCCTCAGGTAGCGCGCCCGATGTCTTCGCTCGACGGCAACGGGGAGTTCCTGACTTCCGGATCACTCCGGTCACAGTGGCGCGACCGCCCCGGATTCCCACCGGAGTTCCTCGAACCGTTGCCGCGTCCGAGTGCCAGTCTGGCACACTCGACCAGACGATGCTGACCTCGTGCGGAATCAGGTGACAAGGGATGACGATCGCTGCGGCAGCGGGTCTGGGGATCGGCTGGCTGGCGGACCAGGCGTTCGGCGATCCGGCGCGCCATCACCCGGTGGCCGGCTTCGGCAGCCTGGCCACGGCCCTGGAACGTCGGCTCTATGCCGATGACCGCCGGGCCGGTTTGCTCTTCACCGCCACGCTGGTGGGTGGCGCCGTGGGGTTGGGCTGGTTGGCCCAACGCGCCTGCCGCGACCGCCCCGGGCTGCGGACGGCGGTCACCGCGGCCGCCACCTGGGCGGTGCTCGGCGGACGCTCGCTCGCCCGCGAGGCGGAGCTCATCTCGGACGCACTGGAGGCGGGCGATCTGCCGGCCGCGCAGGCCCGGTTGCCGCACCTGGTCAGCCGTGACCCATCCGGGCTGGACGCCGACCAGATCGCCCGGGCCACCCTGGAGTCGGTGGCGGAGAACACCTCGGACGCGGTGGTGGCGCCGCTGTTCTGGGGGGCGATCGCCGGGGTGCCCGGCCTGCTGGGGTACCGGGCCGTCAACACCCTCGACGCCATGGTCGGCTACCGCAACCCCCGCTACCGCAACTTCGGCTGGGCGTCGGCTCGGTTGGACGACCTGGCCAACTGGCTCCCGGCCCGGCTCGCCGGCGCCCTGGCCACGGGGCTGGCCACCATGGTCGGTGGACGATCCGAGGACGCCGCCCGTGCGGTTGCCGAGCAGGCGCCCGCTCATCCCAGCCCGAACGGCGGTGTGGTGGAGGCCGCCTTCGCCGGTGCGCTGGGCGTCACGCTGGGCGGCACCAACACCTACGACGGGGTCGTCGAGGACCGCGGCGAGCTCGGCACCGGCCCGGCTCCCACCCCGCCCGATCTTGCCCGGGGGGTGCGGCTGGCCCAGGCCGTCGGGCTGGGTTCGGCGCTGGTCGCGATGGCGATCGCCTGGCGGCGGGGACGACAATGACCGTGCTGCTGCTCGGCGGAACCGGCGAGGCACGGGTGCTGGCCGGCCAGTTGCTCGACGCCGGAGTGCCGGTGATCACCTCCCTGGCCGGAGCGGTGTCACCGCGAGCGCTGCCGCCGGGTGAGGTGCGGATCGGCGGCTTCGGTGGGGTGGCCGGCCTGACCGCCTACCTGCGGGAGAACCCGGTCAGCCAGGTGGTGGACGCCACCCATCCCTTCGCCTCCCGGATCACCGCCCATGCGGCCGCCGCCAGCCAGCAGACCGGGATGCCGCTGCTGCGGCTCTCCCGGCCGAGTTGGCGGCGGCGTCCGGACTCCTCCGACTGGCACTGGGTGGTGGATCTCACCGCTGCCCGGCGGGCTGCCGAGGGATTGGGCCGGCGGGTCTTCCTCAGCGTCGGACGGCAGGCTGCCGCCGAGCTCGCCGACTGGACCGGCCGCTACGTCCTGCTGCGGGTGGTGGAGCCGCCGGGGTTCGCGATCCCGGAAGGCTGGGAAGTGCTGGCGGCCCGGGGGCCGTTCGACCTGGCCGCCGAACGCGACCTGCTGCGGGAGCGGCGGATCGACGTGCTGGTCACCAAGGATTCAGGTGGTAGGCACACCGCGGCCAAGCTGGACGCGGCCGCTGAACTGCGCATCCCGGTCGTGGTGGTGGCGCGTCCGGCCGATCCTCCCGGGGTGCCGGTGGTCGAGTCCATCGACGATGCGCTGACCTGGGTGCTGGCGGGACGCTGAGGCCCGTCCGTGGCTCACTCCGGCGCGGACGAATCCTCTGCTGCTGGCTCGGGGTCCGGGTTGGGGCTGGGGTCAGGTTCGGGCGCGGCCACGGGTTCCGGCTCGGGCTGGGGCTGGTCGGCCTCAGCCTGGTCGGCCGTTTCGGGCGTATCGGCTGGTTCACGCCTGGGCTGCGGCGGGACCACCGACTCGGGCTGCTGGTCGACCGGCGGCGCCGGGGGTTCGTCTACAGGGGCCGGGGACTCGTCGGGCAATGCCGGGGATTCGTCGACGGGCGCGACCGGGGACCCATCGACCGGCGGTGCCGGGGTGGGCTCGTCGACCGGCGGCGCTGGGGGCTCGTCGACCAGGGTGGGCTCGGCGAGCGGTGCCTCGGCCTCAGGCTGGACTTCGGGAGCCATGGGCCTACCGGCGGGTGCCTCGGCGGTGATGGTGATCTGCAGCGGCGCATCCGTGAGGGGGTCGTACCCGTCCTCGGCGAGGAAGTAGATCATCCAGGTGCCGGCTGTCAGCCCGGTGAAGGTGACGTCTCCGGAGGTGCCCGGTGCAGCCGTGGCGGGCGGGGGCACCTGGCCGCCGGCGGTGTACTGCCACCACGTCGACCCTTGGCTTCCGGGCGCGACGTTCTCGGGGTAGATACCGATCCAGTTGCAGTTGTGCGGTCGGCCGGTGGTCCAGCTGACCACGAGCGGCTCACCGACCGTCAACTGAGCGGACGGGATGGTGATCGCCGATCCTTCGCCGGTGTCGCTGACCGGGGCGGCGCAGGGATCGGTCGGCTCGGGCGTCGGCTCCG
>JAEXCA010000161.1 GCA_023393755.1 Actinomycetes bacterium | reverse complement strand
GGTTCTCCGAACGCGACACCGCGCTGGCCGACTACCATCCCGCGTTCCACACCACCGACCTGCGCCCCAGCGATCTCGAACCGGAGCCGCGCGACAGTCTCGGGTCGGCGCAGGCGTGCATGTCCGCCGGGTCGGCGGCCGAGGACGCAATCGCGATGCTGTGCCTGCTCGACTGGCCCGCCGACACGGCGCGGGCCGCCGTGGAGCACGTCTGTGGGGCGTTGATGAAGGCCGGCACCCGCCAGTCCGCCTACGAGGCGCTGCGCCGCGATCGGCACGCGCGGGCACTGCTCGACCTGCCGCGCCGTTCCTGGGCCGCCCTGCTGAGAGCGCTGCTCGGGAACCCTCACCCGGCCTACGTGGCGACCAGTAGCGGTCGCGGCGTCCTGCTTCGGCTTCTGCTGGGCGAGACGCTCGACCTGCTGCTTCGCGACGACGATCTGATCCTCGCGCTCGCTCTGGCTGCTCCGAGTGGTGGAGGCGGTGAGTCGTCGTGACCGAGCCGCAGATCGGCAGCATTCAGCTCGACCGCACCGTCGATTCGATCCTCGTCGGCGCCCGGCACCGCGCTGACCTCGGCGACATTGACGCTCTCGCGGCATCCATCGGACGCGACGGCCTGCTGCAACCGCTCACGATCACCATCGACGGCGTGCTGGTGTGCGGGGCGAGACGCTTGGCCGCAATCAGGAAGCTCGGCTGGCGCACCGTGAACGTGTGGGTTCGCAGTGGCCTGTCCGACCGGCTCGGGCAGCTCCTCGCCGAGCAGGACGACAACATGCTGCACAAGCCCTACACCCAGCTCGAAGCCGCCGGCCTCTACCGAGAGCTCAAGCAGGTCATGGCCGAGGATGCCGCCCGACGGAAGTCCGCCACGCAGTTCAGCAGCGAGAACCAGCCCGGAAACGACGGTGCGGGAAAATTTCCCGCACCGTCAGACACCCCGCGCGGGCGAGCCGACGAGCAAGCCGCAGCGATGATTCCCGGTGGCGCGTCGTACAAGACACTCGACAAGATCGGGTACCTCGAAGACATCGCCAACAACCCCACTCAGCCCGAGACGTTGCGTGCGGAGGCCGCTGCAGGGCTGGAGCGGATCGAGGCCGGCGATCCGGTGCACCCGATCTATCAAGCGATCCGCGATGCCGACACCACCGCACGGGAGCGGCGCGAGGCCGAGCTGCACGCCCGCGCCGAAGCAGCCGTGGCCCGCGCGAAGTCGATCAAGAAGGGCAAGCGCACCCCACCCAAGCCGTTGCCGCTCGTCAGCGGTGACGGGCAACCCGTCCGCTACCCCCTGCGCGCGTTCGTCCAGACCTGGGGTGAACTGGCGAACTGGTGGACCCACTATGACGCCGACATCCTCGCAGTCGAGTTGACCGACGAGCAGTTCGAGAACTTCCTCGCGACCGCCGACGGCACGGCCCGGTTCGCCGACGCCCTCCGAGCCGCCCGCGAAGGCATGACGGAGCGGCCACACCTCCGCGCGCTCTGACCACGGGCACGGGTGCCGGGTGTGCACCTGCTCGGTATGAGCCCTGCACCCACCGATCCCCGCCACCGCCGCCGACTCGTCGCCCTCATCGCTGTCGGCATCGTCCTGCTACTCCTCGCCAGCGTCGGCGTCTACGGACTCCTCACCGGCCCCCGCAGTGACACCAGCCCCGATCCTGACTCGGAGCCCGGCCCGGTCACGACGGCACCGCCTGCGGTGGCCCCGAGCACGCCCCAGCCACCGCGGGTTCCAACGGTTCCGCGTTCGGCCAATCCCGAGACCTTCGCTCAGGGTGTCGCGTCCACGTTGTTCGCGTGGGACACGGCCTCGGGGCTGTGGCCGCTGGACTACACCTCGGCGATCCTCGCGGTCGGTGACCCTAGCGGCGACGAGCAAGCCGGGCTGGCCTCAGACGTGACCGTCTACCTGCCGACCCGAGACGCCTGGATCGAGCTGCGGCAGTACGCCACCCGCCAGCACCTGACCATCGACACCGCGCACGTCCCGGACGCCTGGGCCGACGCCGTGGCGCAGGCCCAGCCGGGGCGGCTCGCGGCCGGCACGACGGCCGTCACGATCGAGGGCACCCGGAATCGTACCGGGGTCTGGAACGGCCAGCCGGTCACCAGTGAGCATCCGGTCGCGTTCACCGTGTTCGTCGTCTGCGCCCCGACCTGTCCGACCTGTCATCTGCTGAGGCTGTCGCAGCTCGACAACCCGCTGCGCTGAAGGGGTCGTCGTGTTCCGCAAAGCCGCCATCGCAGCCCTGGCGCTGCTGTTCTTAGCACCCGCCGCAGCACTCCTCGGGATCGGGGTACTGATGAACCCCGCTGCCGCCTACTGCGCCACCCCCGCCGGAACCGTGAACCTCGGCCCGATCCCGGACTCGCTCACAGTAACCACCGCGAACGGCGAGACCTTCACCCTGAATCGTCAGCAGCTCACGCACGCGGCAACGATCATCACGGCCGGCAATGGCATCACCGACGTGGGTCGGCCGGGAATCAAGATCGCGCAGATGGCCGCGCTCACCGAGTCCACGCTGCGGATGCTCACCAACACGAGCGCCTACCCGGAGTCGGCGAACTACCCGAACGACGGCAACGGCGGCGACCACGACTCCCTCGGCCTGTTCCAGATGCGCCCGCAATCGGGCTGGGGTTCGGTCGCAGAGCTGATGGACCCGACCTATCAGGCGCGAGCGTTCTTCGGCGGGCCGACCGGACCGAACTACCCCTCGCCGCGTGGGCTGCTCGACATCCCCGGCTGGCAGCAGATGGACCCCGGCGAAGCCGCCCAAGCCGTCGAGGTGTCCGCCTTCCCCGACCGCTACCGCAACTATGCGCCCGTTGCCGACAGCATCCTTGCCGCCCTCACCACAGGCGGCAGCGCTCCGGTTGGGGTGGGTGGCCCGGCAGTGTTGTCGTCGCGGGTGGTGTTCCCGTTGCCCGAGGGCACCTGGGTGCTGACTTCGCCGTTCGGGATGCGGGTGCACCCGATCACGGGCGAGCGGAAGATGCACACCGGAACCGACTTCGCCGCACCCGATGGCACGCCGCTCCTCGCCGCCGCGGACGGCACCGTCACGGTCGCGGAGTTCTCCGGCGGGTACGGCGGTCTCATCGTGATCGAGCACACCATCGACGGCAAGCCCGTCGCGACCGCGTACGCGCACATGTGGCAGAGCGGCATCCATGTCCGTCGTGGAGATCGGGTGAGTGCCGGGCAGCACATCGGCGATGTTGGTTCCTCGGGCATGAGCACCGGTGCACATCTGCACTTCGAGGTCCGGCCCGGCGGCACGAACGGTGAGGCCATCGACGCCGCCGCCTGGCTCAACGAGCACGGGGCCGCGAACCTGCCGACGGCGACCAGCGGATCACCCGCCGCCTGCAACAACACCACTGCGGGCACGCCGACCGGTGTCGATGGAGACCCCGACCGGCTCGTCGACGATCCCACCAGCTCGGGCAAGATCACCGCTCGCATGCTCCACCTCTACCAGCAGACCCTTGCAGCGTTCCCCGACACCGGCTGGGGCTGCTACTCACCGCGCCCCGGCACCAAGTCCGAGCATCCCCTCGGGCGGGCGTGCGACATCACGTTCGGCAACCGCATCGGCCAGCGCCCCACCCCGGCCCAGCTCGACGTCGGCTGGAAGGTCACCAACTGGATGAAGGACAACGCCGAGGTGCTCGGCGTCGAGTACCTCATCTGGCAAGGCCAAATCTGGTCCGTCGCCCGCGACGCCCAGGGGTGGCGACCCTACAACGGCGGGGGGATGCACGACCCCGCCTCCATCACCGGAGGCCACTACGACCACCTCCACGTCACCGTGAAGGCAGGGTGATCGGCGATGGGTGTGTTTCCCGACTTCGACGGGCTCGGCGGCATCGGAGACCTTCGCGCCGTGGTCGGTGCGCTCCTGACGTTCGTCCTGATCGTCGCCGTCCTCATGCTGATCGTCTCGGCAATCGTCTGGGCCATCGCGACGGGCCACGGCAACTACGCCACGGCCAGCAAAGGCCGAATCGGTGTGCTCGTCTCCGTCGGTGCCGCCGTCCTCGCCGGAGGCGGCGTCGCGTGGATGAACTGGCTCCTCAACCTCGGCCAGCAACTCTGACGCCGAACACCTCAGAGCCTGTCAATGCCCACGTTCTCACCGACGTGGGCATTGTCGTCTTCGCTTCGAGGAAGCAATGGAGCGCTGCGGGAACAGGCGACAGCGGGTTGAGCGGCTCGTTTCCGCGTGGAATCAAGGCACTCGCGAGGACAACGACCCTGCCGGAGAGTCTGATGACCCCTTGACCGGCGCGTCGGCGGAACCATGTAAACGACCTCGAACACGCCTGACGGACGAGGAAGTGGACGCAATGCGAACAGCCCGCGCGCAAGGTGTCAGCGTGAACGCGCTGGCACGTCGCTTCGGGGTTCACCCGGGTACGGTGTGGGCGAAGACGCGGTGAGCCTACGGGAACGGGCGCTACCTGTCAGTTCGGGAACGCTCCGATGATCGCGGAGACGATTACGATTCCGACGAAGTGGTACCCGCCGGTCACTGCCCCGAAGACGTAGGGGCGCGGCGTGTGGGGCGTGAGGGCGTTGTTGATCGAAACGGCGGCGACGCCGAGGCCAACGACGAGGCCCATGATCAGCGCTTCTCCGAAGCTGGCTGCCAGGGCTGTCAGGATCAGGCCGAGCGCGAGGGCGACGGACACAGCACTGACGAGCGGAACGACGTAGTAGGCGGTGCTGAACTTCGCTGCCTGGGAGCGGTCGTGGCCGATGGAACGATCCCAGGCTTTGCCGAACAGTGGGGTGAACCAGGCCGCACCGAGAATGTAGTAGGCAAGGGCGGCCAGAGCGACGGCAAGCCAGTTCAGATGAAGAAAGGCATCGAGCATGAAGGGCGTCTCCGGTCAGGCGCGTTTGGAGCGCATGGCTTTGAGCTGTTTCACAGTGGGGTCGGCGGCAAGGACTCGGTACTCGTCGGAGCCGAGCGGCACCAGCGCGACGCGACTGTCTGTGTCGTGGTGGATGCCCCATCCATAGCGTTTGCCCAGCGGTGAGGATCGCAGGCACGCCTGATCCTTGGCGAAGAACGCCTCCCGCGCTCCGGCTCGTTCCTCGGCGGGGATGCCCTGGCGGCTGGCGTGCACCTCGAACAGCACGTCGTCGCTGGTCAACTCATACGGATGTTGGGAGATGAGCGCGTGCTGGAGTGCCGCGACGGTCGGGGCCTTGCCGCCGACCGGGGGCATCTCCGCTGCTTCGGTCGGGCAGTCGTCGGCAACCTGGATGAATGTGCCGGTGTAGTTCGTGCTTCCCACGCTATCCAGTGTCCCCCAGCACGCAGGGCGCGCGATAGGAGAAAAGCGACAGCCTGCGGGGGTGGCCTGAGACAATGGGAGGCGTGACACTGACCGCTGACGCCCGTGAGCGCCCGATTGCGGGCTCCGAGCGATCCGGCGTGCTTTACCCCGAGCGGCTGGCACGCTACCAGGCGGGCTGGATCGACCCCGACCCCGCCGTCTCGGCGGTTGTCGATCAGTATTGGCATGTCTCCTGGGCGCTGGAAAGCGGCGAACGCTTGGATCAGCCGATCATCGACCTGCCCGCCGTCACCGTCACGATCGAAGAAGGCGACGTGCCCGCCCCGCTCGTAGTCACAGGAGTCCATGGCAAGGCGTGGAGGCGCACCATCGGCGGCACCGGACGAGTGTTCGCCATCCGGTTCCGTCCCGCGGGACTCGCCGTGCTCAGCGACCTCACCCCCACACAGCTCGCCGACGCCACCGTGCCACTCACAGCGAAACTCGACCCACGTCTGCACGCACTCATACAGCGCATCGCCTCCGGCACCGATCCCACCGAGCGGGCGCAGGCGGCGAACGAAGCGATCAGGCAGGCCGTCGCGCAGCATGCCCCGTCTTCGGCGGGCTTGCTAGCGAACGACGTGCTCACCGAGCTGCGCGAGCGCATCCACCACCGGACGAGTGCAACGCTCACGGAACGGTTCGCACGCAGCGCGCGGACGATCCAGCGCGCCTGTCTTGACACGCTGGGGCACGGCCCGAAGTGGCTCAGCCGCCGCATCCGCCTCCAAGAGGTCGCCCTCGCCCTCGCGACCCGGCCCACCGAGGAACTGGCCGTTATTGCCGCCGACCTCGGCTACACCGACCAATCCCACCTCACCCACGATTTCCGCACCGCCACCGGCATCACCCCCGACGCCTACCGCCGCGCCTCCAGCCTCGTGACCACCTGATCGCTGCCTCCCCGTTTCTGCTACCCTCACCGACCTAGGGTCGGCCCGTCGTTACGGAGGCCGCTGTCGCGGGTGTGCGGCTCAGAGTGGAGTTGGTAGACGGCGCGGTTCTTCACCACCGTCTCGGTGCCGAAGATGCGGGCGTAGATGCGCAGGCGCGGCAGGTCGTCGGGTTCCAGCGTCTTCCATATCGCTGTCGCTGCGGCCTCCTGCCGTGC
>JAEXCA010000155.1 GCA_023393755.1 Actinomycetes bacterium | reverse complement strand
GGCCTACCGCTCCAGCGCCGGCCGGACGGCGTCCCGGATCCGCACCGCCGCTTCATCCGCCGGGAACCAGGTGATCCGGGGATCCCGCCGGAACCAGCCCAGCTGCTTGCGGGCGAACCGGCGGGTGCCCGAGATGGTCGCCTGGCGCGCCTCCTCCTCGGTGCAGCGGCCGTCCAGGTGGTCCAGGATCTGCCGATAGCCCAGCGCCCGCGACGCCGTCCTCCCGTCCCGCAACCCGCGTGGAATGAGTCCGCGCACCTCGTCCACGAAGCCCTGTTCCCACATCCGCTCGACCCGGGTCTCGATCCGGGCGTCCATCGCGGCACGCTCCAGCGCGAGGCCGAACTGCAGGACGCCGTCGAGGGCGTAGCCCGCCTCCGGCAGCACCGGACGGAAGGAGCCGGTCAGTTCGATCACCTCCAGGGCGCGGACGACTCGCCGGCCGTTGCCGGGCAGGATGCCCGCCGCGGCCTCCGGGGCGATCTCGGCCAGCCGGGCGTGCAGCGCCTCGGAACCGATCTCGGCGAGCTCGGCCTCCAGCCGTCCGCGCAGCTCGGGATCGGTACCGGGGAAGTCGAACTCGTCCAGGATCGCCCGCATGTAGAGCGCCGAGCCACCCGCCACGATCGGCACCACCCCCCTGCCCCGGCAGTCCGCGATCGCGGCCCGCGCCAGCCCCTGGAAGTCGGCGACGCTGGCGGTCTCGGTGACCTCGGCGATGTCGATCAGGTGATGCGGCACCCCGCCGCGTTCGGCGAGGGTGGGTTTCGCGGTCCCGATGTCCATGCCGCGGTAGACCAGCATGGAATCGGCGTTCACCACCTCGGCGACGATCCCGTCGGCGGCCAGCAGGTGCGCGACCGTCACCGCCACCGCGGTCTTGCCGCTGGCGGTGGGTCCGTTGACGACCAGCACCGGTATCTCACTCATTGCTCGACCCATTGTGCCGTTTCTGGCGCGCCTCTTCCCTGCGGCGCCCACGTGGGGTACAACTGAAGTACAGCCTGAAGACGGCCTTCTGGCGCTGGTGAGAGAAAGGAGGTCGCATGGATATCGTTGACCAGATCAAAGATGCCGTTGCTGACCACTCCGATGCAGTCAAGCAGGGAATCGACTCAGTCGGTGACGCTGTTGACAACGCGACTGGCGGCAAGTTCGAGGCACAGGTCGATCAGGCTCAGGATTTCTTGAAGGATCAGGTGGAGAACCTGTCGAAGCCGGCCGAATAGAGCCGTGCCGATCGATCAGATCTGACAACGAACCAGGGGGTCGGGTAACACCGGCCCCCTGGTCTTTTTCTTTGCGGACGGCCCTTCGCGACTCCGCCTGTGGCGGACACGCGCCTGGACGATCCCTGGGGTCGCGCGACGCGCGAGTCCCGAAGGGTCGTCCTCCGCTACGCCGTGCGTCGCGCTGGCATCCCCAGGCCCACCAGCGGACGGGCGTCCGGTACCGCCTGGCGGGCCTGCCAGGCGTCCCCGCCCCGGCTGCGACGCAGGCCAAGCAGCCCGCCGTCGGCGTTCAGGTGGTGCGGCGCGGCGTAGGTCACCTCGACCTCGGCGAAGTCGCCCGGACGCGGCCGGTCCGCCTCGTCCTGCGGCACCCTGACGTGCACCAGCCGGTTGTCCTTCGCCCGGCCGGACATCCGCGCGGTGGCGGCGTCCTTGCGTCCCTCGCCGTCGGCGAACATCACCTCCACCCGGCGTCCCACCAGTGCCTGGTTCTCCTGGTGGGCGACCCGGCCGACCAGGTCCACCAGCCGTTCGTACCGTTCCTGGACGACCTCGCGCGGCACCTGGTCGGGCATGGTGGCCGCCGGCGTCCCGGGACGGATGGAGTACTGGAAGGTGAAGGCGGCGGCGAACCGGGAGGCCTCCACCACGTCGAGGGTGGCCTGGAAGTCGGCCTCGGTCTCACCCGGGAAGCCGACGATGATGTCGGTGGTGATCGCGGCCTCCGGCATCGCCGCCCGCACCCGGTCGAGGATGCCCAGGTACTTCTGGCTGCGGTAGGAGCGCCGCATCGCCTTCAGCACCACGTCCGAGCCGGACTGCAGCGGCATGTGCAGCGAGGGCATCACGTTCGGCGTCTCGGCCATCGCCGCGATCACGTCATCGGTGAAGGCGGCCGGGTGCGGCGAGGTGAACCGGACCCGCTCGAGTCCGTCGATCCCCCCGCCGGCCCGCAGCAGCTTGCCGAAGGCCTGCCGGTCGCCGAACTCGACGCCGTAGCTGTTCACGTTCTGGCCCAGCAGGGTGATCTCCTGCACGCCCTCGGCGACCAGCGCCTGGATCTCGGCCAGGATGTCGCCCGGCCGGCGGTCGGTCTCCTTGCCGCGCAGCGCCGGGACGATGCAGAAGGTGCAGGTGTTGTTGCAGCCCACGCTGATCGACACCCAGGCCGCGTAGGCCGAATCCCGCCGGGTGGGCAGGGTGGACGGGAACCGTTCCAGCGATTCCAGGATCTCGACCTGGGACTCCTCCAGCACCCGGGCGCGGTCCAGCAACGCCGGCAGCGAGCCGAGGTTGTGGGTGCCGAAGACGACGTCCACCCAGGGTGCCTTGCGGACCACCACGTCCTTGTCCTTCTGGGCCATGCAGCCGCCGACGGCGATCTGCATGCCGGGACGGGAGGCCTTGATCGGCGCGAGATGGCCGAGGTTGCCGTACAGCCGGTTGTCGGCGTTCTCCCGTACCGCGCAGGTGTTGAACACCACGACGTCGGCCTGCTCGCCCTCCGGGGCGCGCGCGTACCCGGCGTCCTCCAGCACCCCGGAGATCCGCTCGGAGTCGTGGACGTTCATCTGGCAGCCGTAGGTGACCACCTCATAGGTGCGGGCCATGGACCGTGGAGTTTCCTTACGTTCGCCGGACAACGCAGGCACTTTACCCGCCGACCGCAGTCAGCGGCACCTTCAGCGGGCCAGCGCCACCGCGCGGGATTCGCGCACCACGGTCACCTTGATGCTGCCGGGGTAGGTCAGCTCGCCCTCGACCTCCTTGGCGATCTCCCGGGCGATGGCCTGCGACTCGGCGTCGCTGACCCGATCCGGTGCGACCATCACCCGGACCTCACGACCGGCCTGCATGGCGAAGACCTTGTCCACCCCGGCGTGGGCGCGGGCAATCTCCTCCAGCCGCTGCAGCCGCTTGACGTAGAGCTCCAGGCTCTCCCGCCTGGCGCCTGGGCGGCTGCCGCTGATCGCGTCTGCGGCTTGGACCAGGACGGCCTCCGCGGTCTTGGGCTCGATCTCGTTGTGGTGCGCCGCGATCGCGTGGACGATGTCCGGATGCTCCCCGTGGCGGCGGGCCAGGTCGGCGCCGATCGCGGCGTGGGAGCCCTCCACCTCGTGGGTGAGCGCCTTGCCGATGTCGTGCAGGAAGGCCGCCCGCCGGCAGACGTCGACGTTCATCCCGAGTTCGGCGGCCATCATCGCGGCGATGTGACCGCACTCGACCAGGTGTGCCAGCACGTTCTGGCCGTAGGAGGTCCGGTACTTCAGGGCGCCGATGTACGGCACCAGCCCGGGGTCGAGATCCGTGATGCCCATCTCCAGCAGGGCGTCCTCGGCGGCCCGCTGGCACAACTCCTCGATCTGGCGCTGGCTGCGGGCATGCACCTCCTCGATCCGGGCCGGGTGGATCCGGCCGTCGGCGACCAGTTCGGTGAGGGTGAGGCGCGCGGTTTCCCGGCGAACCGGATCGAAGCAGGAGAGCACGACGCTCTCCGGGGTGTCGTCGATCATGACGTTGACCCCGGTCACCTGTTCGAAGGCCCGGATGTTGCGGCCCTCCCGGCCGATGATCCGGCCCTTCATCTCGTCGCTGGGCAGCGCCACCGTGGCGACCACCGACTCGGTGGTCTGCTCGGCCGCGAGCCGCTGGATGGCGCCGGTGATGATCTGGCGGGCGCGATCCTCACCGGTCCGGCGCGCCTCGGCCTCGATCTCGCGGGCCAGTTGGGCGGCATGCAGGCGCTCCTCGCGCTCCACCTGACCCCGCAACTCCGCCCGTGCCTCCTCCGGCGTGGTCCCGGCCAGGTGGGCGAGCTTCGCCAGGTGCTCGGCTTCCGCCGCGGCCAGTTCGGAGGACCGGCGTTCCAGATCCTCGCTCAACTTCCGGAGCCGGGACTGCTCGGTGGCCAGTGCCTCGCGTTCGGCGGCCAGCGCCGCCTCGTCCGCCGGGT